>CAZQUW010000025.1:21717-36609 GCA_964596215.1 uncultured Planctomicrobium sp. | reverse complement strand
TGACCATCCTGGGGATATGGGTCGTGGACCACCACGCGGGGAGGTAACGACGAGGTCGATCCGTCTTTATTGTCGCACAATTCAGGCAGGCCTGTGGCTGACGAAATGGCCTTCAACAGTGCAGCGAGTTGAAATGGTTTCTGCAGCCAGGCCACCACGTTGGAATTGGCCTCAGCCTCATATTGCGTGCGCCAGTCGGCAACCATGATGACCGGCACCGCAGACAACCGCGGGTCATGTCTGAGTGCCGACAAGACGGCTTCGAAGCCACACCAGCGCAAGTCGCGATCAATCACGAAGACATCTGGGACAAAGTCTGACAGGGCGGCAAGCAGATCGAGCCCGTTCGTTGCGATCTGCACGGTATGCCCGCGTCTTTGCAAACATGTCCCAACGACCTCAAGCATCTCCCCATCTTCATCAGCCATCATTACTCGCATTCGAGTCCTAACTAAATGCATGAAAGTCGAATGGAGTTTGAACCGCATTTGTCAGACGGTCAAACACACTGAAGATCTCGTTTTGCAGTGTGCGATATTGTTCAACGTTGCCCCGTGTTTGAATATCGGGAATCTCGCTAAAATGGGCATGGTGAATTCCGCTATTCTCAGGTCGCCCAATGTTCTGAACCTCTGATTCGGAATACGCTCCTGTATCATGCGGTCGAGTACATGTGCATGTGCACGTATACGGCTCTCACACAACATGCGCGATTCTGCTGGAAAAGCGTATCGAGGAATCCACCATAATTCGTATGGCGGAATCCGCCATACTCAGAACTCATTAAACCGTATATAGTTAACGCTCCAACATACGCTGGCCTGCGGGTAATCGGCCCACCGCAAGGCTCGATTTCCCAGCGCACAGCTGGGTGATTTCAAAGTTGACCGGCAATTCCTCACATCTACCCCCCCGCCAGGGAGCACATGTCACCACCAGTCCCAGGCAAAGTTCCCACCCCCGGTAGCCCCCCTGAGGGCATGGGCATCGCAAACCTCGCTCCTGACAGCTTGGCGGACGATGTTACTGCTCACGTCAACCAGTCCCCTGGGTTTCCGGTAATTGGCATCGGTGCTTCGGCCGGCGGGCTGAGTGCCTTCAAGAAGTTCTTCAGCAAAATGCCGGTCGACAGTGGAGCCGCATTTGTCCTGGTCCCGCATCTCGATCCCAAGCACGAGAGCTTGATGGTCGACCTCCTCTCCCGCCAGACTAAGATGCCCGTTTCCGAAGCACGTGACGGGCAGGTCATTCAGCCGAACTGCGTCTATATCATCCCCCCCACGCGGGATCTGACCATTGTCGATCGGAAACTCCGACTATCCGATCCCGCCGAACGACATGGTTCTTCGACCGCGATTGATCTGTTTCTGGAATCGCTCGCCAGAGACCAGCAGGAACGCGCGGTGGGGATTATCCTCTCCGGCACCAGCAGTCATGGAACTGTCGGCTTGAAAGAGATCAAGCTTGCCGGCGGAATGGTCATGGTCCAGCAGCCCCAGTCTGCCGAGTATGACCAAATGCCCCTGAGCGCGATCGCCACTGGCGTCGTCGATTTTGTGCTGCCTCCGGAAGAGATGCCCGAAACGCTCGTAAAGTATCTCCAGCATCCGTATGTCGCGGGCGGCAATCGTCCTGTGGCTGACGAATCCGCGGCAGAACTGCTGACCCGGGTGCTGGCACTCTTGAAGACGCGCACGAAGTACGACTTTCATAACTACCGCAAGAACATGCTGCTCCGCAGGGTACATCGCAGAATGGGGCTCTGTCACATCACGCAGCTGGCAGATTACATCAGCTATTTACGCGGCCACGCCGAAGAAGCCGACGCGCTCTACAAAGATTTGCTCATCGGAGTCACCCAGTTCTTTCGAGACGCGGAAGCCTTTGAAGTCCTGCAACAGCGGGTCATTCCCGAATTGGTCAGCCGGTGCGTCGAGCGATCTGATACGGAGCAAGGCAATGCCACTCCATTCCCGTCGGAAGCCAGACGAGTGCGAGTCTGGGTGCCTGCCTGCGCGTCGGGCGAAGAGGCCTATTCCATCGCCATGCTGCTGATTGAGCGGTTTACGACCGAAGGTAGAACTCCCCAGATACAGATCTTTGCCTCGGACATTGATGAACGCTCTCTCGGCAAGGCCCGGTTGGGGACGTATTCCGACAATATTCTTACGGAAGTTTCTCCCGAGCGCCTGCAACGATTCTTTACGAAGAGCGACACCCATCATTGGCAGGTTACCAAGCCACTGCGTGATTCGATTACCTTTGCAGCGCAGAATCTGATCAGCGATGCGCCGTTCACCAAGCTCGATTTGATCTCGTGCCGCAATCTGTTGATCTATCTCGAGCCGGCGGTGCAGGCCAAGGTGATTCGCCTGTTCCATTTCGCACTTGCCGAAGGGGGCTATCTGCTCCTGGGGCCTTCCGAATCAATTAGTGGCGAGGTCGACCTCTTCGAACCCGTCTCGAAGAAATGGCGTCTGTTTCGACGGATGAATACCCCCCGCCGCCCCGCCGTGGAAGTCCCCATCATCCCCAGCGAAGATCGACTGCAGGGCCGCAGATCCCTGCAGCGTCCCACACCCACCCCCACGATCGGTTTCAAGGAACTGATACAGCGACTGGTCCTCGACGACTTCGCACCTGCTTCGGCCTTGATCAATGCCAATCATGAAATCATCAACCTGATTGGCCCCCTGGTCAATTACCTGGAATTTCCGGCAGGTGATATCACTCATGATCTCCTCGCCCTGGCACGGACCGGACTGCGGACGAAAATTCGCGCGGCCGTTCATAAGGCCAGCGAGACGGGCAGTGTCGTCCTCGACCGTGATGCCCGGGTCAAACGCGACGGGGCGTATGTTCCATGCACAATTCGAGTCAAGCCAGTCACTGAGCCCAAGGATGCGGCGGGGCTGTTCCTGGTCACGTTCCAGGACCGGACTTCCACTGCCGGTCCCGCTATCGCCGAGACCGTCACCTGCAGCACGGAAGAAGATCATTCACAGCTCATCCGCCATCTGGAACAAGAACTGAAGGCCGCTCGGGAAGATCTGCAAAATTCCGTTGAGGACTACGAAAGCTCCACTGAAGAGCTGAAAGCTTCCAATGAAGAAGTCATGTCCATGAACGAGGAGCTCCAGTCGGCCAATGAAGAGCTCGAGACGTCCAAAGAGGAATTGCAGTCCCTGAATGAAGAACTGACCACGGTGAATAGCCAGCTGCAGGACAAGGTTGAGGAACTCGACCGATCCCATAGCGACTTAACCAATCTCATGACCAGCAGTGAAGTGGCCACGATCTTCCTCGACACGCAATTGCGGATCAAACGCTTTACGCCCCCCGTCGCCAAACTGCTTAACTTGCGGCCCAGCGACATCGACCGGCCGATGAGTGACCTCGCGCCGAAGTTTAACGACACGGTCCTGCTGGCAAATTGCCAGGAGGTCCTCGATAAGCTTGTCCCGATGGAAAAGGTGGTCGTGGACAGCAGTCCGGCCACGCCGCCTCAACGGACTCATGCAGTTCGCGACCACGTCAAAGGCACGGCGCAGAATTCCAAGGAGACGCTCGCCGACGAGACGCGCCATCGCTGCTATCTGCGCCGCATCCTCCCGTATCGGACGACCAGCAATCTGATTGATGGCGTCGTGATCAATTATATTGACATCACACAGCGAATGGCCGGCGAGGCAGAATCCCGCCGACTCGCTGCCGTTCTCCGGGATTCCAATGACGCCGTAACCTTGCATGACCTCGACGGCCAGATCCTGGCCTGGAATCGTGGTGCAGAGCAGATGTATGGCTACCACGAAGCAGACGCGCTGAAAATGAATATCCGCGACCTCGTTCCGAAAGACAAGCGGTCGGAGGCACTCGCGTATGCCACAAGGCTGGCGCGTGGTGAATCGGTCCAGGCATTCGAAACGCAGCGTCTGACCAAGGATGGCAGGGTCCTGGACGTGGAAGTTACGATCACCGCGTACCGCGATGAGCACGGACAGCCAGCCTGCGTCGCCACCACCGAACGCGACGTCACTGATCGCAAACTGCTCACACAGAACCTGGCGCAACTTAACGCGACACTCGAGCAGCGAGTCGCAGATCAAACACGTGAAGTCAGGCTGCTCGCCGAAGCGGTCTCGCATTTAGGCGAAGGTGTGATCATCACTTCCGATGATCTGGATTGGCCCGGTCCTCAGATCATCTTCGTCAATGACGCGATGTGCCGCATCAGCGGCTATGAAGCTCATGAACTCCTCGGTAAAACTCCGCGGATTCTACAAGGCGCTCAGACTGACCGAAAACTCCTGGAATGGATCAAGCAGGAGTTGTCGGCGAAGAAATCCTGTTCGATAGAAGTGGTCAATTATCGCAAAGATGGAACTCCCTACGACGCCGACTTGTTCATTACGCCCCTGTTTAACGCTGAAAATCGCCGGACCAATTTTGTCTCGATTCAACGCGACATCACGGCCCGCAAGCGCAGCGACGAAGAACTTCGACAAAGTGAGGAGCGGATGCGAGCCGTGCTCAATACCGCTTTTGATGCGATCATCCTGATTGATCAATCAGGACGCATTGTGTCTGCCAATCCCGCCACCGAACGGTTGTTTGGTTATGCCAATGACGAACTGCTCGGCCAGAACGTCTCCATGCTGATGCCGCCTCCCTATCGCGGCGACCACGATTCGTACATCGCGCATTACCTGCAGACCGGGGAAGCGCGCATCATCGGCAGCGGACGAGAAGTCGTAGCCCTGCGCAAAGACGGATCGACGTTCCCGATCGATCTGGCGGTCAGCCAGGTTGATCACACCGGTCTATTCGCCGGAATCATTCGTGATATCTCACTCCGTAAGGAGCTGCAGAAACAAGTCCTGAAAATCGCGGAAGACGAACAACGCCGCATCGGACAGGAATTACACGACGGCACGGGACAAGAGCTGACGGGGCTGAGCTTGTTTGCCGGGACCCTGGTCGACATTCTGAATCGCGCACCAGAAAAAGTTCCGACCAGTCAGCACGACTGGATCATCAGCGCGGCCAACTTGTCGCAACTCCGCGAGACCGCGACACGACTCTCCAGCAATCTCGTCATTGCGAATCAACATGTCCAGCAGTTGTGCCACGGGATTATGCCGGTCCAGGTGGAAGTCGAAGGACTCAGGTCGGCACTCGAACAACTTGCTTCAACCACGAATGAACTGCAGCAGATTTCGTGTCGCTTCAAGAGTTTCAGTTCGATTGCCGTGGCCAACAATACGGTGGCGACACATCTCTATCGAATCGCTCAGGAAGCCGTAAACAATGCTTTAAAACATAGCCGGGCAACGGAGATCGAGATCTCGCTCCTCACGTCGCACGGCGATCTTGTCCTCAAGGTGACCGACAACGGAGTGGGGTTTGATCCGACTTCGTTGACACGCCACACGGAACCGGGCCGTGCGCACGGATTCGGGCTCGAAATCATGCATTACCGTGCCGGAATCATTGGCGGACAACTCCACATTTCCCGGCGTGATGCCGGAGGGATGCTGGTCCGGTGCGTCGTTCCAGCTCAGGGGAAGACACCATGAACAGGTCTCAGACTTCTATCAGAATCCTGATTGTCGATGACCACCCCCTGGTCCGTGAAGGCCTGACTCTGCGCCTGTCGCTGCAGCCCGATTTGCAGGTCTGTGGCGAAGCTTCCACCGAAGACGAAGCCTTTGCTCTGTTCCAGGAACTCGACCCCGATCTGGTACTGCTCGATATCTCACTCAAAAGCGGGAATGGCCTTGATCTGCTGAAACGGATCAAAGCCCGCAAGCGGGATGCCAGGATTCTCGTGATCTCCGGCTTTCAGGAGTCGCTGTATGCCGAGCGCGCCCTGCGGGCGGGAGCGATGGGCTACCTCAGTAAACAAGAATCGAACGATAAAGTGGTGGATGCGATTCATGCGGTGATGGCTGGCAATCGCTACTGCAGCCCCGAAATCACACAGCGGCTGATGAACCATGCTTTGGGGACCGCCGACGAACAGTCTCCGATGGACAGCCTCACGGATCGCGAACTGGAAGTCTTTCGCCTGATCGGCCAGGGGCTGGCAAGTGGTGCGATCGCGGATCGACTTTTTCTCAGTACCCACACGATCGACAGCCATCGCGAAAACATCAAGCGAAAATTGAACCTTAAGAACGCCGGTGAACTGACGCGTGCTGCCGTGGAATGGGTGCTTCAAAACACATGAACTTTTCACGAGTACTCCCGGTCACTCGTTACTCCGTGAATTCAAGGCATTCCAGCGTCGCATTGCCGCCAGAACGCTGAAGCAGCGCATCATACGGCGAACTGACGAACGTCCCGTCCTCTACAGAACCTCAAGTCCGCGATGGAATTCCCTCAGAAATCCAGTTCCAGTATGCGGCCGGCAGCGGGACCCACGGTGACCTCTTCCTCTTCCACACGACCCGCGTATCAGTACGAACGCTCGGTGACGTCGCTGTTGCACTCACGGATCGGAAGTCCCAGAGTCCAAATCGTGTTGTGGGATGGAACCGCAGTGGGGCCTGCCAACGACTCCGTCGGTCGGCTCGTCATTCGGCGTCCTGATGTCCTGTGGCGCGTCATGATCGATTCCGAAATCGCATTTGGCGAGAGCTTCACCAATGGGGGACTGGACATCGAGGGTGATCTCATCACCGTGCTGACCGAATTGAATCTGGGCCTGGCACGCATTCCTCGCACGGCCGGATTCTCCCGCCTGTTGCAACCTTTTGACTTGATCCGCCGGCGCAGTCGCCAGACATTGGCCGAGTCCAAAGCCAGCGTCTACCATCATTATGATATCGGCAACGAGTTCTATAAATTGTGGCTCGATCAGCAGCTGGTTTATACCTGCGCCTACTACACGCAGCCGGCGGACAGTTTAGACGCCGCACAAACCGCCAAACTCGACTACATCTGCCGGAAACTGCGACTCCAGCCCGATGACCGCGTCGTCGAAGCCGGATCTGGCTGGGGAGCCCTCGCCCTGCATATGGCGCGTGAGTACGGTGTTTCGGTCAAAGCCTACAACCTCTCTCGTGAGCAAATCGCCTATGCTCGTGAGCAAGCCAAAGCCGCGGGACTGAGCCACCGCGTCGAGTTTATTGAGGATGACTACCGGAGCATTACAGGACAATACGACGCGTTTGTCTCAGTCGGAATGCTCGAACATGTCGGACCGCTGAATTATCCGGCGTTCGGTCGACTGATACGGAATGTGCTCACCGCCAATGGACGCGGATTGATCCATAGTATCGGCCGCAACTTCGCCGCCCCACTGGATGCCTGGATTCTGCGGCACATTTTTCCAGGGGCGTGTCCCCCGAGTCTGAAGCAACTGCTGGATATTTTCGAGGACCACGGATTCTCCGTAATCGATGTCGAGAACTTACGCTTACACTACGCCCGAACGTGCCAGGAATGGCTCCGACGAGTTGAACAGCACGCCGAGCGTATTACCGATATGTTCGATGCCCGGTTCCTGAAAATGTGGCGACTCTATCTGGCAGGTTCCTCGGCGGCCTTTGCGAGCGGCTGGCTGCAACTCTTCCAGGTGGTATTCGCGCCGGCGACCAACAATCAGCTCTCATTGACACGAAAAGATTGGTACGTCTGACAGCAAGCTCCGATTAGACGCGTCGACGCGATCACACATTCGTCCTCGTCGCCTGACCTCAACGACTGGTATCGACGTTGAGCATTGATCTCAGCCGGCCGCTGGCCGCCTCCATGGGGCAGCATGATCCCCTCGATGGACTCATCAGCAGTCTGGAATTATAAACCGCCGAAGGATTCGAGACCTCGGATGCGAGAACGGCAGGTAAAGGTGTAAGATGTGGTGCCGCTGCAGAAATCTCTGGCAGCGACATGACTGATTCACGAACTATCGCCCAGGTCTGGAGTGCTCGCCATGACTGAAAGCAAATCCGCAGCCGGCACTTGTCTGCCGGACTGGGAACTTGCCGATCTGCCACAACCCAAACCAGTCTACTGGTCCAACATCATTGAGAGAATCGGCCCCGGCATCGTCATGATGGGGATCCAGATCGGTGGTGGCGAGTGGCTGCTGGGCCCCGAAGTGACGGCGAAATATGGTGGCGGCCTGATGTGGATCGCCACGATCGCCATCATCCTGCAGGTGTTTTACAACCTGGAATGCGGCCGCTACGCACTTTTCTGCGGTGAGCCCATCTTCACGGGTTTCATGCGCACTCGACCGGGGCCGCGGTTCTGGATGGGCATGATTCTGTTTCTGAATCTCAGCGCCCTGATTCCCGGGCTGTCGACTCACGGCGCGGCCATGGTGGCGTCACTCTGGCTCGACCGACCTCCCGGGGTCGAGGATCGCTGGCTGGTCACAGGGTTGGCGTATGTGTTTCTATTCCTGGTAGCCTTACCCGTCTTGATCGGTGGTAAGGTCTATAACATGCTGCAGTGGATCATGACGGTCAAGGTGGTGGCCGTTCTCGGCTTCTGCCTGATCATCGGCGCGACCTGCGTCAGTGCGGCCAACTGGTGGAATGTCTTCAGCGGGTTCGTCAAGTTTGGCACTGTTCCCACGATCGTTGCCGGACATGAAACCACCGTGAATATCTTCCAGCAATATCTGAAGGACGGCACCTGGCCCCTGATCGCGCTCGGCAACATCGCCGTGCTGGGAGCGTTCGCGGGCTATGCGGGCGGTGGGGGCCTGGGGAATGCCACCTACAGCAACTTCGTGCGTGACAAGGGCTGGGGCATGGGCAGCGTCGTGGGGGCCATTCCCAGTGCCGTCGGCGGCCGCCATGTGACCCTCAGTCATATTGGCAAGACGTTCGCCATCACGACCGAGAACCTTCGCCGCTGGAAGGATTGGTGGCGTTATATCCTGGTTGATCAGGTTTATGTCTGGGCACCGGGATGTTTCATGGGGATGGCCCTGCCCGCCTTGTTGTCGCTGGAATTCGCTCCGCACTCGGCACTGATCGGCGCGAAGCTCGACTGGGCACAGTCGCTCATCACGGCGGACGGCATTCGCCACGCCCCCCAGTTCTCCGCAGCCACCGGTAAAATCCTCTGGATCATCACCGTGTTTGTGGGCCTGCTGGTGATGCTCCCCAGTCAGATGTCAGTTGTCGATGACTTCAGCCGGCGCTGGACCGACATCCTCTGGTCAGGCAGTCGCCGCATTCGCCAGAAGTTCTCCGACAAGCACGTCAAACATATCTACTATTCGATCCTGTTCACGTATGTCCTGTGGACCGCAGTGTGTGCGTACCTCTTCAGCACGTATGGGACCCCCAAGCTCATGACGCTGGTCATTGCCAATTTGAACAATCTGGCGATTGGATTAACATCGTTTCATCTCCTGTGGGTGAACTGCACATTGCTGCCCCGCGAAGTTCGCCCGCGCTGGTATCACCGTGCGGGAGTGATTGCGTGCGGCGTTTTTTACCTGGGGATGGCGGGTCTGGTTTTCATGACGAAGCAATGGCCGCTGTTGCTCGAGTTGGTATGGGGCAAATAAGCCACCGCTGCACACCCGGCGCCGTTCGCACAGAAATTCAAACGCCAGTTTCAACACGTGATGTTGCCTGATCGGAGCTACAACTATGACTGATCGACTTTTCAACCTGGCCGGTCGCGTGGCCGTTGTCTCCGGTGCCGCCGGCGGTATGGGGCGAGCCACCGCGCTCGCACTGGCAGAACATGGTGCCGACTTATTGCTCGTCGATCTCAATACCGAGCGACTGGCGCAGACAGCTCAGGAAGTCAGCGCCATGGGGCGTCGCGCCGTTCCGCTGACGTGCGATGTATCGCATCCGGAACGGATTGCGGAACTGTTTGCCACGCTGGATCGCGAATTCGGGAGGATTGATTTTCTCGCCAATATCGCCGGGGAAGGGTTGCAGGTACGGCCGGAAGACGTCACCGCAGAACAGTTGCAGCAAGTCTTTCAGAACCTGGTTTTTGGTCGCTTTCGGATGTGCCAGGAAGCGGGTCGCCGCATGTCGGCCGCGGGACGGGGCAGCATTCTTAACATTGGCTCACTGGCCAGCGTCACAGCCCTGGGACGCGGCCATATCGTTTATAGCATGGCGATGGGGGCCGTGGTGCAGATGACGCGAGAACTGAGCACCGAGTGGGCGAGTCGCGGCATTCGCGTCAATGCGATCCTGCCCGCCCAGGTCGACAATGCCGGCATCCAAAAGCGGATCGCTGCCGATCCGACGATCGAGCAGAAGTGGCTGAGTGGCATACCCATGGGTCGCCTGGGACAACCGACTGATATTCAGGGGCTGGCCGTCCTGCTGGCTTCGGATGCATCGTCCTGGATCACCGGGGCCATCATTCCGATGGATGGCGGCAATCTGGCGATGAATGCTGGCGGGACAATTGGTAAGCCTATGTAACTTTTCCCTGACAGATTCAGCGAAACGGGCTGCAGATCTGTCAGGATTTGATCTCGGCAAACGGCAAGTGATCGCGCCACCCGCCATACCAGTCGAAGGACGATGCGGCAGACGGCAGCTCAGTAATATCGGGCTCGTAATTGTGGAACTGGCCATCACGATAGACCTGGATCTGCGACGAATGAGGATCCAGCACGGCCAATTGCGCCCAGCCATTTTTCAGGATGCGACCGACCACAGGGTTCTGTTCCATCAGTTGCAGCATGCCGGCTGGCGCCGCTTCGATCAGGAACAATAAACGAATCGGCTCGTGAATTTCGACCCCCTGGGTCGGCAAACCGCAGCGCAAATCACTGAGCGCCCCATCCATGACGCCCAGGAGCGACGTGACATTGTGGGGCAGCTTGCTGCCGCACGCCCAGCCTTCGGAATCAACCGATGAGAAAAAGTACTGCAAGTTGATACCCGAGCATACCGGTACCACGGCCCCCAGGATGCGTCCGAGAATGGTGAGATCGGCGTCGTCTTGTGCTGGATCATAGGATTGCAGGAATGACCGGCGATCAAGGTACAGCCCGCGGCACCGATCACGGCGCCCCACAAAACAGATCGCATTGGAAGCGTTGCCATACTCCGGTCGTGGCTGCGCCAGATCCTCCGATCGCCGCTTGACGTGACGATGGGCATCAGTCAGCGAAATCTGCAGCGGCGCAGATTCGAATCTCCGGCAACGTTCATGAGCATTGCGACGGCAGACTTCGCGGAATGTCTGTCGTGCCGCTTCGACATCCGCAGAATGCGAGTGCGGCAGGAGATCGAGATCGTACAGGGTAACGGTATCGTCGGCAGTGTTGTGCAGCCCACCGACGAAGACAGTGTCGGCGGGAATCGCAAGCCCGCGACTCAGCAGGATTTCCCGGACGCGAGGCTTATTCAACATCGCCGCCAGAGCCCGAGCGTTCGGCCCGCCGGCTCCGCCTGAACAGGCACCACAGTCGTACGCCGATTTCTGCGGATTGTTCAAACAGAACGACCCGTGGCCCAAGAAAATCACCAGCCGCGCAAAGTTCGTCGTCAAACCAATATCGCGCAACATGCGTTCGCCGACCTGGGCCATTTCTGGAATCGAGAAGCCGACCGCACCCTCTTCCGGCCCGGCGGTCTGCTCGTTGCGTTCCAATCGCAACCGTGTCAGTGGCGGCGGCTGGACCAGGCGTCCAACGGTTTGGCGAATCTTGGCAGTCAGCGCCGGGAACAAGACGCGCGCCACCAGCGGAATCGACGCGAGGATGCCGAACCCGGCAGTCAGCACCGTCCCCCCCGTAAAGGTACGACTATCAACGTGAATCTGATACGTCGCGGCCCCCAGCGCACGCCGGGCTCGCGACCGCAGCATATGTGACTTTTCAAACGGAAACACCGCATCTTCGATCACCCACTGCTGCGGACGGATGACGATCGGACACAGAGCCGCAAAGTTGGCGTCGGCGATTCCGCGGTAGTACATCGCGACGCCATAGAAACCAGCCAGTCCGAACGTCTGGGTATCGGGGGCCACTTCTTCAAGATGTCTGCGAAACGACTCTTCACGCGCGTCGAGACAGAACGTCGCCTGAAACCGCGGACGGCCGGACTTGACCGGGGCCGGCTGGTGCCGGCTGAAGGCATTGAGCGTTTGCGTCCGAAACCGTCGCTCAAACGCCAGGTGCAAAATCCGTCGCAGTTCCAACGACGAAACCGCCTCAATTTCGGCAATCAAGTCTGTCCACTGCTGCTTCGACAACGCATGCAGCGCCTGAGGAGTCCAACCCATGAACTGCGCGAGTTGAAAGACCAGGAATGCCCGCTGTTCAATGCCACTCGCGGGGTGCTTCGACAAACGCCGCATCAAGAATTCAGCCAGCGATTTCAGCTCACATTCGAAGCCAAACACCTTCTTAAACACATCCCTCAGCGCTAAGCGCTCCAGGATCAAACGCACGGCGAGAAACTCGACCAGAGTTCCGGGCAAAGCGCCGATCGCAACCCGATCTTCCCGGGTTTCCATCTGCCAGAGCTGCCCTGCCCAGCCACGCAAGGCCAGGAGTGTATCCTGGATGTACTCGTCCCACTGGTCGGGCTTAACTCCCAGTAACTCCAGAGAGTCGTAAATACAATCAAGCGGCGACAGGCCCGCGCCCTGTATGCGAGCCAGTTCGCCGGACAGACCTTCCAGCCATTGCCCGGAATGATGACTTCCCTGTTCGTACAGGCTGGCAAATGCCGCAAAAAAACCAGCCTCGCGATGAGGCAACGTCCAACGAGCCAGGCCTTGATCGGCAAACGCCGCGCAAAACCGAATCAGCACTTCATGCACGAGAACGTCGCTGTCTTCACCGGTCGCTTCCAGCAACAAATCCCGATGTCGCACGACTTCTGGAACGAGAGGCGAATTTACCTCCAGACCATGGACACCGTGACGGCAGATTCGCCACAGCAGGCTCAACGAACAACTTTCCCATTGCGACTCGGACCAACTTTCGATCGACGCCACACCCTGGCGTTCCAGCAGATCCGCCATCAACGCTTGAGTCTCACCGCCGGGACTGACCCGAGCCTGGTCTGATTCGACGACGCCACTTTTTGCAAGATCCTTCAGAACCCAGTGGCGCGTTTCACGCAGAAAACTTTCCCGCATGGCGGGCAGCGTCTCCTCTCGCATCTTTTGCAGAGCTTGAGTTTCCGCCAGAAACCAGCGCATCTCGTGGTCGCGAACGGAACGCAACGGATATCTCAGCATGGCGAGCCACAGGTCGAGCCTGGTCCCTGATGGAGCAAGCGAAGTGTGTGCGGAATCCCCCAACTCGTCCAGTTCTTCGAGCAGTACCGATATCAGATCGTCGGTCTTGATCCGCCCCTGGGCCAGTTTCTGGCGGTACCGATCCTCGGAGAGATAGGGCTGACAGCGAAACAGTCTCGCGCCTTTGCGAAGTCCTTCATCAAAAGGCAGATCTTCCAGTGCCTGTAACGTATTGATGAAGACAAAAGCCGTCAGCGGCCCCTGCGCGGGTAATAGTTTTGCGGCGTGCTCAATTAATTGCCGGAGACGAAGTCGATCTGCCGCGAGGATTTCCTGGGAATTCTGTGAGGCCACTGTGGGAGCAGCTGAATGGGGCATAGGTGGTCGATTCAATCACTGAATGAGTTGAAGTCGCGTTCGAAGGCTCTCAGGCTGGAGCGTATTACAACTTGTGGCGGGCTTCGGCGAGATCGCTCAACCTTCAGTCCATGGTGACTTTTCGGTTGGAGAACTCATCTACTATCGTAACATCGCCGACCGGCAAAGGATCAAATTACAAATTCTTAAGCGACTCTGGCCTGCCTCGGGTCGGGAATCGAAACGGCCAGAGTTGCGTGGGAACTCAGCGAACAACAGAACGACTTTTTAAGCCGTCGCCCCCGACAAGGGAGAGTGCACAACTTGTCTGGATTAGGCCCCGCAATGCAGACACACCAACTGCAAGTTTTCAAAATTCGACGGGCATTAAGGGGTTCCGGAACTCGACCAGCCCCGCCCTGCTGAACTGTCACAGCGGATCCGAATTGAAACTCAGTTCCGGTTCCTAACGAGATCGTAAGCTTCACACGAAGCGTCAATCTCACATAGTCCGACAAAGGCAAATTACTTTCCGGCGACTCATTGAGCTAGGTCAATCCGTTCAGTACGCGCGTGACCCTAACTTGAGACATTGTAAGCTCGAGGTAGAGAGACGTTGCTCAAGTGCGCGGCAACTGCTACCGATTCGGGCAGTCCGCATTCTTCGACGAATGATCGCCCAACTGACATTGACTCAGGTGCTTGAACCGACGCGATCCAATACACTACTCTCCTGACGGGGCAGCAGACCTCCGTTGCAGAGGTTTCGAGTCTGGAGATCCTGGCTCCCCCCGGAAGTTCGTCAACTCCGTAGTGCAGCGCGTTCGATGCCGGAGTGAGAGTGCTGAAGACACGTTAAAGACAAGGCAGAATCCCCATGCTGGCCGAGGGTCGAGTTGACAGTCATAGCCATATCTTGCCCGGCATCGATGATGGCTGCCCCGATATCGAGGCTTCCCTGGCGTGCATCCGCCAGTTTATCAATGCCGGATATGTGGGAACAATTTGCACACCACATGTGATTCCGAAAGCCTATCCCCAGAACACCCCCCAGCAGATTCGGAAGTGGGTGACGGCACTTCAGACGGAAATTACGGCCCGCGGTCTGGAATACAGCGTCTGGCCGGGTGGAGAATTTGTTCTCGCCCAAGAAAATTGGGAATGGTTTGAACGTGACGGAGTGCCCACCCTGGGCAACAGTCGCGCAACCTTGATGGATTGGTGGGGCACATCATGGCCCGATTTCGCCGATGCCACCATCGATCGATTGCTGGCAGAAGGCTATCAGCCGATTCTGGCGCACCCCGAGCGCATGAAGCTGCCAGAAAGTGAACTCCT
>CAZQUW010000025.1:18419-21617 GCA_964596215.1 uncultured Planctomicrobium sp. | reverse complement strand
GGGCCTTGATTCAATAGCACCTGCCCGGCGACTTCCTGATTTGCGACCTCGCTGTCGACGCGAACTCCTCGCGCCCTATGTACCACGAAGACCTACCGTAAATGCCAAAGGCCGCAGCTCATTCGTGAACTGCGGCCTTTCGCATTTGATTCTCGGCAAGTGACACGACTAAGCAACTGTCTCCGCGGTCGCCTTCACGTCCCGATCGTTGAACAACACTGCAAACAGGACCAGGACTACGACGGCTCCAAACGCCGGTACGAGCCAGAACTTCGTCCAGTCATAAGTCGGTGGCGTCGTCGAAAACTTGTACATGTCGAGCACCCGGCCGCCAATTACCGAGCCGATAAACTGGCCGAAGCCGAGCGTCGCAAACGCGATGAAACCCTGGGCCGCACCGCGCATCTCACGGGGAGCCTTCTGATCAACGTAAATCTGCCCCGTCACGAAGAAGAAGTCATAGCAAATCCCGTGCAGGATAATCCCGAGGTACAGGGCCGGAACGGAGAAACCTGAAGGAACGGCCCCCAGGCTGAACAGGAAATAGCGGATTGTCCAGGCCAGCATCCCAATCACCAGCATCTTCTTGACGCCCAGTCTCACGAAGAAGAAAGGCATCACCAGCATGAAGAAGATCTCAGAGATCTGCCCGAAGGTCATCGTGAACGCCGGATCTGGCATCTGGACCGCATTCAGGAACTGATTGGTAAACGCATAATAGAACTGCAGCGGAATACAGATCAGGAACGAGCCAATGACGAACACCGAGAACGACAGGCTCTTCATCAGCCGCAGGGCATCCAACCCGACGATCGAACCCAGGCTGGCTTGCGTATCCTTCTTCGGCGGCGTATGCGGCAGGAACAGGCAGGAAATCGCCAGAATGACCGAGCTGAAGGCCGCGATCTTCATTGGCAGCGACGTGGCTTCAATGCTGGTCAGGCTTCCGGCGAGGTCGGACGCCGCTCCCAGCGACAGCGTCAGGCTGCCTGACGGCGACAAACGGAGCTTGCCGATCAACATGCCGGCAGCGATCCAGCCAATCGTCCCCAGCACGCGAATGCCTGGAAATTCTTTAGCGGGATCCTTCATTTCGTGAAAGGAGACCGTGTTGGTCAACGACAGAGTCGGCATGTAGCACAGGGCATAGCACAACAGAATCGGAAAGACGTAATCGTTGCCCGGTTCGGTCGAGACATAATACAGAATACCTGCACCAATGAGGTGCAGGGCCGCCAGCAATCTCTCTGCGGCAAAAAAGCGATCCGCCACGATGCCGACAAAAAACGGCGAAATCATACCCGCAATCGGAATCGCGGCGTAACACATGCCGATCGCCGAGCCCTCAAATTGCAGTGTCTTCCCCAGATACGTTCCGAGTGTGACGAACCAGGCCCCCCAGACAAAATACTGCAGGAACATCATGACGGACAAACGAATCCGGACACTGAAACTCATGGGGCCCTCATCTGGGTGAAAACAATCTGGTGGGGATTTCGGCCAATTCCGGATGGATCTGGCGTGTCGATCAGCGGGCGTTGATCATCCTCAAATACTGGATGATTCGCAAGTTTGCCGGACCGGGCGGACGAGGATTGTCTGCGAACGCCAACGTGAAACGGGTTAACGGGACTCATAGAGCCCGTCGTGACAAGCTCTGACGGGCCAGGCGACCCGTCCCACGATAACGCTCACGAGGACGCTCAATCAGACCGGCTACTTCGCCACGGCCCAATTGTCCCCCACGGAAACATCCACCTTCAGCGGCACGCGCAGCTCGATGGCCTGCTCCATTTCTTCACGGACGATCTGTTGGAGACTCTGAACTTCGGCTTCCGGCACTTCGAATACCAGTTCGTCATGAATCTGCAGCAACATGCGGCCGGGATGGTTCTCGGCCTTCAGGCGCGCGTGAATATGGATCATGGCCAGCTTGATGAGATCCGCTGCCGACCCCTGAATGACGGTGTTCACTGCAGTCCGCTCCGGCAGGTTCAATTGCCGGCGGCCGGTGAGTTCACGAATCCCGGCAATGGCCCGGCGGCGCCCCTTGATCGTGGTGGCGTAACCCGTCGTGCGACATTCTTCCAGCAGTTTCTCGATGAACGACTCCACGCCGGCATACTTGGTAAAGTAGTCGTCGATAAACCGCCCGGCTTCATCCTGGCTGATCCCGATCGCAGCCGAGAGACCATACGGGCTCTGGCCGTAAATCACACCGAAGTTCACCGCTTTCGCGATGCGGCGCATCTCGGAATTGACCATTTTCGCATGAAAGCCATAGATCTCCGCAGCCACTGCGGTATGAATATCAACCCCTTCCGCAAACGCCATCTGCAATGCTTTATCATGGCTGAAATGGGCCAGCATCCGCAGTTCGATCTGGGAATAATCGGCGCTGACCAGTTTCCAGCCCGGCTCGCCGGGGATGAATGCCGACCGGACACGCCGGCCTTCCTCGGTCCGGATCGGTATGTTCTGCAGATTCGGATCGCTGGAACTCAGGCGACCGGTCGCCGCGACGACCTGATTGAATGACGCATGAATGCGTCCAGACTCGGGATTGACCATCTCCGGCAACGCATCCAGATAGGTGCTCTTCAACTTGGAGAGCTTGCGATGCTCCATCAGTTTGTTGGGCAACGGATGCAAATTTGCGAGTTGTTCGAGGACTTCCTGGTCGGTACTCGGGCCGGTCTTCGTTTTCTTGAAGACTGGCAACTTGAGCTCAGTGAAGAGAATCTCGCGCAGCTGGATCGGTGAATCGATATTGAATTCGCGACCAGCCAGGGCATAGATCTGCGCCTGGATCAATTCCAGACGTTCTCCCGCCGATTTGCTGTGCGTACGCAGCAGTTCGGCATCGACCTTGATGCCCCGATGCTCCATCTCAGCCAGCACCGGAATCAGCGGGCGTTCGAGTTCCCAGTAGAGATCCCAGAGCTCCGCGTGTCGCAGGATTGGTTCCATCTTGCCGCAGAGCTGCAGAGCAATCTCGGCATCTTCAACCGCGTATTCCGCGACCAGCGGGATATCAATCTCGGTCATCGACTTCTGATTCTTACCCGTGCCGATCAAGGCCGTGATCGGAATCATTTCATGTCCGAGATAACGCTTGGACAATTCGTCCTGTCCGTGACTGCGTGCTCCGGCGTCCAGCAGATAGTTGAAGATCATCGGATCACTGCCGATGTTCGC
>CAZQUW010000025.1:1629-18319 GCA_964596215.1 uncultured Planctomicrobium sp. | reverse complement strand
AACAACGCAAATTTCTCGGGGGTATCGACAATATGCCAGTCGCGCGTCTGCGGTGCGGGCACTGGCTCATGGATGTCGGGGGCGGGCCGCAAGGCTTTAATCTCGTCGGCCAGACGTTTAAACCCGAACTCGGTAAACAGTTCCCCCAACCGAGCGTGCTGCAACTGCCCCGCGCGGGCCTGATCCCAATCCACGGTCAGCGGCAGGTCGTCGTACAGGCGAACCAGGCGTTTGCACAACCGGGCCTGATCGGCGAAGACTTTCAGGTTCTCTTTGAGCTTCGCACCGGGAGCTTTGTCGGCATTCGCCAGAACACCTTCCAGGTCTCCAAATTCCAGCAACAATGCGCTCGCCTTCTTGGGGCCCACCAACGGCACTCCGGGAACGTTGTCGACACTGTCCCCCACCAGCGATTGAAAATCGATCGCTTGCTCGGGAGTAATGCCCCAATCAGATTTCAGCTCGTTGACACCAAAAAAGGTGTTCTTCCGCAGGTTGAGCATCCGGACATGGGGACCAAGTAGTTGACGACAATCCTTGTCACTGGAGATCAGGATCACTTCCAGCCCCTGGGCCAGAGCCAGCTTCGTCACCGTCGCGATCACATCGTCCGCCTCCCAGCCATCATGCTGAACGACCGGAATACCAAACGCTTCCAGCACTTGCTGGATCATCGGGATCTGCGGTCGCAGATCGGGAGGCATCTCAGAGCGATTGGTTTTGTATTCCGGATACCAGCCACTGCGAACCGCTGCAGTCGGCGAGTCCATCGCGGCCAGCCAGTAGTCGGGCTTGCGGTCTTTCAACAGGCTGTGCAGGTCGCGTGTCACTCCATAGACGGCATTTGTCGGCAGCCCAGCCGGGCTGGTCATTTCGCTGCCGATGGCATGAAAGACCTGAAATATCAGGGAGAACGTATCCAGTATGTAGAGTGATTCGGGCATGGTCTCTTTTCGGAGGAGCGCCTTGAGTGCAATGAATTCGAGCCCCAGACGATGCCTCGGTTGAGGGGCACCCATCTGTGTCAGGAGCTCTATTACGTTTCCAGTTCATCCATCCGGCGCTGGATGAAATCCCGAAGCAACGCGAATGCTTCCAGTTCCGCAGCCCCGGCGGTCTTTTCGAGGGGAACCTGCAGACGGTCGTATTCCTGTACGATGTAATCTCGTTTGAGCAGATGCACGCGCGTCGCGAGGATGGCTGCCTCCAGGACGGCGTGCTTGGCACGATTGAAACCGACAAAATCCCGCAACCTGCCCATGTGAACGACGCGGGCGATGATATTCGTGCGGTCCTGCGACTCATCCAGTTCAGTCACTTCGAACTCGTACCAGCGGCAGGCGGATTTGATGACTTGCCCCTTGATCTTCTCGGCTGGAAAGATGTCGGGCAACTGATTCAGTGATCCAATCGCAGCCTGGGCCAGCAACAGGACGTCATCGACAACGTGAAACACCCCCTGGCCATTTGCCTTCAAGTTCTGGAAGGTTCGCGACGTCTTGTACGGGCGCAAACGGAGAGTCTCGAATGAGGCCTCCACGTACGGTCCCATCGGGGCAAAATTTACCAGCCCTGCGGGATCGATGCTGGTCACAATCCCTTCCAATATCATGCGTGGAGCCCACCGAGATTTTTTAAGTAAACTTACCGGAAAACAGCACCCGGCAGGTTAGCACATCGGCGGGTCAAAAGGCATGCCTGGAGCGCCGAAACGCAGCGTCGATCGCCACGCGCTGCCTGCGAATGACCGCTTCGGCCCGGTCACGTTCAGAGAGGGAAGCGAAATGGTGCTCACGTTGCGGTGAGAATTATGAGCGGCACGGCGCCAGCCGCCGGGGCATCCCGCGACAGCGATCCACAGCCTCGATGGCTCGTGCGATGCCGCTCACAACGTCAACAGTATTATGGGCTACGACGGCCGGAGACCAGCCTGCCGCGCACCAGGGAATTACCAACCCAGCGACATATTTGTCTCGATGACACGCTGTGCTTCATTCAGATCGACACCAGTATCCAGCATGTACAGACGAATGGCATGCACCTTATCGCCTTGTGCACGAGCCAGGCAGTCGCGAGCCGTATCACACGGACTGACGGTATCTTTAATTCCCAGGAGACGCTTCGAGATCACCCAGACATCGCGCGGACGCTTGGTCACACGTACCACATCTTCGCCAGGATAGTTCTCTTGAGCAATATGCTCGGCCCCCTCCTTGGAGTCGGCCCAGCCGATCATGATGTGTGCGTTCGTTTCAATTTCAAACAACGGCATGATGGCACCCCGTTCTGACAACAGACCCGAACCAGATCAATGGGAAACGTTCCCGCAAACGACCGTCTGCAACTCAGGTCGGGGGGGAAACGTGACAGTATTGGTAGTTATTCGTAACTCAGTCAGCGGTCCGATCGGCTGACGCCTCGAAGTATATCATTCCCCCCTCCAGTCAACCATTGTCGCTGCCGTTTTGCCACTCCAACTTTTACCGCACCGAACTTGGGCAGAACTTGCCAGCTGCGGCATTCGCTGCAGCTCAGCGCCCCAAGCCAGAAGGCGGGCAATCAGTTCCGCCATGTTTTCGCGAAACGTGAGGTCATCCGGAAGCAACTCTCTTTAAGGGAATCGTCTGCGGAGACCCTAATTGTGATCAAGCGAGTCGCATCCAATACTCCGGATGCGATCTCTGGCCACCGCAGGCAGCTGCTGCACCAGACCGACAAGAACTCTGCTGCGGATGACGGAATTTGCGAAATCAACGGACCTTGAATCTCCGAAAGTTCATACTTGTTTTGGGTTTAGACGATGATTTACAATATGGGCAACACTTGATGTGTTAAACTCATGTCAGCTATCCGCAGCACGGCTAACGATCAGGCAAGATTTTCGGTGAAGTGAAATCTTGCCTTTCCTCCCGGAAATCACACCACAACGACTGCACACAAGAACTGCGACTCGACACCCGTAAATCGATCGCCCGGAATATTCGAAGTCACACTCAGCTGGCTATTCCAGCTGGAAAATTCTAGACACACCAGATGGTCCAGCCCATGCGTGCCTCGCAATATTGGCTCGGAATCGGAATTGTCGCCTGGTTCACCGGGTCCGGCGGACCCCCGTTGAACGCGGCGGAGTTGGCGATTTTTCCCCAGCAGGTCGAGTTGTCTGACGCCCACGCGCGGCGGCAACTGGTCGTCAGCCTGGATCAGTCCGATGTCACCCGCCAGGCCACCTATTCATCTACGAATCCGCAAGTCGTCAAGGTCGATGCCAGGGGCTTCGTGACGCCGCTCGCCGCCGGTTCCGCGGAAATTCTGGTACGGTTTCAATCTCAAGAGATCCGCGTCCCCGCGCGGATCGCTGCACTCAACGATTCCCGCCAGATTGATTTTTCGAATGAGATCGAACCGTTGTTGAGTCGTTTCGGCTGCAATTCCGGTGGTTGTCACGGCAAAGCCAGCGGCCAGAACGGCTTCAAGCTGTCGCTCTTCGGCTTCGATACCGAATTCGATTATCAGGCACTGGTTCAGGAAGGGCGCGGCCGCCGCATATCAGCGACAGCGCCCTACCAAAGCTTGCTCCTGCGCAAGGCCGCTGGACAAGCACCGCACGGCGGTGGCCGACGCATTGAACCGGGGACCGAGGCGTATCATCTGATTCAACAGTGGATCGAGCAGGGGACGCCACGCAGCGCTGACACCGCCGCGAAACTGGTGAACATCAAAATGTTCCCCACCGAACGACTCATGCGCACCGGTGCCGAGCAACAGCTGGCCGTGCTCGCCACCTACACCGACGGCACCGTGCGTGACATTACGGCCGAGACCCAGTTCGCCAGCAATCTCGATCCCGTGGCTGCCGTTTCGGAACAAGGGCTGGTCCAGTGCAACGGGCAGACTGGTGAAGCCACCGTCATGGCCCGCTACATGGGTCAGGTCGCCGTCTTCCGAGCCCTGGTGCCGCATGGTGCGCCCCTCACCGAGATCGCCGGATTTCCCGCGAAGAACTACATAGATGAACTGGTCTCCGCGAAGTGGAAGAAGCTGGGCCTGCACCCGTCTGCCGTGTGCGACGATCCGACCTTCCTGCGCCGTGTCACCGTGGACCTGTGCGGCAGATTGCCGACTCCGGACGAAGTGCGGGCCTTCCTGGCCGATACTTCCGTCGACAAACGCGATCGGGCCGTTGACCGCCTGCTCGCCACTCCCGACTACCCGGCCTATTTCGCCATGCGGTGGGGGACCATCCTGCGGAATTCGAACCTTGCTGGATCAACCCAGGCGGCCTATGCCTTCCAGAACTGGATCAAGGATCTCATCGCCCGCAATCGCCCCTACGATGAACTGGTGCGTGGTGTCATCGCAGCGGCTGGTGAATGGCAGGACGCCCCCGCCATCAACTGGTACTGGCAATCGCGCGATGATCAGCTCCATCAAGTGACGGCCGATACCGCCCAGGTCTTCCTCGGGATCCGCCTGCAGTGTGCCCGGTGCCACCACCATCCGTACGAAAAATGGGGCCAGGACGACTACTACGGTTTAGCTGGCTTCTTCACCCGGCTCGGGCGCAAGAGCTTCGGCGAGCCCCCTCCCTATTTCTCCTCGCCACGCGTCACCCTGGGAGACCGCAATCCACTGACGGGACAGTCCCCCGAACCCAAGTATCTGGGTGGCGAGAAGGCGACTTTCACCGCGGAACAAGACCCGCGACATGGCCTCGTCGACTGGATGGTCCGGCCCGATAACCCGTACTTCTCCAAGGTGCTGGTCAATCGTCTGTGGGGCCATTTCCTGGGTCGCGGGCTGGTCGATCAGATCGACGACATGCGCGAAACCAATCCGCCTGCGAATCCCGAGTTACTCGATGCCCTGGCCAGGGATTTTGTGGACCACAAGTTTGACATGCAGCACGTGATCCGCCAGATCGTGACGAGCCGCACGTATCAGCTGGACTCGCAGCCGACGGATGGCAACAAGTATGACCAGCAGAATTATGCCCGGTTCTATGGGCGCCGACTGGTGGCAGAAGTCTTCCATGACGCCGTAACTCAGGCGACCGGCAGCAAGGCCCGCTTCGACAACATGGCCTCCACGGCGCGGGCCATTGACCTGCCGCATGAGGGCTTTGGCTCGTACTTCCTGGATACCTTCGACCGCCCGCGGCGTGTCACCGGCTGCGAATGCGAACGCTCGTCGAACGCCACGCTGGGCCAGGTGCTATTGCTGGCAAATTCCGACGAAATCGAAAACAAGATCGCCGATGGCAATGGTCGCGTCGCCACCTTGATCAAGGATAAAAAATCCGACCAGGAGTGTATCGAAGATCTGTATCTCGCCACCGTGGGACGCCTGCCGGCCCCGGCGGAATTGACCAGGACTGCTGAATATTTGAGCCAGAATGCCGCACAGCGACAGCAGGCTCTGGAAGACGTGCTGTGGAGTTTGTTGAACTCGAAAGAGTTCATGTTCAATCATTAGTTCGTGACCAACAACTTGAATGCGGGCGAACCGAGCCGCGACGGCCTCATCAATGAGGCAGCCAGCGGCACTCGGTTTACCTGCACTGTTTACTTTGATGTGAGTTTCGGTTGCTCAGACTACAGACCGTTGGGGTCTGCAGACTGGATCAATCTGCGAAGAGGATTTCGCCATGCTCGATCTATTTGGAACGACCGTGCGGACCTGTGACGGGGTTTCGCGCCGCAACTTTCTGCGCGTCGGTGCCCTCGCCGCTGGCGGCCTGACCCTGGCCGATCAGTTGCGGCTCGATGCGGCAGCTGCGGAAACGGGGGGCTCAACCAGCCAGAAGGCGGTCATTCAAGTCTGGCTCGCGGGCGGCCCCAGCCATATCGATATGTACGATCTGAAACCGCATGCTCCCGCCGAGTTTCGCGGTGAGTTCAAAGAGATCGATACCAACGTATCGGGAATCCGCATCAGCGAACACCTGCCGCTGCAGGCGAAAATCTTCGATAAACTGGCGGTCGTCCGTTCCGGAACCCATACCAATGCGGGTCACGGCATGGGGTCACAATGGATGCTGACGGGGTATCAGCCAACCATTGAAGTGAACGACAACATCTATCCCGCCTGCGGCTCGGTCGTCTCGCGCACCAAGGGGGCGAATGTCCCCGGCATGCCAGCCTATGTGACGCTACCTCGCCGACTGGGACTGGGGAATGCCGCTTACCTGGGGGCTTCCTATAACCCCTTTACTCCTGACGACGATCCCAACCAGGAAGGGTTCAGGGTTCGCAACTTGAAACTCCCCGGCCGGGTCACTGAGGCCCGCCTGGACCGCCGGCGTGGCTTGCTGTCAGATCTCGACACAATTCGACGCGACGTCGACACCAAGGGCGATCTGCTGGGGCTCGATAAGTTCTATCGCGATGCGATGGAGATGATCACCAACGATCGAGCCGTCAGAGCCTTCAACATTCAAGCGGAAGATCCCCGCCTGCGAGACCAATACGGTCGCAATGACCTCGGCCAGAGCTGCCTGCTGGCTCGGCGGCTGGTGGAATCGGGTGTCAGCTATGTGACCATCCAGGCGGGCGGCGGCTGGGATACTCATGGCGATAATTTCTCACAGCTGAAGAAGAATCTGCTGCCGAAATACGATCAGGCCGTGGCGGCACTGGTTCAGGATCTGAACGACCGCGGCTTGCAGAATGATGTTTTGGTGATGACCTTCGGCGAATTCGGCCGCACACCGCGCATCAACGGTGGTGCGGGACGAGATCACTGGCCCGGTGCGATGTCTGTGTTGTACGCGGGTGGGGGCTTGCGGATGGGCCAGGCGATCGGCACGACCGATGCGCGGGCCGAATACCCCACCACGAAGGCGGCCTCACCCGGCTGCCTGTTATCCACGATGTATCACACCCTGGGAATTGACTATCACCAGGCGTTCTTCGATCAGGGTCGCCGGCCGTTGCCAATTCTCAACGAGGGGCGACCGATCGAGGAGTTAATCTAAGCGAGGTCGCCTGAGGCGGTCTTACGTGATAACTTTACTGCAATCGCAACAGACTGCCGGCAGCATCCACGATGTTGCCGGCAGTCTGTTTTTGTTGGTCAGCACACACAGTGAGCCGAGTTGGTGTGATCCGTCGGCCATTCGTCGGCGAAGACCTGAGTCACGACCACCGATCTTCATCCGCAAACGGATGCAATGGTCGCAGAACGTTGGGCTTCGGCAAGGCATTCAAAGCCGATTCCGCCAGCCGCAAGTCTTCCGCTGTCGTGATTTTCATGTTGATTGGCGAACATTCCACCATCGCGATCGGGTGGCCAAACTGCTCGACCAGCTGGGCCTCGTCGGTGGGCTTGAGATTGCCTTGCTTGGAAAATGCTTCCATGAGCAGCTCGCGCCGAAACACCTGCGGTGTCTGAGCTTCCCACAACCCCTCGCGCGAGACCGTGGCCTCGATCAATCCATCCGCACCGACCCGCTTTAAAGTACTCGTTACCCGCACACCGGGAATTGCCGCTCCCGTTTCGCGAGCCGCCTTAAAAACCCGATCGATCCATTCTTTGGCCAGCAGCGGCCGGGCGGCATCGTGTACGGCGACAAAATCCACGTCTGTCTGCACGCGAGCCAGGCCATTCCGCACAGATTCACTACGGTCCGCGCCCCCGGCCACGACTTCAATATTCATAAAAGCCAGGTTGGGAGCGTACTTCTCTTTGAAGAACTCCATGTCCTCGGGAGAAATCACGATCAATGTCTGGGCAACATCATCACGGCTGGTAAAGTGCTCGGCGGTACGCAGCCAGACCGCGCGTCCCTGCAGTTCCAGAAACACTTTTTTGCGGTTCTTCATCGCCAACCGCGTGCTTTTTCCCGCCGCGGGAATGATGACAGCAAATTTGGCCATGTGATATTCTCCTCGTGATCGATCGTCCGACAAGTGCAGCGCCATCATAGTTTAGCGGCGGCCGTCTGGGCAGAGAATCGTACCGCGGACAGCGATCGGTGCAGCAATTGCCGAACTCCCGAGAGTCGGGCAATCCAGCCACTCACAGGCGCTCAAGCCTGCAGCGTCAGACTACGACTTCTTAGCTGTTTTAGCCCGCAGTCGCTTCAGCAGCTCGGCCATATCGGGCGGCATCGGCATCTTGAAGTGCATCGGCTCGCCGGTAATCGGATGATTCAGGCCCAGTTCGGCGGCATGCAAGGCAATGCGTGACGCGCCACTGTTATCGGGAATCGCCTTCTGGAACAACGGCGTGTGGTAGACCTTCTCACCACACAAGACGTGGCCGTGTTCCGATAAATGGATGCGGATCTGATGTGTCCGGCCTGTCTCCAGCTTACATTCCACGACCGTATAGCCATCCAGGTATTCAATCGGCTTCACGTGGGTAATCGCGTTCTGGCCGACATCCTTGAGGGTCGTACTGCCGCGTTTACCGTCACCCCGGTCGCGCACGAGATCCGATGTGATGGTCATGGGGGCTTCCAGCCGCCCCTGCACGATCGCAATGTATTGGCGATGCATATCATGCTTGCGAAACATCTGCACCAGCTTCTGCTCGGCCTCGGGGGTGCGAGCGAAAACCATCAGGCCGCTGGTTTCCCGGTCCAGGCGATGAACGGCCCGCACGCGGGGTGGCTTTTTGCCTTTCGGCTGACGGGTCTTGTCATGCTGGGCAATCACCTTCGGCAGTACTTCGTCCAGCGTCGGCTGCACCTGTTTTCTGCGGCTGGGCCAGTCGCGTTCTTCGGCATGGCGCAATGTCGTCATGCCCGCGGGCTTCTCGACGATGACGATGTGCACATCCATATAACGGATCTTCACATCGGCATCTTTGGGCGGGGTCGCCTGGGCATTATCCAGGATGCGGACGACATCTTTTGCCTTCAGCCGCCGGCCTTCATCCAGGCACAGGTTGCCGTTTACCTGGATATGACGCCCGGTCAACAATTTGCGGACCTGCGACCACGATTCGCCCGGCAGCCACTGCCTTAACAGCGTAACCAGTGTCTGCTGGGCCTGTTCGTCGGAAACATGAAAGACGCGTACTTCGGGACGGGGCATGAAACGGGTTTCAATCTTGTCGTGTTTTCCTCGTAGAAGAATTCGGCTGAATTCTTGCGGATTTCGCCATCCTGCCGGAAATCTCGCGATTTCCGCTACCTCATCTCTACGCAATAATCGGCGTGACCACCTGCCCGGCGACATCGGTCAGCCGGAAGTCGCGACCATTATAGCGATATGTCAGCTTCTCGTGGTGCAATCCCATCAAATGCAAAATCGTCGCGTGCAGATCGTTGACGCTGACTCGATCCACCGCCGCCTTGTGTCCGATCTCGTCGGTCGCCCCGTGCAACGTTCCGGCCTTCACGCCCCCTCCGGCCATCCACATGGTAAAGGCGTGCGGGTTGTGATCACGACCTGTCCCGCCCTTCTGCACGATCGGCAGCCGACCGAATTCCCCGCCCCAGATCACCAGTGTCGAATCGAGCAACCCGCGTCGCTCCAGATCGGCCAGCAGGCCGGCAATCGGTTGATCGGTCTCGGCTGCAAAGCCGGAATGGTTGGCCTTGATGTTCGAGTGCCCGTCCCAGCTCAATTCGTTGTCCATGCCGCCGCTGTAAATCTGGACGAACCGCACACCCCGTTCGACCATCCGCCGAGCAATCAGGCATTGCTTGGCGAAATGGGTCGCTTTCGGATTGTCAAGACCGTACAGCTTCTGAGTTTCGTCTGATTCCTTCGCAATATCAATCGCCTCGGGCGCCGCCATCTGCATGCGATAAGCCAGCTCGAACGACTCGATGCGCGCCGCCAGATCAGGTTCAATCGGCCCGCTGCCCAGTTGGCGCTGGTTCAACTGGCGGATCAGATCGAGCTGTGCCCGTTGCTGACCATCGGTCAGATCGGCACTGCGCTCCAGATCATCAATCGGGGCCCCCTGCGGCTTGAGCGCCGTCCCCTGAAAGACACTCGGCAGAAACCCGGCTCCCCAGTTTTGCGAGTGCCCTTTGGGAATCCCGCGCCCCAGCGTGTCATACATCACGACGAAGGCAGGCAGATTCTGACTTTCCGAACCGAGACCGTAGGTCACCCACGAGCCGACACACGGGAACCCCATGCGTGACATGCCGGTGTTGATTTTGAATAACGCCGGGGAGTGATTGTTCGAATCAGTCCAGCACGAATATAGAAAGGCCATCTTGTCGACTTGCTTCGACAAGTGCGGAAAAATTTCCGAGACCCACGCGCCGCTTTGCCCATGCCGCTCAAATTTGAACGGTGACTTCATCAGCGGTCCGACATTGCCGGTAAAGAAGCCCGTATTCTTATCGAATCCTTCCAGCTCCTTGCCGTCACGCTTCTCGAGTTCGGGCTTATAATCCCAGGTATCCACATGACTGGGCCCGCCGTTCATAAACAACCAGATGACAGATTTGGCCTTCACCGGGAAGTGCGAGGCATGGGGGGCCAGCGGGTTGATGATGTGCGGAGTCGCCGCCTGCGCCACAGACGATTGCTGCAGCAGGCTGCTGAGGGCCAGCATTCCCAGCCCCTGCCCCGAGCGTTGCAGAAAGTCACGGCGCGAGCCACCCTGGGGCGAAGGTTCAGCAAAGTAACGCGGAATATGATTGAGCATGTTCGTATTCTCGTTTTAGTCGACGTACACAAATTCATTCAAACACAGCAGAATCTGGCAGAAGTCCGCGATGGCCAACTGCCGCGGATCAGCATGGCCCGCCTGTTGGTGCGAAGCTGCCTGCTGGTTGATAAAGGTGATTTCGGATTGCAGTTCTTCACTGACCGGCGGTCGCGACATGGCGATCTCATAAGCCTGAGAGATAGCGGCTTCCAGTGGGGTGTCCCCCGTCGGAGCGACATGCTTTGCCAATCCCTTGCTGGCCGCGCGTACTTGCGGATTGTTCAGAAGCAATAATGCCTGCGGTGCAATCGTCGTGGCCTGACGCTCACCGATGCCGCTCAGTCCGTCCGGACAGTCAAACACCTGCAACATGGGAATCAGCTTGCTGCGTTTGACCGTGAAATAAATGCTGCGCCGCCGTGTGGCGGTATCGAGCGTGCCAGGGCCATACATCGTATCGTCTAGAATTCCGCCCACTTGCAGGATGGCATCACGTAACACTTCCGCTTCCAGTCGCTTCTTCGGCCGGCGCCAGACCAGCAGGTTATCAGAGTCTTTCGCCAGCTTAGCGGCGTCCAATTGCGAGCTTTGCTGATATGTGCTGCTAAGCATCATCAGCCGATGGATGGGCTTCAGTTTCCAATCGTTGCGAATCAGTTCACCGGCCAGCCAGTCCAGCAGCTCCGGGTGTGTCGGCGTGCCACCGCGCACTCCAAAATCGCTGGTCGTCGCCACCAGGCCGCGTCCAAAATGTTGCTGCCACAACCGATTCACAATGACGCGCGCCAGCAGGGCCCCTGCCCCGGCATCCACATCAGTCATCCAGTTCGCGAAGGCCGTCCGGCGATAAGAAGTGCGTGCTCCTGCGGGGGGCGCCGCCGGCCAACGTGAGGCCGGTGAGTCCACTCGCATCAGGGCCTGCAGGTAACTTGGTTGAACTTCTCCATCCTTCAGATTCGTATCACCGCGCCGCATGTAGTATGTGACCGGGAAGAAGTCTCCCCCCTGGGTATGCAGACGCACCGCCGGTAACCCTTCACTGGAAATCAACGCCTTCGACAGCTTGGGTTTCGGCTTCTGGGCCAGATGCTCCTGAACCTTCTTGTTCAAGGCCTGCCAATCGGGATCGGTGGTCTTGAACCAGTTCGTCAAGGCGGTCACTTGCTCGGGTTTACGTTGGGCCACCGGAGTCTTCAGCACGGTCACGACCGACGCCGCAATTGATGGCTCGGTAAAGTCCAGCGGCTTGGCAGCGGTCCCCACGGACAATCGCGGCCGGCCAATTGCGTGGCGGACGTTGTTCTTGAATTCCAGTGTGATCGTCAGCACGGTTCCTTCGGGGCCACCGACGGGCTTTTCAAAATCGAACACCGCAATCTGATTCTTGCCGAACTCTGGATCGACCGCCCAACCCGACCCCACGTTGCCGTCAATCGCGGCGGCCACCGGCAATCCCTTTTGTTCAAAGGTCGCGCGGGGATTGATCAACTTCAAGGTTTCTACCTGAGCCGGATTGTTCCTGGGGGCGGCCGTGACCTTGATTTCGGTCAGTGCAAAATTGCTGTTATCGGCCCGGCCAGGGCCCCCTTTGACCATCGACGGATCGGTGAGGGCCTCCAGGCGCAGGCTGGTCATTCCGGTCAGATCAGTCTGCGCGACGAAGGTATAAGTATCGTTATCTGGCTTCTTTTCGGTTGCCAGGAATGACCCGTCGGCTTGTTTGGTAAACGTCGCTCCCCCCGCCGACTTGGCTTCGATCTGATCGAGGACCAACCATTGGGCTGCCTGCGCCAGTGCTGCTCCGGTCACTTCCCATTGCGCCAATTTCGCCGGCAGCTGCTCGCGTTCGAACCGGGCAAGTTCTTCGGCCACGGGGGCGTGCAATCGTTCGAAGTCGGCCAGCGCCTGCTTGTACCAGGCGGGGTCCATATCGAGGTCCACCTCGGTTCGGACCGTGGTCGCAAAGGTCGACAGTAACCGGTAATAGTCGGCCTGGGGAATCGCATCGTACTTATGATCGTGACACCGCGCGCAGCCAAATGTCAGGCCGAGCATCGCGGTCCCCGTCGTCGCCAGAATGTCGTCCATCTCGTCATAACGGTGCTTCTCGACTTCATTGGCCGTGATTTGCGTACTGTGCACTCCGGCCGCCAGATAACCGGTCGCCATCAACGCCAGGTTGTTATCCGGGGCCAGTTCGTCACCCGCCAGCTGCCACTTCACAAACGTGTTGTAGGGGAGATCCTGGTTCAGCGCCTGGATCACAAAATCGCGATAGTGATAGGCGGTCGGACGGTCGTAGTCATGTTCGTACCCGTGGCTCTCGGCAAACCGGGCCAGGTCCAGCCAGTGCCGCGCCCATTTCTCGCCATAATGCTGACTGGCTAACAGCCGATCGAGAATTTTTTCATAAGCCTGCGGCGACTGGTCATTGAGAAACTCGGTCACTTCCTGCGGCGTCGGCGGCAGTCCGGTGAGATCAAAATAGGCGCGACGAATCAGGGTCCGTTTGCTGGCCGCGGCATTGGGTGTCAGTCCGGCCGCCTGTTGCCGCTGCCAGATGAATTGATCGAGGCCGTTCCGGCTCCATCCCTGATCATCAACCCTGGGGGGGACAGCGGCCGTCAATGGCTGATAAGACCAATGCTGACGCGACTCAGGAGAGATCACCTTGCGCGTCCAGGCAGGCACACCGTCACTTTTGATAAGTGGCTCGTCATAGGGCGCCCCCAGATCGATCCAGGCACCAATCTTAGCAATCAGCTCATCGGGCAGCTTGTCCGCCTCGGCCGGCATGACCGGCTTTTTCTGATGCGTGATCATCTTATAGAGCAGGCTATTCTTCGCATCGCCTGGCAGGATCGCCGCCTTTGAGGTACCGCCGCGCAGCAGTGCCTCGCGCGTCCCCAGATCGAACTCCCCTTCGACGTCATCGCCCAGGTGGCATTTGCCACAATGCTGTACCAGGGCGGGCCGCACATGGCTCTTAAAAACTTCCAGTCCCTGAGCCAGCTGGGCATCCGCCGCTTTGGCTACATCTGCCGCGAACAGCCTGTCAGCGAAATGCAGGGGCCAATTCCAGGCAGCGACCGTCGCCGCCACTAACACACCACACATCGCGATTCGAGAACGCATATTTGATGATCGCAAAATGGTTTGAGGAAAAGTGTTTAACGACCGAGGCGACTTTTTATCTGGCAGGCAACTCCAGCGGGATTTCGATCAGGTGACCGGCAGGGTTGTTCGGCGGCAGGCAGTCTTTATTCCACTAGCTCAAGTTGCTTCCAGTAGGCCGTGGCGGGGGCTGCTCCGATGGAATCCTGGGCCACTTGCAGCCAGACGGTTTGCCCTGCGAAGGGGGCCAGATCGATGTCGTACTGCCCAAATCGACTCGCGGCTTTGTCGTCCAGCTTTGTGGTCATCAAGACTTGATCGTTGACGCGAACGGCCAGTTGCCACGGTTGCCCGACGGGTCCGCCCGCCTGGATGCGCAACTTGGCGGGCCGATCCTTGGAAACCGCGATGGAACGCGCAAAGATCACGGGGTGCTCTTTGGTAGTCTGCGTCTGCATCAGGTCCTTCAGCCCTTCGAACTCAGGTTGATGCCCCGCCTGCTGCAGATTTTGCCTGGTCAGCAATGTCCAGCCCGGCAGGAACTCGCCGACCATCTCCTGAACTTCGTCGGGCACGTGACTGGTCCAGCGTGCCAGGGCCACGTCGATTCCGGCTCCCGGTAGAACCGAGCTTCCCGGAACCAGTTCCACCAGTTCGCGTTTGAAGTCGCGGGGTTGATGTCCCCAGGCCAGCCAGATGCGGTCTTTCCACGGCAAAAGCGTGGCGACTTGCGGTTCCTTATCCTGCATTTCAGGCAACATCAAGCGCGCCGTTTCGCGTCCGGTCGCGGCATCCAGCCAGGCCAGGCAAATGCGGCGTTGATCGTTACGCAACCGGATCGTTCGAGCAACCAGCACCCCACCGGGAGCACCGCAGATCTGCGCCTCCAGCAACCCTGTAGACGTGCTCGACCAGACCCGTTCGCCATTATCGACGCGCAGGGCGTGGAGACCGGTGCCCGTTTCGACGACGACCTGCTGATTCACCAGCCCGACGACTCGCCGCAGTTCGGGGAATGATTGCTGCCAGACCTGCCGGCCGCTCTCGAGTTCGAGCGCTTCGACCGCCAGAACACCCGGTTGAACCAGATAGACGCGCCCGTCTGCAATCAGCGGTGGCTGGCGGAACTGGCGGAAGAAGCCGTAATGATCGACGGGGGGCAGCCAGGTCTGGCGACGCAGCCAGCGCGGTTGCCCCAGCAGATCACAGCAGAGTACAGCGCCACCGATCGAGGCCACGATCTTGTCCCCCGCGGCGACGGCTTCGCAGATGATCTTGGTACCCCAGACATCGCGTGACTGCAACTGCATCGACTGGGCGATGATCTCGCCCGTTTCAATGTCAAAGTTACCCAGGGAGACCTGCAACAATCCGATTTGTGGCTCTTCGACGAAGAACGCAAACAAGTCATCTTCGATCACCAGGGGATCGGAAATCACATGATTTCCCGGTCGCTTCGCCCACAGCACCTTACCGGTGGCCAGTTCCAGGCAGGCCAGTTCCGGCCCATTACGAGTCAACCGGCGGACGAAGACTTTTCCAGCATGCACGACGGGCGGCATCGGCATCAAGGGGAAACTGTGAGCGTCCCCCTCATCATCTTTCAGCCCGGTTGTCCATTTCTTTTCACCACTGACCAGATCGTAGGCCACCACCTGGAACCGATTGCTGGAGAGCAACCAGTCCCCGGCCACGCGGATGACAAACTCGCGGCCGGTGGTGTCTGTTCCCGCGTAGTGAGTATTCCCCGCATGCTTGCCGGCCGTCCCGTCAAACGGAAAGCGGCGTTCAATGTGATAACCCGTCGGCGCGGGAACGGCCGAAACGAAATACGAGTCGGCGGCCGAGGAGGCCTGATGGCCCCCCATTTCCTTCACACGTCCGGCACGGATATCAGCTACCACTTGTTCGAACTGGGCGGGTTCCAGGCGTTGAGCCCCCAGCGTGACGGGTGTCGTCACGGGCTCACCGGCGAGTTTCGGCCGCGCCGCCAGGGCCGAGACCAGCCGCAACTTGGCCTGCAGTTCGGCTCGCAATGAGGCCGACGCGGTCGGTAACGCCTGTTGATATTGTCCAATCGCCTGCACAAAGCTGCCGACAGCCAGGGCCCGGTCACCAAGCCAGGCATGGGCCTCGGCGGCCGCTTCAGTTCCAGTGAATTGCAGCGTCGCGGCGAGCACTCCGGCGGCATTGCCCTCGGAGATCGCCTGCCGTACGCGAACCCGTCCGGTCGGCCCGAACTGTGTGATCATCGTCTTCTGCAGTTGAGGATGCTCGCGCATCGCCAGCGACACAGCACGCGACAGTGAGACCAGCAGGCGTCGATCCCGGGCATCGGGCAACAGTCCCAAGGCCCCTGAAGAACTGGCCGCCGCCACGATCTGACAGGCATCCTTGTACGAGTCGCCCGACAGTGCGGCTTCAAATTCAGCCAGGACGTTATACCCTTCTTTACTCAACTGTTCGATCAACGGATGCCGCCACGTCACGGTCTCCTGGTTGGGGAACGGAGTTCCAATCAGCGGCTTTTGATCGGGAGCAAATCGTTGCACGCCCGCTTCGGCCAGATCCACCATGCTCCGCAGGCTATCGCGACCGTGGAAGGCCTGGTAGTGCGGGTGGCTGGGCTTATTCCAGAAGCGCAACCAGCGGCATAGCCGGGCCACGTCTTCCCAATCATCCTTATAAATCGCCCGCAATAAGTCATACCGCGCCACTGACTCGGCCGGAACTTTCACTGGCGCCATGGTCCACAATGGGCAATGCAACAAACCATTGGCCGTCAGTCGACCTGAATCAGCGTGCCCTTCGTGAATGAGTCGCTCACCGAGACGTTCGTAGTGCTCGGCAAAACTCAGTCCGTCGGCCTGCTCCCAGGTATCGGCGATCAATGCGGCATCTTGCAGAAACTGCAGACGGTCGGCGGGCGACACCGGCCGGACGATGACATCTGCAATCA
>CAZQUW010000025.1:0-1529 GCA_964596215.1 uncultured Planctomicrobium sp. | reverse complement strand
CTGGTCCAGCACTTCAACGACCCCACCCCCATCACGAACCGCAGCCATTGCTTCCGGGCGGCGAAAGGCACAATCTGGTTCTGCACGTCGTAGGGGAAGTCAATGGTCTGTTCACCGGGGCGCAGCCAGGCCAGACACGTGGCCTTGGTGCTCGCCTCGCGGCAGAACGCCAGTCGGTGCGGAGGTTGACCGGCCCCCGAGCTAATGTAAATCCCGGTCCCGGGCGTGGCCCCTTCCACCTGCAGGATGATTTCCTGCAAGCCGGGCGATTCCAACGGAATCGCCACCAGTGAGCCCTCTTTGGTCTTCTCGGAGCTCAGTTCCAATGTCCCTTCCGGCAGAGCGCTCAGAATGGCACCTTGGCCAAGCTTCGGCTGAGTCGTCAATTGCGCGGGTTTTTCAGTACGAATCGCATACGGCCGGGTCGGAAAACTTTCGTCCGGCAGGGGTGAGCCGCGGTACATCGCAAAGCCACTGAAGCCCGCCCGGCCTTCAAAAAAGACTTCGCCCGGCGTCTGTCCAAACGGAACGGTAATCAGGCGGACGTCGCCCCGGCTGAAGACCAGCGTTCCCGCCTGGTAGCGAAACTCAATCTGCCCGTGGAGCGTCGGATCCATGCGCCCTTCAGCGCTGCCGATCAGCACGCGGGTTTCAGGCTTCGGTGCCCCACTCTGACGGGTCGTCGCGTACGCCCCCCACCACGGAGCCGGCCGGTCACTGAACTGGAAAGTGACTCCCTCGGTCCCATTCCAGAAGTGCAGCCGCAGCCCGTAATGATCGTAGGGCGACAGCCGCAATACCGCGTCACCGGGCCAGGGAGCCCGCAACTTCAGGATGCCGTCGAAGCTCGCCAGGGGCAATTCGCCATGCTGAGATTCGTGGAACTGGTGCGGCAGATTGGGAACTGGCTCGAGCCACTGCTGCAGCCGTTCACGCCGCAGCCCCCACTGGTCCCCTTGCGGCTTGTAGCTCGCGTCCAAGGCGGGCAATGGGGGCGTCTCGCGGTTGACCAGCTGGGCCCACGGGGCGTTAGGGGCCACTGATTCGTGGGGCGTAATCGGCACCGTGACGGCAAACGCCGATGTCAGCGCGAGCTTATCAATCGCGGGAAACTGCCCGAGTCGCTTCTGCTTCGCCGGCGGATCGGCTTCAAACCGGATGGTATTCATCCCCGCCGGCAGTTCGATCTCGCCCGCTGGGAACCACGCCTGAAACTGCGGCTTCCAGTCCCTGGTGGTTGAGCGGGCGATCCCGACTAACACGGCCTGACCATTCACAACAACCTTCAGCGGGCGCTGCACTTTGGCCGCATAACGCAGATCCAGGCGATACTTCCCAGCCTGGGGAATGGCAAGTTCATATTCCGCGAACACGGGCTTCGCATCATCGGCATAAATGACGCCAATGCCGGCCCCCATGTTCTTCGAGTCCACCTTGATGTTGCCGCGGGCAAAGGTCTCGGCCTCGAATTCCTTCCGCCACAACTGCGCCGGCTCGACGGCCGGCTGGCCAGGCTTGGCCGTTCCCGG
>CAZQUW010000024.1:0-38264 GCA_964596215.1 uncultured Planctomicrobium sp. | reverse complement strand
AATTTCAGGCGACAGTGCCCAGCGTGGCCATGGGGGACATTGCGTTCAACCTGTTAATTTTCTTCGTGATCCTGGCCCGCGCCCAGGACGACAGCCACATCAAATGGGAACCGGCTTCGACCCCGAAAGTCGAACAGGTCAAGAATGTGGGGGTCAGTGTCGTGATCGATACAGAAAACAAGCTGTATCTCAACGGGCAGGAAATCGGCGAGTCGCAGCTGTCGGGAGCCATTGAAAAACTATTGGGTAATGCCCCAGCGGGCAAGCGGAGTGTGTTGCTGAAGGTGCATCGCGAGGTGACCGCATTGCGCTTTGAACCGGTGATCGAAGCGGTCAGCCAGGCCGGCGGCGACCTGGTGCATATTCTCGAAGAGAAAAGTGTCCAACCTAAGAAATGACTATCAGCGGCAGACCAATGCCACTCTGAAATAGTGACGAATGAAGGACAGAGAGCTCATGCCATTTTCATCATCGGATCCCACCGAATCGGCCTCGGGTTTGCGACGCGATATGCGTCGTGCCCGCGAGGGGGCTTTTGCCACGACTGCCGAATTGCGAGAGTTCGTCCATAATTTACGCGGCAAGAGTCCCCAGGAAGTCCTGGGGGCAGTCGCGAACAGCGGATTGGCTCAGGGGGTGGTGCTGGCGACGCTGGGGACGGTGGCCTTGATGGCGGTCTTCACTGTCGTGCCTTACTACGTCTATGGAGGCAAGGCTGCGGCCAAGGCGGCCTTAGAGGCCAAGAAGGTCGCGGCGGCCCAGGCGACGGCGGAATCTGCGGCCGAGTCCACAGCGGAAACTGCCACGTCGACAACCGATAAAGCTGCGCCGACGTCGAAGACCGCGGCGGGGAACGCGCAGCAGACTTTGGACAAGATGGGGGAAAGCGAAACGAAGCAGGCCGATCCCAAGGTTAATCCGCTCGACAATCTGGATGACTTGCTGGATACGAAGAAATAGGTTGCCGAATGCGTGCGACTTTCTCACGAAGGCCGCTTTTCCTGAGTCTGGTGCGACAACACTGACGTAGAGCAAATTGCCTCAATCGACCATGCCACCCACCTCGTTCTATCGACGTCCCGCGTTTCTGGCGACAGCTGCCTACGCGCTCGTTTGGCTGGGTGTCATCCTGGACTTGATGGCCTTCGACCAGCTGGAAGTCTGGGTGCGGTTAATCGGACTGTTACCGGGGCTGCTGATCAGCGGACTGTGGGTGCAATGGAGTCGCCGGCAGTCGCCGATCACCCTGGCGATCGTGGCGAGCGTCGCGTATGTGCCGTGGTGGGCCGGGTTGGTGGTGTTTGCCGAGTGGCTGGCGTGGGACAGCTTACGCGTGTCCCTTGCGCAGCTGGGCCTGGCGGGGGCCTACCTGATCGGCCTGCTATGGGTCATCTGGGGGCTGGAGCGGGCCGCTCAGTACTACGAAGGTCTGCGTACCCAACAGCGATCGCAGGCGGGGGAATCGCTCACCGAACAAGCGCAGGTCGTGCGGGAAACCGATGCGGACAAGCCGGTCCGCAATCCGCTGGATCCGGCGGCCTGGTACTACGGTCGTCGCAGCCGCAAGTTAAATCAATCGATTGCCGCGCTGCTGACCTATTCCCTGGCCTTTTCGATCCTGATGATGCTGGCCACCCAGATGGGGGGATGTAGCGAAGTTTACGAAATGCCGGCCGGCGGCGGTGAGCAGAAAACGGTAGCTCAGACGGTCAAGATTCAGAAGGTGATCAAGAAGAAGTTCGTGATCAACCCGTTCAGTTCAATCATCTTCAGTCCGCCGCCCATTGATGACGTGAAGCTGCAATTGCAGGAAGTCACGGCGCATCTGTATGCCGTGGGATATGGCCAGGGAGAAGGGGCGGGTTTCGCGGGCGGAACGAACCGGGGCAAGGTGCGGTTTATTCGACTGGAATATGCGGGTGGCGACTGGGACCAGGACTTCGGCGTGGGGGCTGACTTCAATATGTTGTCCGAGTATGGCATTCGGACCAAGCAGAAGATCAACTCCGAGACCGAATCACGCTCCATCAGTCAACTGCGAAACTTTCCGATTGGGAAGAGTCCCCCGTTCGTATATATGACCGGTCAGCGCAGCATTTCGATTACCGAATCTGAACGCAAGATCTTGCGCGAGTACCTGCTCGATAAGCACGGCATGATCTTCTGCGACAATGGCGGCAGCCGGCACTTCCATAATCAATTTGTCGAATTGATGAATCGCGTGCTGGAAGGGAAGGTCGAGGCGGTGGCCGTTCCGCTGGATGATCCCATCCACAGTATCCCCTTCAAGATTCCGTTTTTGCCCTACGTCGCACCGCACGGTGGCAAAGAGGCACTGGGGTGGAAAGTGGATGGGCGCTGGGTCGCCTACTATAGCCCCGGTGATATCGCCGATGCCTGGAGCGACGGGCACGCGGGGGTGAAGACGGAGATCTGGGAGTATTGCTTCCAGCTGGGGACTAACGTGATCTTCTACGCACACGTTGAGTACAACAAATGGCTGGATGCGCGCGCGAAGAAATGATTCGGCGGCGCGCGTCCAGTGTGAGCATTTACCGGGGGAACTCGTGATGATCGGAGCTCTCGCCCTGGCAACTTCGGGGTGCTGATTGCCGCTCGCTCGCTTGGCCCGCAAATGGGGAGCCATTTGAGGAGAGGAGCTGCCAGGCGATGCGTGGAGTGCCTGGCAGCTTCTCGCCGATTTCAGCGGCTGACCGCATGTATTGCGAACTCATTAGCTATGCTGGAGTTCCGACTCGCAGAGTGTCTGGTTTACGTGGCGTCCTTGGTGTTCGTGTCACGTTCGACCCAGAACACCTTGATGGCGTGGCAGACGATTCCGATGCCCCAGCCGAAGGCGACCCAGGCGGACCACAAGTGTTCCGGATTGCGAGTATAGTTCAGAGCGAACAGGCCGACATTGACGAGCACATAGGCCGTCAGATGTTGGTAGAACTTCGTCTGCGGCGAAAGGTCGCGCCGCCCGGCACGAACGACTGGTACCTCGGTGTGCGTGGATGTAATTGCCATTTTCGATCTCCTTCAAAGCACGCAATAGTGGTTCCTCAGCATGCAGGCTGACATGATAACAGTCAACTGTTCAATCCTGACGCAGATCACATCAGACAGCCGTCGCCAGGAAATGCCGTGAACTGACCTGGAACGGCCTGGTCCTGCTATTCCATGGGGCAAGTTGCGTTCCTGTCGCGAGCAATATCGCCGAGTTCATCGACAGAATGCGCCGCAGCCCGCCCGCGGTTCAAATGTTACGGCGGGAATACGGAGTGTGGCGAGCGGACGCGAATGCCCTGCAGCGGCGGGTGACTCTGAGCTCCGTCTGGCTGGCCAGCTGCCGATTGAGGTGAGATAATCCGTGCCAGGTTGCTCCCGATATCAGTTTGACTTGATCCGTTGACCTGTCCTGAAAGCCCCGCATGTTTGCCGAGCTCCTGCTGGAGGCCCTTGATCGGAAGCAATGGCTTCCCCGTCAACTGGCCGAGTCCTGCGGCGTCGATATGCGACAGCTGTCGGGCTGGCTGGCCGGTCAGCGGGAGGATTTGACACCCGATATTCTTTTCCGTCTGGCGATGGCACTGGAGATCGATGCGGCAACGCTCAGCCGGGCCGCAGGCGTGGCCGCTGCAGGTGAGCGTGCCGGCCCCGTAGTCGTGGGGATCTCGGGGGCCAGTTGCGCGGGCAAGTCCTGGCTGGCCCAAAGGATTCAGGCTCAACACGATGACCGATCGATTGTCGTTGATCTTGACGGCTATTACCGTGCAGTCGACGAAGTGTCCGGGCTGGAACACGGGTATGACAATCCGGCATCGATTGACGCCGACCGCGCGCTGGCTGATTTGACGCGGCTGAAGTCGGGACAAGCGGTGAACCTGCCCGTCTACAATTATGAAGAGCAGCGAGTTACGGGGTTTCGGTCCTGCGAACCGCGTCCCTTAATTTTGGTTGAGGGACTATTTGTGTTCGCGTATCCCGCGCTCCGACAGGCGTTCGACCTGAAGGTGTGGGTCGAATCCTCTGATGATTTGCGCTGGTCTCGACGAGTGGACCGTGACAGTTCCTGCCGTCAGTTGCAGGTCGAGGAAATCATCACACGCTATGAACGAGATGTGGTGCCGGGATACCGCAAATTTATAGAACCACTCCGTCAGCATGCCGACCTGATTGTCTGCAACAATGGATTCGATACGGCGATAGTTCCCGCAGTGGCCCGATTGCTGGGTGGATTGCTGCAGCGCGGATGACCGTGCTCGTCGCCGTCGCGCCGTCTCGCGTTCGCGATTGACACAGTTTCCGGTGTGGCATATTCTTCCGACCCCTTCCTTCCCAGATTTCAGCGGGCCTGCTGGAGATGACAGGCGTCTGATTTTCTCGGCTTTAACGTTCTAATACTTCGGACGGAACCTGGTTCCGATCATCCCCCCCATGATTGGGTTACAACAACTTTCGTGGTTGACGCATTACGTCTTGAATGACGACCGCTTTGCGGGAAATGTCACGGCGATGGGCGTCGGCTTGACCGTGGTGCTGTTGAGCTGGTTTCTGCTCAACAATCTCCTGGCCACGGCGTGGGCCGCAGTGCGCCGATTGACGCAGCAGACCGTCTGGTTGCATGCCGGTGCGCGCGTCTACCAGGCGCTGCGGGTCTGGCTCTGGCGCCTGTTTGTCTCGGCCAGTTGTGCGACGCTGGCTTTGGGGATCGCGTATCACGCCTGGGGTGGTGATGTCGGCCACGATATTCAAACCGCCGTCAGCCAGATTACCCCGCAACACATTCTGAAGTGGGGGCAAACGCTCTTTCTACTGATTGTGCTCGGGCTGGTCGCCTGGTCTCTGCTGAGGTCGATCCGGTTTGTTCGCCCGATGGCGGAAGACTGGACGGTCAAACGCTTGAAACGGGCTGCTTTTGAGAATGAGGAGCCCGAATCACCGGCGCTGCTCGTCCCGCAGGGGATGATCCTGGTAGAACGGTATGCCCTCGCCGCGACCGTGTTGCTGAGCCTGTTGACTGCGGGCTGGCTGCTGGAAATTGACAAGCTGACAAATCCGACATTGGGGTTTGCCTTGCGGGTCGCGTCGATCCTGGTCGTCGCCCGATTGTTGACGCTGGCCTTGCAGACATTTGCCAGGCCGCTCACCAACTACGGTAACCGACGTTTCAGCCAGGGGCGGCTGACCCATTACTGGGAGCGACTCGCGCGGCTGGTGCCGCTCGGACAACGTTGTTTTGAGATGACCGTTTACATCAGCGCCACTGTGCTGAGCGTGGATGAGTTGCAGTTTATTTACTATGTCCCCACCTATGGTGAAAAGATCGTCAAGTGCATTGGCATCTTCTTCGGCACTCGAGTCCTGGTCGAGTTACTGCAGGTGCTGTTGAACGAAATGTTCGGCCTCTACCGGGAGGGCGAGCGTACCAGCCAGCAGGCCCGCACCCTGGTGCCGCTGCTGCATTCCGTTTGCCAGTACGGCGCCTACGTCGGCTGCGTGGTGTGGATGTTACTGGTGTTTGGCTTCCCGCCGCAGCCGATCCTGGCGAGTGCGGGAATCATCGGCCTGGCAGTCGGTCTGGGCGCTCAAAGCCTGGTCACAGATGTTGTGTCGGGGATGTTCATTCTGTTCGAGAATCAGTTTCTGGTCGGCGACTTTGTCGAGATTGGCTCAGCGAAAGGGATCGTGGAAGCGGTCGAAGTGCGGCATACGCAGATCCGCGACGATCAAGGCAAACTGCACATCATTCCGAATGGGCAGATCAAACAGGTCGTCAATTTGTCGAAGGGATTCATCTTCGCCATTGTGGATGTCAGTGTGCCCAGCGGCCACGATCTGGAGGCCTATCTGCGGGCCATGACGGAAGCGGGCCGGCAACTGCGGAAAACGCGTCCTGAGGTTCTCGCCGACACCACGATTCAGGGACTGGTTGGACTGACCTTGAAGGAGACCACCGTGCGTGCCGTCACGAAGGTCAAGCCCGGCAGTCATCAGAAGATGGAGAACGAGTACCGTCGGATTCTCAAAGGGATCCTCGACCAGATGGCAGCTCTACCCTCAGAGAGCCGAGCGGCCTAAAATTGCCAGCAGCGTTCCAGCTGTTGCCCGATTCACGGAGTCGGGCTGAACTGTCTGCCGGGTGCGCCACAGGCCGAATGATTAGAATTCCATGTTGACTGCCGCGCCCCCTTTACTCGTCGTCGATGTCGGCAACAGCCGTACGAAGTTCGGCATCTTTCAGGACTGGCTGACGGCGGAACCGGGGGTGTTACCAAACTGTGAGCACATGCTGGCCGTGCCGGCAGATGCCGAGACGTTCCCCTGGGACGAGTTGCAGACTGTGCTGCAGGGTGTCGCTCCCCGTTGTTTGATCGCGGCCGTCAATCCGCCGGTGCTGGAACGGTTGCTCGACAGTTTTCCGCATTCGAAGTGGCCCGATCCCCGATTTCTCGCTAACAACGTCGGGCTGCCGATCGTCAATCAGACGGTGTATCCCGACCGCGTCGGCACCGATCGCTTGTTAAAAGCGGTGGCCGGCAATGTTTTGCGAACGGCAGGGGCACCGCTGATTCTGGTGGATTCTGGAACGGCGACCACTGTCGATTGGGTGACTTCAAGCGGCGCATTTGCGGGCGGCGCGATTCTGCCCGGGTTGGGATTGTTATCCCGGGCGCTGCACGATCATACGGCCCAGCTGCCTTTGATTCCCGCCGAAAGCTTTCAACAGGCTGCCCCTGCAGCGATTGGGATTGAGACACACTCGGCGTTACAGAGCGGCATTTATTGGGGGCACATCGGGGCGGTTCGCGAGTTAATCCAACGCATGTCGTCTGAGCACCCCGGTGAGACTCCTGCGGTGTTGATCACGGGTGGTGCAGGCGAGTTGGTTGCGCGTGAACTCGGCCTGGCCGCAAATTATCACCGCGATCTGACACTGCAGGGATTAGCCGTGACAGCCAGATCCCTGAAGTGGCCGCAATAAAACCGGCGTCGTACATTCTTCAACAGCGAGCACCGTCTGCTCTACAGTTTCGATGCGCGTTCCCGCAGTACAAACTTCTGGATCTTGCCGGTTGACGTGCGTGGCAACGGACCGAAGACGACTGTCTTGGGGACCTTAAAGCCCGCCAGATGTTGTCGGCAATGAGTGATCAATTCGTCCGGGGTCACATGTTCGTGACCGGCACGCAGATCGATGAAGACGCACGGGGTCTCGCCCCACTTGTCGTCAGGCCGGGCCACACATGCGGCATCGGCGACGGCGGGATGGCGATACAGGACTTCTTCCACTTCCAGGGAGGAGATGTTCTCGCCACCCGAAATGATGATGTCTTTCGAACGGTCTTTCAGCTCGATGTAGTGATTGGGGTGCATCACGGCGAGATCGCCGCTGTGAAACCAGCCCCCGCGGAAAGATTCTTCCGTGGCCTTGATGTTCTTGAGATAGCCCTTCATCACGATGTTGCCCCGGAGGAAGACTTCGCCCAGCGTCTGGCCATCGGCGGGAACCGGTTCCAGGGTCTCGGGATCAGCGACCATCAGCCCTTCCAGCACGGCATATGGAACACCCTGCCGGGACTTCAATACGGCCCGTTCATCCAGGGGCAGAGCATCCCATTCCTCGTGCCATTCGCACAATGTCGCCGGCCCGTAGGTTTCGGTCAGACCGTAGACGTGGCTGACGTGGAAGTTCAACGCTTCCATGGCCGCAATGGTGGAACTCGGGGGGGCCGAGGCCGCCGTCATGATTTCCAGCCGCCGCTCAAACCGGTGATTCAATTTCTGGGCTCCGTTGATCAGGGTGCTCAAGACGATCGGCGCCCCGCACAAGTGAGTCACCCCGTGGGCATCGATCAATTCGAAGATCCTGGCCGCTTCCACCCGACGCAGGCAGACATGCGTGCCACAGACTGCGCTGATCGTCCAGGGGAGACACCAGCCGTTGCAGTGGAACATGGGCAGGGTCCAGAGATAGACCGGACCATTGGCCAGATTCCACGCCAGCACATTGCCCAGGGCCAGCAGGTAGGCCCCGCGATGATGATAGACGACCCCCTTGGGATTGCCCGTGGTTCCGGACGTGTAATTCAGCGTGATCGCGTCCCATTCATCCGTGGGACGCAACCAGTCGTACTCAGGATCACCCGTTTCCAGGAAGGCTTCGTATTCGATCTCACCCAGCCGGTCACCCGGGCCGTCATAGACGGGGTCGTCGATATCAATGATAAGGGGCCGCTTCGCAAGATTGGTGAGTGCCGCGGCAATCGTCGGAGCGAATTCACGATCGGTGAGGAGGATTTTGGTTTCGGCGTGTTCGAGCATGAACCCGATCGTGGCGGCGTCCAGGCGGATATTGAGGGTGTTCAGGACGGCCCCTGTCATCGGGACGCCGTAGTGGGCTTCGAGCATGGCCGGAATGTTGGCCGCCATGATGGAGACGGTATCGCCGGGGCCGATTCCGTGAGTTTTGAGCGCCGAAGCCAGACGGCGACACCGCCGATAGAATTCGGCGTAATGGACCTGACGGTCGCCATGAATCCAGGCGATCCTGTTGGGGTAGGTTCGCGCCGCGCGAGGCAGAAAGCTCAGCGGTGAAAGTGCCTCGTAATTGGCCGGATTCTGTTCGAGTCCCACGGCATAAGGATTAGTGAGCGGCAAGTTCATCGGGGGTGTCTCAAAGATTGTCGTTGTTCGCGCTGCAAACGAAACGCATTGGCAGTCGTCGGTCGGCAATAGAAACGATGGGTGGTACAAATACTAGCCCGAAGCGTCAGCCAGTGCATCCCTGCGAATGTCGGGGACAGGCACTTGCCGGCGCTTCGGGCTAGTGAAGCGTTCCAGTCAAAACGACGCAAGTTGGTCAGGCCAGCATTTCCGGCACGACATCGCAACTGTCGGGGACCAGGGTGATCTGGCGGCCGCTGCGGTCGGGGACCGTGGCGTGCGGATCAATTCCCAGCAGATGGTACATCGTGGCCAGCAGATCTTTGGGCGAAACCGGGCGTTCAATCGGGTCGCTGGCGTGCTTGTCGGTGGCTCCGACCACCTTGCCGCGTCCGATGCCGCCGCCGGCGAAGACCAGCGAGTAGGCTCGCGACCAGTGGTCACGACCGCCACCCTTGGCATTGTTCAATTTCGGGGTCCGGCCATGGTCGCTCAGCACGGCCACCAGGGTATCGTCCAGCATGCCGCGCTGCTCGAGATCGAGGATCAGGCCCGAGAAGGCCTTGTCGAATCCGGGCATCAGCTGGTCGGTCATGCGGGGGTAATGATTCCAGTGCGTATCCCAGGCATCACCCGCGAGGCCAAATTCATCCCAGAAGACGCTGACCAGCTTGGTGCCCGCTTCCAGCATGCGCCGGCCTGCCAGGCAGCCCTGGCCAAACAACGTCATGCCATACAGATCTCGTGTTTCCTGGGATTCGCGGCGGATATCCAGAGCATTGCTGACTGCCGGCGAATTGATCAGCGAGTAGGCCATTTCCTGGTAACGGTTGAGCGACTTGCCTTCCGCAGACGTGGAAAATTCGCGGCGTTGAGCGTCGAACTGCTCCAACAACGAACGCCGCTGGTTCAGGCGGTCGATCGTCATCTGCTCTTGCGGACTGGTCATGCTCAATTTGAAGTGACTGTCCTTCGTGCAGCCCACGTAAGGATCGGCGATATCGTACTTCATATCGCGCAACGTTTTGACGACGGTGCCAGTTGCCGCACCGGAGAACTCGGTCCAGACCGGGTTGTAGGCGCCACCGAGGAACGCGGCATAGGGCCCCGCGCGAAACACTTCGCCCGTCCGCTGGCTGCTGAACGGAAAGGGTAAGGCGACGTTTTGCGGTACCAGCATGGGTGTGCCGGAGGCGGCCGCCTGCTGCCGGGTGAAGTAATCGACGCACGAACCGAAATAGGGATAGTGGCGGGTGTCGTGCGGGGCCAGTTCCATCGCCACGTCGATGGCTGGGATTCCGGTCGTGGCAAAGGCGACACCGTGGACTGGAAACTCGTGAGTAATGGACCGCACGACGGTCACGCGATCCATGATCCGCGACGTCTGCGGCAGGAGCTCGCACACATCTAATCCGGGAACCGACGAGGCAATCGGCTGCATCGTCCCGCGGATTTCCACCGGGGCTTCCGGCTTCATGTCGAAGGTTTCGAGCTGGCTGGGAGCACCGTACAAGTAGAGCAGGATGCAGCGTTTGGCCTGACCAAAATGGGGCGCACCGCTGGCGTTCGCGGCGTGCGCCTCGCGCAGGGCCAGAAATTGGCTCAGGCCGAGCCCACACAATCCCAACCCACCTGCATGCAGTAACTCGCGGCGGTTAACGCCGTCGCACATTTGCCGGTGAGATCCCAAAACTCGTAGCATCAAATACTCTCCCACAGAACTATACCGTACGCGACAAACGAGGCTTCCCAGTTGCGAAGCAGACGGAAAACATCCTCAATTCGTGGGTTGCGTAAACAATAAATCTCGGGCGCAAAGGTTATCGTATCGTACTCTATTGATCGGAGCAAGCTGGCAGGCGGCATGAGCTCCACGTTGCGTGACGTAACATATTTACTGATAAGCAGAAACGGCAATCATGCCGGCCTCGTGTCAGCTCGGTCAGAGCGAAGGTTTTCCGGCTGCAGCGGCTGTCGGATGGGGGGCGGAATAATTCACCTTCCGCGTAACGATTTTGAGGCACACCGTTGAACTCCCGCCCAAAACCGGCAAAATAGCCGTTACCAGCGCCGACTGCATTCGCCCCCACCCCTCAGGAGAGATTCCCCGCATGCCCACCGAAGAACTCACTGCGTTCCAACTTCGTAAGAAGGAAATTCGCGAACAGGCCCATGCCAATCGCAAGGAACAGCCCAACAAGGAAGAAGTCAGCCGCGAGATCGTCGAGAAGTTTCTGGACTTGCCAGAATATGCCGCGGCGAAGACGGTCATGTTCTACGTTGATGTGCGTACGGAAGTGAAGACACGTGAGTTTCTGGCAGTTGCCCTGACACACGGCAAGAAAATCGTTGTCCCTTATTGTGTCGATGGCGAACTGGAACTCTTCTGGCTGCAGAGCATGGATGAGTTGAGTCTGGGGATGTACAAGATCCTGGAGCCGCGGGCTGACTTGCGAGTCCTTCCCGAGAAGAAGGTCACTCCTGTCGAAATCGATCTGGTCATGGTGCCGGGCGTGGCGTTCGATCGCCGGGGAGCCCGCATGGGTCACGGGTTCGGCTACTACGACAAATTGCTCGAGCACACGCGTCCCAATACGCAGCTTGTCGCCCTGGCTTTTGAATGCCAGCTGTTCGAAGAGATCCCGACCGCTGCCCACGACATCTTCATGGATAAAATCGTGACGGAAGCCGCGATCTACGAAGGTCTCGGACGCGACGAAGCGAACTAATCAACGCTGGGAAAATCGCGTCGCAGTTCAGAACCGCTTTTAATGTTGCGGTTCGGTCCAGCCTGCGAGAGATTTTGTCAGGAGTTCTAATGACCGTGGCCCGACCCGCAGTGTCGGGTTACGGGCCGATGACGCCTTGAGGGTTCTGTGACCACACACCGCGCTGAAATCGACGATACTTACGCCGAGGCCTTTCGTAGTATCTATGCCGAAGTCCTGGTCACTGCACGTGACCGCCAGTGGCTGGAGCACGCGGTGAATGCCGCCACGGGCAATGCGTCCAGCACCATCTTCTGTGATTGCGAAGCCGGATTGGACCGCTTTGTGAACCTGCCGGAGACAAAGGGGCAGCCGGGAGACTTTGTGACACCTGATGGGCGTCCGGGGGCGGTGATTCAATTTCACGTCCCCCGGTTCCGCAAAGACCGGGTGACGGCGCTGGAACGGTCGTTGCTGGTGCGGTTAAGTCAGAACGTGCTGACGTGTCCGACGACCGCCTGCTTCAATCTGCTGGATACCGATCCGTATTATAAGCTCGGTCGCAAGATCGCATTTTTTGGCGACGGCCATCAGTTTCGCGCCCGCCGGTATGATCGCAAAGTCTGGGTTATCCCGACCCTGAGTGGTGAATTTATCCTGGATCGCCGCTTTGGCTTTCAGGATGGCCTGATGGGTGGGAACCTGTGGTTCTTCGCTGCCGACCTGGATTCGTCATTGCTGGCCGCCGAGCGTGCCGCCGCCGGTGCCGCCAGTGTTCCGGGTGTCATCCTGCCCTTCCCCGGCGGCGTGACAGGCAGCGGCTCCAAAGCGGGCAGCCGGTACTCCTTCTCCATCGCCAGTACGTACGAGAAATACTGCCCGACGTTGCGCGAGAAACTGGGTGATCAATCAGGACTGCCCCCGGGGGTAAATTCGGTGATGGAGATCATCATCAACGGCCATGATCTGCCGACGATTTGCGCAGCGACGCAAGCCGCCATTCAAGCGTGTGTTGAGACCCCGGGCCTGCTGAAAATCTCTGCCGGCAATTACAACGGACGGCTCGGCAAGAGTTTTGTGTATCTGCACCCGGAACGGCAGCCGGCCTGAATACCGCGACAACCCGAGTAGCGCGTCAAACACATTGAGCAAGCGAGCCGGGTTCAGGCAGGAGTCACCAACTTGAAGCCTGTTCCCGCAAGCTACTTCCTGGCAGACGTGGTGGGACTTGCCGGTGCCGGTTTGCTGGTCGTGGCGCTGGCCGTATTGGGGTTCGGCTTGGCTTTCGCCGCCGGAGCCTCTTTCTTCGCGTCACCGGGCCTGGTGCGTGGCGCTGGTACCTTCCCGATCTTGATCTGCTCGGTCAGTTTCTTGGGGTAAAACTCTTTATTTTCCGACTTGATCTCGTCCGCGGCGATCTTGTAGCCCGTCTCGGGGATGATCAGTTTCTCTCGCAGCTCGCGGATATCTTTTTCCTCACGCGCGTGCCCCTCGGCACGGATCTCGGCGGGTTGCCGCGCGGTCGGAGCGGTGAATGCCAGCTTGGTGAAATAGACCCGCTCGGTGCTCGGCAGTTGTTCTTCGAAACGCTGGATTTCGTCCAGGACATTGGCATCTTCCCGAACCCAGTCGTCGATGGTCTTCGCCGCATCGAGCAGGGGCTTGCCCCTCTTCAAGGCATCGTCGAGTTTGACAAGTTCGTCGCCGCGTAGCGCAATGCCGGAATCCAGTTGCCAGAGCGAGATCGCGTAAATCACGAGCACACAGACGGCGGCGATGGCCCCGCCGATCGCCAGCTTCTTCTGGCGTTCCTTGGTCGTGTCGGGTTTGAAGACTGGTTTACGCGGGGCCAGAAAATCGAGGGCCTCAATCAGCGGTTGGGTTTGAGACCAGACGCTGCCGATGTGGCCGGCGTACGCCGACTGGTGAGAAACCAGCTTCAGGCTGTCCCCGGTCACCTTCACTACCGAGAAGGGATTTACCGTTCGCACGGTGATCGGCAATCGTTTCTTCAGGGCTTCCGCGAGACCCGGCAGGTCGTCATCGGGGCCCAGCAAAAATCCTTCAGTCAGCTTGAAGCCCAGGTTGAGGTTCTGGAATGACATCAAGCCGCGGCTGACTTCCGTCAGGATGACGGCGTTCTGTTGTTCGGTCGTATCGCCCGCCAGTCGGGCCGCGTGAGAGAAAATCAGCTGCCGCATCCAGACCACGGAAATCTCGACCCGCTCGCCGTGACGGACGACGATCAGCGTCGCTGATTTGGGATCGATCGGCTTGCTGTCCTCCAGGTGGGCAACCAGTTCCGCGGCCCCCACGGGACTCAGCCGAATCGCCAGCAGTTCACGCTGACCTTCGTCAATGAATTCACGAATGGCGGAGACCATCGACTGTGGTACCATTGCCAGCAGAACGTCCCGCGTGGGGACCCCCTCGCGTCGTGGCAGCGGGATAAAATCCAGGGCCAGTTCATCCAGTGACAATGATGACTTGGCGGCGGCCTGAAACCGCACCATTTGCGGCAGCTCGTCGTCGGGGGCATCAGGCAGTTCGAGGCGGCGCACGACGACGCTCTCGCGCGGCAACGTCACGATCACCTGCTTGGTGGTGATGTGTTTTTCTGCCAGGTAGTGCGCGAACCACTCTTTGAGCGCGGGTTGCGAATGGCCGCTGGGTTGTGGCATTTCAAATGCGTGCCGCACGTGGATTGTGCCACCACTGGATTGCACGTCGAGACCCCGCAGGCAGAGCGGATCCCATTCGATAACTAAGTAATCAGCCATAATGGTCAGTGACGGACTCGCAAGGCGGCAAATTTGTAAGCCAGGTGGCGCAAGCCCCCGGATGGTATTCGTTCGTTCGGACTTCTCGCAGCGGCACGCAGTTGTGGACCGACTCTGCCCGCCTTGCCAAGTCTCTATGATGGGCAGGAGTGACGACCCTTATCAACGTGAAACAACCGGCAATGTGTATCCGCGCCCCAAATCAGTCAGGTCGCGAAAGAAGATGGCTTGTGGCGGATTCTGGGTACCGTCGATGACCGCTTCGACTCGGGCAACCGGGCCCCCCCCGTCGAAATGCCCCATGACTTGCATCCGGAAGACGTCACCCCGCCCGGTTAAATACGGATCCAGTTTCCTCAATGTCGGCAAATCGACGATGCTTTCGGCGTACAGCCACAGCGTGGTCGATCGCTTGCCGTCGGCGTCGGGCAACGGTTCGCCGCTGGCGCCGCGAGCCTGTGCCGAAACGATCTTGATGGCAATATCTTCGGTCATACCCGGCAGGCCGAGCAGCACTTCTTTGTGGGCCTGATTCACATTGATCCGGCCGTCAATAAACTGATCGCTGCCGCTGGTGCTCAGTTTATCCAGCAGGTCTGGCAAGTAGGTTCCCATGGCGTTCGGATCATCCGCCCAGGGACTTTCCAGGGTCTTGTCGGTGCCATCGATTTTTCCTGTGACCTGGGCACCAACGAGATCATAGATTGAGGTAATCTTGAACTTCCCCCCCTTGGTCAGATCCATGCCCCCCCGCGTGACCTGGCCTGTACCACCGGCTGCCACTTGTCCGGCGGCCTGCGCGAGAGCTCCGAGTCCAGCAGCACTGGAACCGCCGCCACTATTTCCACCGCTGCTCCGATTGCTACCGCTGCTGGTCCCGTTCCCGACTCCAGGTGCTAGTTTCTGTCCCGCGCCCTTGCCTGCAGTGGAATTGGCACCGGTTGCGCTGTCTGTGGCTTCAGGGACGGGACCGAACAGTCGATAGGCAATCAGGAACTGGGCTTCGTCTGCACCGAAGGCCTCCTCGAGCTGGTCGTAGATATCACTGAGCGTGTTTTTATTCACATCGATCTTGATGGTGCGATCCGACTGCATGTTCAACTCGCGACTATAAACCGTCAGGTAGGCGGACCAGCCGCGATCGAGCATTCCGTCGGCGTTATCGAAAGGAGCGGTCAGCGTGCCATCGTTCTCGTTCGGATCGAGCAACCCATTGCGATTGGCATCCTCTCCGAACAGCATCTGCGACGTAATCCCGCGAATCAGCAGCAATTCATCCAGCGTTTCCAGCTTGGCGTTTTTGCACTCATAGGGTGGGCTCAGCGTCTGGTAGTGCTCATTCTCGGCACCATGTTCTCGCAGATCATCGTCTTCGTCGATCCAGTCAAAAATCGCTTCTGAGATGTCCAATGTCATCCCCGGAATACCCATCAGGGGATTCGCCAGGGCCGGTGTTTCGTCCGTTGCCGTGGGATCAGGCGGGGGCTTGGTCGGATCAGGGGCCGGTACCATCGCGGCGATCGTGTTCAGATTCAACTTGGAGGACTCATCGATCAGTCCAAACCGGACTTGCTGCGCATTGGAATCACCCTCGACAGGGGCGATCACGGTAAAGCGGCCGCGGCTGCCAGGTTGAGTGGCCGGCAGCATCAGATGCCCCTGGAACATGCCCGGGTTGTGGTAGAGTCCGACCGAATTCAGGCTGGCTCGATCGGCCAGAATGACCGAGACAAATTCGATACCCGAATCAGCCAGGGCACGCGCTTGAATGGCTTTGCCGTTGAAGGCCGTCGCCCGCGTGGCAATCACCATGTACTCGGAAAAGGTATAGGCCCCCAGCGATAACAGTACGATCACCACGAGCACAATGATCAACACCATGCCGCGACGCAGCGTGCGGCCGAAGTTCGCCGGGCAGTTGTGAGTGTTGGATTGCATGGTATTGGATTCTCAAGCCCCCCACAGGGCATTCTCGAAGGATTGACCGTTCACGTTTGGCTGCGGTTGTCGCACCTGTGGCGTCTTGCGAAAGTTGCAGCTGGCGGCTTACATGCTGGACTGAATAATGGGTTTGGAAATCGGTAAGGCAATCACCGCCCGGTAGGTCCGCGGAGGTTCGACCTTCTGCTTTTTCCGGAACCGGCTGTGATTGGGGTCCACCGTGGAAAACGTCATCTCCAGCGTGACTTCCACGGCGCGGGGCAAGCCGCCGTACGAGGCACTGTCCCACTGTGTCACCCAGGTCGAACCATCCCAATAACGAAAGTTGATCTGGCTGACTTCCGGAGCCAGCATTTGCGTTTGCCCCAGCAGTGAGGCCACGTTGCCGCTCTTGTCTGCCAGTTGTAATGCCAGGCGGTCCCCTTCCATTCGCGCCAGACCTCTCGACGCGGCGGGGCCCTTCCCCGACTGGCTGGAAAAATGTCCGGCAGCCGCGGCCTGCAGCCCCCCCGAGCCATTTCCCGCAACGAAGAACGAAACCGTTTTTAAGTCGCTCGTTCGGGAACTGGCCATCTGATTATTCAACGTGGGAGACGAGTTCAGATCGAGCCGCGGCCGGCTGACGTGGAGCACAATGGTCTGCATGTCACCGAACAACCCGGAGGATGACCCGGTAAAGGCATCCGACGGATCGGTTACTTCCTGAGTCGTCGATTCCGTGGCACTGGTGTCGGCATTCGCTTCCGTCTGGTCTGTGAACTGGGCGTCCGTGTTCTCGGTGGTTGACGTGGAAGTCTCTTCGGGACGATACACAATCGACCGCAGATCGGTTTCGATGCGTTGGAGCAGAACGCGCGCCAGCTGGTTCTTTTCCACTTCTTCCTGTCCCGCAGAAGAATAGTGGAAATACATCGTAATGGCCGAATAGACCGATCCCAGCAATAAGGCACTCAGCGCCAGGGAAATCAGGACTTCGATCAGGCTCAATCCACGGCGCGAATGGCGACCGGTGGTCCCACGGAGCCGCTTGGGGCAAACGCCGTGCGTAAGCGAGAAGCGATTGCTCGCACCGACACCGGCCGGAGCACCGACCCCCCTCATCAAACGGCGACCGCCTATGGAAGCCAGTGATCTCATTCGGCAGCCTCCGCCTTCTCCTGCTCGATCCGTTCAGCCTCCTGCTGGGCCGCGATATACACTTGGGGGTCGCGGACGTAACGGGCCATCGTGAAGACGACTTTACCCTTGGAGTTGGAGGCTTGACGCTGCACGGTCACTTCGACACGCATCAGTCCCGGAACAGGTGCTGCTGCCAGAGCCAGGTTCCAGGACCAGCTGGGGTCGTCGGGATAGACAGCCTGTCCGGCGGTTAACGGCACAATTCCGGCGACGACTTCCGCCAGCTTGGCTTCGCACATCATCGCCGCTTGTGTCTGAAATCTCGCTTGCAAGGCGGCGCGGACACCGTTGGCGACCAGTTGCCCGATGGCGGCCATCGCCCCCACAAAGATGACCAGGGCGATCAGCACTTCAAAGAGCGTTAAGCCATGCCGTTCATGTCGGCTTGAGTTGGAATTCTTCATTGGCGGACCCTCCGCAGGATCTGCGACAGTTGCGTCCCACCGGTGATGCCGCGGACTTCCAAGACGACATACGCGCCCTTCTCGTTCTCGATCTCGACCGAGAAATCCTGAGTCGAGCCGTCAGGTTTGAAGATCAGCGGAGGTGACCAGGAAACACTCGTCAGCTGACTGGCATTTTTCAACCCGGTCAGGAACTCGGGGGGCAGCGGCTGAGGTGGCTGCAACAGATTGCCGGGCTGTTGCGAACTGACCGCACTGAATTTTACCTTCACCTGGAACTCACCATGCGCCTTCCAGTAAGCGGCGACGGGAGCTCCTTCAGAAGTATTCTGAGCGGCGGAGGCCTGGGCCCGAATCGCCTGATAATCGGCGGGCACGGCAATGAAATGTTTGCCACCGGGTTCATAGCGGAACTGGTAGTCGATCCCGGTTTCCAGTGCGTGCAGCCGCGTTGAGGCAATCTGCAGTCGCACCAGTTCGGCCCCCTGCTTCAATTGATGTTCAATCTGCAGCCGGCCGACCGTGGGCAACGTCAGGGCCAATAAACCCACCAACAGCGCCAGCACCAACAGCATCTCAAAGAGAGTGAAGCCAGGCTGACGCGTGCGGTGATGAGTGAAACGACGCATGAAACGCTACATCATGTCGATTGATCACAGGCCTGTGGCGTAGCCGACGTCACCCGGCAGCGGGTGTTGGTGAGCCACGACTGAAGACATCCGAATCCCGTGACGAGATCCCGTGCCGGCTACTTATCCCAGTTGGTGATATCGTCCGGAGTACCAAACGCCTTGTCCGGGCCACCCGAGGAAATGTCGGGCTTGGAGCCTTGAGCGTGATGCTGGCCGGGGTATTCGTATTGCAACGGACGGCCCCAGGCATCGACCGGAACGGCACCGCTTTCCTTCAGATAGGGACCATTCCACTTTTCATCGCCATTGGGCTGGACCAGCAACGACTCCAGGCCTTCCGCTGTGGTCGGATACTCGCCGCTGTGGTCGACCGCGTACAGATCGAGTGCCTGTTCGAGTCCCGTGATGCTTAATCGAGTTGCATCGACGTTGGCCTTCTTCTGTCGCCCGAGTAATTGAGGTACGACCATCGCTGCGATGACCCCCAGAATGGCGAGCACCAGCAGCACTTCGATCAGCGTGAAACCGCGGCGTTTGTTGTGTTGAACGTGTTGTCTCTGTTGCATCTCTATTCCTTACAGTGGCTCTTAGTCACTCCGCAATCCCGGCCTGTTGTTGATGCAACGGTCGTCGTTGACCGCATCGCGAAGGCCGCCAGAACAGGGAGATCATTACGTCAAGTTTTAAACGTCAGGTTTTCATTCCATGGCAGTTGGTTCGCAAAGCGCTAGCTCAAGGCCCCCGCGCTTTGGAAGACAGGCAGTAACAGTGCGACGACCAGGAACAGCACCATGACTGCCAGGACCAGTAACAATAACGGTTCGAGCAGGCGCACGAACAGTTCCAGCTTGCGATAAGTCCGGCGTTCCATTCCGTCAGAGATATCCAGGAGGACTTGCTCGAGATTGTTGGCTTCCTCACCCACGCTGATCATCTCGACGACTTCCATCGGGAACTGACCACTGGCGGCGAGGGGTTTGGCGAGGGACTTACCGGCCGAGATGTTGTCCGCGGCGGCGCCGATGGCGACGCTCAGGATCCGATTGCCGGTGGCATCTTTGGCGATGCGCAGCGAGGGCAGGATCGGCACCCCATTCTTCAGCAGGGTTCCCAGGATGCGGCAGAAACGTGCGATGGCCAGGCTGCGAAAAATCGATCCGGCGCCGGGAAAATTCAACCGCAAACGATCCAGATTAAGTCGGCCCTGTTCGGTCGCCGCATAGTTTTTAAACCACCAGATGGCACCCACCACCGGGATGATCAACCAGAAGCCATAATTCTGCAGGCCGGCGCTGACGGCCATCAGGACCTGCGTCGCGAATGGCAGCTCACCCTTTTCTTCGAGGCGTTCGAAAATGGGGGCAAAACTGGGGACCATAAACACAATCAGGCCCGTCACCACGATGCCACCCACGGCCAGCAGGAACAGCGGATAGGCCAGCGCCCCGACGACGCGGCCCTTCATATCTTCCTGTTGCTCGGTGAACTGCGCGATCCGCTTCAGGACGTCTTCCAGGAACCCCCCTTCTTCGCCGGCCCGGACCATGCTGACAGCAAGCTCACTGAAGATCCGCGGGTGGCTGCGCAACGCTTCGCCCAGGCGAGTGCCGTCGGCCACATCTTCACGCACCTGCTGCAGCACCATCGCCAGAGCGGCCTTGTTCGTCTGCCGTTCCAGGATTTCCAGCGAACGCAGCAGCGGGACGCCGGAATGCAGCAAGTCACCCAACTGAGCATAAAACGTCGCCAGTAGCGTGGCATTGACCCGTTTGCCGGCCTGTTTCCGCTTGGTTGTCTCGGTCGGCGCCAGGCCGATCTTGATGGGGAACAACGCCTTGGAAGCGAGGTTATTGACCGCGTCCTGTTCCGAAACGGCGGTCAACGTGCCGGAAACTTCTTTCCCGGTGAGTTCGCGCGCTGTGTATTGGAAATCGGGCATGGGACGGTTGGCCGTGGTCAGGACTGCGGTGGCGTTAATGGTGAATTGGGGCTTCCCGCTCGGTGGATGAACGTGGCCGGGAAGTCGCTGGCACTGGGCGATCTACTATTAAAACTACAGTGAAATAAAACTATTAAAAAAATACGGAGCGGGGCGATCCTAATGATCTCCCTTGGTAATTCTCGCGACTTCTTCGACCGTCGTCATCCCCTGGACGACTCGGTCCCAGCCGTTCATACGCAGGGTCGTCATCCCGTGTTTCAATCCGTATTCTTTAATCACCGATGAACTGGCTCGATCGACGCAGAGTTGACGGACTCCGGCATCGGTCTTCAGTAGCTCAAAAATGCCTTTGCGCCCGGTAAATCCCGAGTCGCGGCACTGACGGCAGCCCACCGGCTTCCATAGAAACTCGGGGAGTGGCCGCGGAAAGTCGGGCGGGAGTTCGTCGGGATCAGGTTTGTACTGCGTCTTGCAATGCGGACACAATACACGGACCAGTCGCTGGGCGAGCACCCCTTCGATTGTACTCGCGACCAGGTAGGGCTCGACACCCATATCAACCAGTCGCGTAAAGGCGCCGGAGGCATCGTTGGTGTGGAGTGTGCTAAACACGACGTGGCCCGTCAGTGACGCCTGGATGGCGCTTTGTGCCGTTTCGCCATCGCGGATTTCTCCGATCAGAATGACGTCCGGGTCATGACGCAGAATGCTGCGCAGTCCGGCGGCAAATGTCAGCCCGATCTTCGAATGGACCTGGATCTGGTTGATCCCTTCCGTCTGGTATTCGACCGGGTCTTCAACTGTGATGATCTTGGTGGTGGGATCTTTGATCTCGTTCAAGGCGCTGTAGAGCGTCGTCGTCTTACCACTGCCTGTGGGGCCAGTTACCAGAATGATCCCGTGCGGCAGCGAGATCAGTTCCTTGAACGTTTTACTCATGTCCGGCGGCAGCCCGACGCTGGACAGGTTGAACACCATCCGTGACTTGTCGAGCAGACGCATGACGATGCCTTCGCCATGCAGCATCGGGATGATCGACACGCGGACGTCGATTTCACGTCCGTGGACGCGGATCTTGATGCGGCCGTCCTGTGGCAGCCGCTTCTCGGCAATGTTCAGCTTGGCCATGATTTTCAGGCGGCTGATGATGGCTGCCTGAAACTGGTTGATCTCGGGAGGAACCGGCTGAATGCGGAGCAACCCGTCGACGCGGAAGCGGATCCGGAGACCTTTTTCCTGGGGCTCGAGATGCACGTCGCTGGACTGCTGTTCGAGGGCTTCGATGAGGAGCTCATTGACCAGTTTGACGACCGAGGCGGCCTTGGCCATTTCGGCCAGCTCACCGTCCCCTTCGCCCAGCCCTTCCAGCAGCTCAATTTCGTCCGCGTCCGAACGCTGGGCGACAAGTTCGTTGATCGTGTCGCCGCCGACTCCCAACTGCTCTTTGATGACCTGGATGATGTCTTCGCGGCGCGCGAGGACAGGTTCCAGACGCAGGCCGCTGAGCGAGCTCAGTTCCTCCAGCGCTTCCAGGTCGAACGGATCGCTGGTGGCGATGATGGCGGTGCCGTTGCGGCGTTCCAGCGGCAGGATCGAGTGTCGATAGATATCGCGATGCGGAAATTTGCCCACCAGTTCGGGATCGATCTTCAGATCCTTCAGGGCGACAAAACGTGTCCCCAGCAGCTCGGCAAACGCCAGCAACGTGTCTTCTTCACTCACCAGCCCCAGTTCAATCAGCCGCTGGTCGATGCGCCGGCCGTTGGGCTGCAGGGCGGCAGTATCGAGCTGCTGCTGCGTCACTAAACCCTGCTGCAAGAGTGTTTCCGCAATATCCATGGGCAACGTTTTTCCACAGTGGCGTATCAGGAGCAATAATCAAGATCGTGCGATGGGGAGATTCTGTCTGCCAATATTTGAGCGAAACGATAGTTGTTGACCGTTTCACGATCAATTGCCTGTCCGATATCCCGTAGGACGGGTCTCCAGGCCCGTCAGTCCCACACTCCAGGGGTGAACTCTGACTAACCCATACCTGGCGGACTTTGTGGAGTCAGGCAACAGACGCTGGGATTGTAAAACTGCAGGGAGGGAGCACTTTTCATAGGATAGCGGCAGGTGGGAGGTAACGTGCCGTTTTGGGTGCAAACGGACGGACGGGCCTGGAGACCCGTCCCACGAAATCTCAGTTACTGCTGACCACCACCGCGGCGTCTGCCGCCACCGCCGAACCCGCTGCCCCCGTTGCCTCCACCACCATTTCCGCCGCGGCCGCCGCCCGATTGTGGGGGCAGTAATCCGGCTCCTTGTAGGAATCGCTCCCGCATCTGTTGCTCCAGGGCTTTTTGGGCATCCTCTGGTCCACCGCCACTGCCGCCGCGCCCCGATCGGCTGCGCTGCCCACCACCTTGCTCGAGCGGCACTGACGGTTGTTCGGCGGCCGGTGCGGGGCCGCTGCTACCTCCGCCCGTGGTACTGACCCGGACTTTGCCCATCAGCGAGCCCAACGCCTGCTGAACCAGGTGTGAATTGGCTTGATTGACCGTCACCACGCGAATGGTCCGGTTGGCTTCCAGGGCGGCTTGATCGAGGTTCTTGACGACCAGCTCCACTTGCCGGAACAGGTTTTCGTCGGCGGACACGATCAGCGAGTTGGTCCGACGATCAACACCGAGCGTTAAACGAATGCCGCGCTTCTGCTTGGCATCACCGCCGCCACCGCCAGCCGCCATCAACATGGCGAGCGGGTTGAAGCCACCACCGCCGCCACCCCCACCACCAGGCATTGCGGCCGGGGCCGTCATGTAGTCCTTGAAGACGTTCTCGATAATGCCTGAAACTTCATCGACATCAGCGTGGGCGACAGGAATCATGCGGGGGACTCGGTCACGCATCGATTCCGGCAATTCCGAGGCATCGAGCACCTTCAGCACATCTTCAACTTGCCGCACCAGGTCGGTCGGACCGCTGACATAGAGTGCGTTCGACCGAATTTCCGGAACGATGCGGAGTGCGTTCGAAGTCGCCAGATTGGAGAGCCCGGTCATGTCCATCAGGCTGGAACCGAATGAGCTTAAACCGCCCGTCAGGCCACCCATCAGGGTACTGCTGCCGGGGTCGGTCGACTGGGAGATTGAACCCGACGGGAACAGATGCCCGAGCATGGTGGCGGTTTCGGTGGCGTCTGCCGTTCGCAGATAAAACACCGTCCAGGTCGTCCGCTTAGGAGCTGACAACGCCAGGGCTTCCACCATCGCCTGCAGGCGATCCAACGCTTCCAGGTCATCGGAGGCGATGATCAAGTTATTTCCAGAAGGTGCCACCACGACCGGCTTGGCGGCTTCATTGCCTGCTGCCGCCGGTTGCTCGACAGCAGGGATGGATTTATTGGATTGCTCCGCATTCGCCGGCGCGACCTTGTCCGATTCCCCCTGCCCTGACTTTGATTGCCCGGACGGCGATTGCCCGGACGGCCGGGCCGGTTGCGTTTCGGCTGCCGGGGAGTTGTCTTCCTCATCGCTGACGTCATCAGAGTTGGTGGCTTCTTCCAGCTCCTGGTCGATCGTTTTGGTATTCAGCGTCGATTCCAGCTGCTGCAACAACGCTTCGGTGTCACCGCCTAGCGGCAGACGCTTCTTGATTAAACTGGCGGACTTGTTGCTCGCAGCTGCGGGGGCTTTCGTCGGGGTTCCGCCGTTCAAGCTGGCTCCCGACTTCAAGGTTGGTGCAATTGCAGAGGGCACCACGATCCGGATGGGATTGGAATCGCGAGCCGGCCAGATCTGTTGCAGCAGTTCGACGAACTCACGCGGATCGCGGCCACCCAGTGACAGGGTGCGGACCGGGCCGCGCAGGCTGGGATCTTCGTATGCCCCGCCGTCGGGGTCTTCACCCATCTGCTTCAGCAGGGCGCGAATCTCGTTCACTTGAGCAGTGGTTCCGCGAATCATCAGCCGCCGCCCGATGGCGTCCGCCTCGATCATGGGAATCTCGTCGCGGCCGTTGCCTTTGAACAGATTTCGCAGGCTGCCCGCGGCACCCAGTGGATCGAGCCGCCGTAGTTGCACGACCAACGCCGTTTCGCCCCCTTCGACCCCGCCGTCGATCTGCGCGATCAACGCCTTGATTTGAACCTGCTCGTCGGCAGTCGCAAACACGTGCAGTCGCTTGGCCTTGGCATCTTCATTGACTATGGCCGACGGAATCAGACTGGTGATTGTCTGGATCAGCACCCGCGTGTCTGCGGTGGAGACCGGATAAACCTCCAGTTGAGGCGTATTTCGACCACTCAGATTGCGCGCCAGGTTATTGGCCTTGTCGTCAATATCGAGGGTTTTTAAGGCGGATTCGATAACCTTCAGGTCGTCCGGCTTGGCCGTGACCATTAACGTGTTGGTACGCAGGTCGGTAGCGACCTGGATCCGACCATTCCCGGAACTCGCTGCAGCCGTAGCGGGTGCCGCCGCTGGTGCCGGTTGGCGGCTGCTGCCACGATCACCCCGGTCTCCACCGTTGCCGCCACGATCAAAATAGCCACCACCGCCCCACGGACCGCCACGTCCGAAGCGGGACATCGCATAATCGCGTTCTTGAGAAGCACTATTCGATGCGGTCGCGGGCGTTGCCGCGCCAATCGGCCGCTGGGGAAGGCCAAACAGGTCGCGGACCACCTTCTCGGCTTCCATCACCGAGACATGCTTGAGCTGGAATGACTGAAAGATCGGTGTGTTACCGGCGGGAACGCCACCCAGTCCATTCAGCAGATCGTCAATTCGCTGGATGTTGCCGGCCAGGTCGGTCACGAGCAGCTTGCCGGATTTGCTCAGCGGGACAATCTTGCCCTGCGGACCGAGCAACTCTTGGGCTTCGTCGGCGGCCGTTTCGGTGTCCAGCCCTTCCACCGGCAACAGCACGCTGACGAGTTCGAACCGGCCGCGTGTACGGAGTTCCGCGAGCGGAATCTGGGGCACGAGATTCGGAGGGACGCCACCTTCGGTCGCCACGACGACCAGGAACTTGTCGCGACGTACGAGGAGATAACCCTTCTGCGAGAGATAGCCGTTCAGAATGTCCAGCGCCTGGGTCACCGTGAACTTGCCATCGTCGAAATAATTGAATGTGCCGGGGGGGACTACATTCAAGTCCAGAGTCAGTCCAGCGTGTTCAGCGAAGTGCTTGAGGACCATTTCCCAGGGGGCGAATCGAAAGTTGAAGGACATCAACTTCTCATCGGGATTAGACTTGGCCCCAGCAGCTGCCGGTTTGCCCTCGGCATCCAGACTGGCCACGACGGTCGCGCCGTCTGGAACTTTCTCCGCAACGACTGGTGCGCGCGGCGTGGAAACTGCCGCTCCGGTCCGTTCGCGACGTCCGCCGCGGTCGTTGCCATCGCCCTCGGGCCTGGCCGCGATCGGGCCAAGTTTGGCTTCCCATTGCTTCCGCTGATCGGCGGTCAGCACTTTTTCGAGGCTTGCATCGCGTTCGGTTCGCAGCTGATCGCGTTCCTCACGCGGCATCTGGAAGCCGCCTGCCCTCATCTTTTCGAGGTAGGCGTCCTGCAGTTCCTGCAGCTGCTGCTTTTGTTCGGCGGTCAACTTCAAGCTGTTGGCCACTGTCTCATCGCTGAGGGCGCTCAGGCCCGATTCCTGCAGAACGAGTTGCTCCAGCCGCGTAATTTGTTCGGGCTTCAGAATCTGCTTGATCTTCTCGTCGGATTCTTTGCGTCGCTTTTCAAATTCCAGACGCATTTCTTCGCCGAGCCTGGTGCGTTCCTCGTCGGTGGTGGCGCTGCGCATCCGTTCGCCCATGGCGCGGAAATCGACTTGAGGTCCACTGGAAGTGGCTTCGCGAATCTGTTCTTCCTGCTCGGCGGTGATTTTCAGTTCTTCCTTGACGGAGTCCCGACGCAGCATTCCCGAGAGACCGCCGCCTCCGCCGCGGCCACCAAATCCGCCGCCAAAGCTACCGCCACCGAAGCCGCCAAAACCACCCCGTCCGCTCCGGCCACCCCCAGGGGGACCACCTTCTGGCGGTTGCCCGAATGCAGTCAGCGCCTGAGCGATCACGATCGCACCCACCAGCAATCCGGCCAGGGAACGCATCGAGGCGACTGTTTTCAGGATATCCATAACCGCAGTTCCAAACCGGTTGTTGTCGGATTGACGAGCAGGAATCTCGTCAACCGCACAATCCAAATCTTCAGAAAGTTCAGACTTTTGAGCGTGTTGACACTTCTTAACTAGAAGCGAAGTGTTTGCTCAACGCCAACCGGTTACATCATCCGACGGCGTTTCATGCTAGTCGACCCGGAAATGGGTCACAATACAATTTGTCTGGCCAGGTGCCGTGGAGTTTGCCGTAGAAACTAGTACCATTAAGGGTTATGACAGGTTTCAGGGCAATTTCCTCAAGTCGCGATGTCTCAAAATTGAGTTGAAATGCAGATGCCTCGCGACCCTGACGATCGACTCGATTGACACCGCGCAGCGGCCGCTGCAGTACATTTCGATGACCAGCGATATCCAGATGGCGGTCGTTGAGTCGAAAATAGACTGCAGGACTGCCGGGACAATGAAAAGTTGTCGCCGGCCGGCCCCGGACCCCGGAGTGTTTGCTGTCGGAAAAACTCTCATGACTCGCCATAACTTGAAACCAACGTGTCTCTTAGGCGCGGTCCTGCTGATGCAGGCTGGGGCCTTGATGGGTCTCGTGAATTCGGTGTCAGCTCAGGGGCCCGAGGTTGGCCCCGGGATGGAATCACCCGACGACGGAAGACGTTCACGCAGTGACCGTGGCAGCAGAGGTGACCGAGTCGATCGGGGAGGTCGCGGGCGGCGCGAGGACATGGGCTCAGGAGACCAGCCGGCTGGCAACCAGCCCCCTGGTAAACCCGGAGCGAAGCCCAAGGTTCGCGTGGGCCGTTACGGGCCCAAAGCGGCATTGCCCCCCGCGACTTTGCCAGCTCAGTACGCAGCACGCGACGCCAACCGGGATGGCCAGATCGGGCTGTATGAATGGTCGAAAACAGACATTTCGACGTTCAACAGTCTGGATGCCAATCGAGATGGCTTTCTGGTACCGGCAGAGCTCGTCAATCCGGCGAAGCCCGGGATGACCGTGGCTGCGGCCAGTCCGGTGACTCCCGCGGTAACCGGCGCAGTGACTGTGGTCGCACCCGCCTCGAGTGCACCGGCAAAGCCGCTGGCTCCGGCTGGTCCGCCCGTCGATCCCAAGACCGCGGCTGCGGAAAGCGCCTTTGATTTCCTGGATAAGGAAGACGCCAGCGGCAAGAAAGATGGCCTGCTCAGTGCCGAAGAATGGGAACGGAGTCGTAACGCGCGGAAGTTGTTTACGGACGCAAAGGTTGAAGTGCAAATTCCACTCAGCAAGGCGAAGTTCGTGGAGAACTACGTCAAGCTCTCGAAATAACGCCGTAGTCCGGCCGAAAATGCGGTGCAGGTTGTGACCTGATCTCAGCGGTGGCTGACAATTCTCTCAATCTGGACTACGACGACGCGAGTGGTGCTTTTCCCAGGTACAGGTCGGGCACGGGGAGGGGTGTTGCCGGAGTATCGGCAGCTTCTCCGTGACGCGTGATGAGCCACATGCAGATGCCAAAAATCGAGGCGGAAATCAGCAGAGTCGGCCACTGGTAGAGAATCTGGCCGTGTTCGTTGGTGGCGTAGAACGAGCTTGGTGGCAGCACATTGCCGAACTGGCGTCCAATCCGGCCATGCATGACGGCCAGGGTATTGAAGCAGAAATGGAAGGCCACGCAGGGCCACAGGCTTTGGCTGCGCGTCGCCACAATGCCCAACACGATCCCCAGCAGCGCGGCATTGAATACCTGTTGCGGAATCATGTGCATGATCCCGAACGACAGACTGGAGATGACAATCGCCAGCCAGGTGCGTCCGTGCCGGGCGAGTCCGCTGAGCATGAAGCCGCGGAACGCGACTTCCTCACAAAAGGCCGGTGCCACAGCGAACGGCAACAGAATCATCCACAAGGGCTGCCGGGGGTCACCCATGCCGCTGGTTAACTGGGCGATACTTTCCGGCAATGGTGGGAAGAACCACTGCAGGCTGGCCGCCAGCATCAGTGACAGGGGATGAGCTGAGATCGCGAGAATTGTCGCCAGGGCCAGCATCTTGAACGATGGCAGCCGGAAACGGAACGTCTGCCAGACACTGGTGGTCAACATGATGCCCATCAGCAAGGCGGGGCTGGCAATCAATGCCAGCTGCTGAACCAGCATGACTTTCATGGTCTGAGCGGGATCCAGTGCCCCAGACGCATTCGTGGCGGCGCGGGACAGGTATTTGAATGACGCAAACTGCAGCATCATGATCAGGACAAAGCAGAACATGGCATGAGCGAAGGTGGGAGTCGGCTCTTTGTCGCGCATCAGATGTCGCAACCAGAGCTTCAACTCGAAGCGTTCGGCTTCGCGGAACAGGACTTCTTCACGCTGGAACTGGTCCACCGACCACCACAGGGCCAGCAGACTGTAGGCGATCGAAGTGACGAGTACGGGGACGGCATACAAATAGACGGTCATGTCCTGCGGATTCAGCAGCAGACCCTTCAACAGCAGCGCGACACCGGCAATCGGCATGACGCTGTAAAACAGATTCAGTTCAATACCGGGCGACACGCAAAAGACGGTCAGCCCCAGCGTGACCATCAATAAGGGTGTCAGATAGTATTGACCCTCTTTACTGCTGCGGGCGAATGTGGCCAGCGCCAGGCAGAGAGCGCTGAACATGGCGGCCAGCGGCAACAGCAGGACGATGATCCAGCAGAGGGCGTACCAGGGCGGGAACTCGGGAGCGCCGGCCATATGCACACCGGGTGTCCGTTGCATCAGCGAGGCCATGTGTTGCCCCGTCATGCCGATACTGATGAGATTCAGCACGGCAGTCGACACGCTGAAACAGAGGACGGTTAAAAACTTGCCGAAAACGATCTCAATCCGCTTGGCGGGACAGATCAGCAGCGTTTCCATGGTGCCGCGTTCTTTTTCGCCGGCACACAGGTCAATGGCGGGATAGAAGGCACCCGTCATCGACATGATGACCAGCAGTGCGGGAAACAGCTTGCTCCACATGACGGCGCCAATTTGAGCTTCGGACGCCAGATCTTCGCGGACCGGATTGACCGGTTTGGGTAACGAAGTCGGTAAGCCGGCGATCTCCAGTCGCTGTTGAAGGATCTTTTCTTCCCAGGACTTCAGGGCATCAGATACTCCGATGTAGGCCGCCATCGACTCTTCGTCGGCCTTGTTGTGGATCACCATCGGCCGTGGATAATCGGCGATTTCTGTTTGTCGGCCACGACTGGCCAGTTCGCTGTTAACACGCTCGACATGCTGGTTGAAATTGCGCGGGATCACGACCAGCGTCTGGATTTCGCTGATCGCAAATTGTTCCGCCAGCTTGTTCTGGTAGTCATACAGTTCACGGCGCAGGCGACCGACATCAGAGAAGCGTTTTTCCCGTTCCGCCGCAGCGACCGCAGCGCGCAGCTCATTCCGCTGCTTTGTTTTTTCTGCCAGGATCTCACCGCGGCGTAACAGTTCCTGCCAGCGGCCGATTGCGGGATCCGGCTTACCGCCCGCAGACTTCAGGGCATCCAGCGATGTGGCTGTGATGACTCGCAGCTTGCGGGCCTGGAGCGGATCATTAAAGAGCGTTTTGACGAAGTGGTCGCCATCCAGCAGCGGGGGTGGCGGCAAGAATTCTTCGCCCAGCAGGACGACGGTCCGCTGCTTTTCACTGAACAGCAACGTCAGCTGCAGCATGCCGATCCCCAGGGTGGGGTACAGCAACAGCGGCAGGACGAAGACCATAAACAGCGTGCGGCGATCGCGGAGCTGATCGCGGAGCTCACGCAAGAAAACCAGTTTGACGTTTCGCCACTGAACGAACATTGACGCGAGCCTTCTGACTATGATTTCCGCACGATTGCGGAGTGCGATTTCACTGAATGCTGGAGGTTGCAGAATTCATAAGAATCTCTGCCTCGTAGGTCGACCCCGGGAGATCTGGCGACTTCCTCTGGAATTTTGCGTTATGCCGCCTCCGAATTTGAAATCAGTTCGAAGAACAGTTCTTCCATATCAGGTTCACCGTACCGCTGCTCAAGTTCCGCGCGGGTCCCCATGGCCAGGATTTGTCCCTGGTGGATAATGGCGATCCGATCGCACAGTTTTTCGACTTCCCGCATGATGTGCGTGGAAAAAATAATACATTTGCCCTGACTCTTCAGGGTTGAAATTGTCTTGAGAACGGCTCGGGCGACCAGCACATCGAGCCCCGAGGTGGGTTCGTCGAAGATCATCACCGGCGGATCGTGGATGATGGTCCGGGCGATGGAAACCTTCTGTTTCATGCCGGTCGACATCTTCGAACCCAGGACGTCCCGGATCTCCTGCATCTGCAGCGTGGTAAAGGTTTCATTCAGCCGATGTTGCAGAAAGTCTTCTGGCATGCCATACAGGCGACCGAAGTATTCCACCATCTCCCAGGCAGTCATCCGGTCGTAGATGCCCGTGTTACAGGACATGAAGCCGATGTGGGCGCGAACCGCCTCGGGATGCGTGCTGACATCGTAACCGGCGACGGTGGCCAGCCCGCCGGTCGGGCGCAGGACGGTACTGAGAATGCGTAAAGTCGTGGTTTTTCCAGCCCCATTCGGACCCAGCAGGCCGAAGATCTCGCCGGCATGCACGTCAAACGAGACTCCCCCCAGCGCCGAGACCTGGCCGCGGCGCAGATCCGTGAAGCTCTTTTGGAGATTCTCCACGTGAATCATCGGTTGACCCGCGAGCGGTTCATCGGGCGTATGGATCACAGATGTTGACTCCTGTTGCTGAAAGGCCACATAGGAGTCTACATCATGCTGGTCCAGCAGCACGGCGACTGGACCAGATTGAACCGTTCGCTCGCCCGTTTCAACCCGCAAGAATGGTCAATTCGGCATTCGGTGCCTGCCACGTAGAAGCTTCCGCCTGGGCATTATCCGCATCATCGATAAACTCGTAAAAGACATTTCGCTGGCGCGGAATATATCCTGCTTCGCGGATGCAGCGTTTGATCGTTTCCAGTGACAGATGGTGGACCGTCCCAGCCTGCGCCACGACGTTTTCCTCGATCATCAAGCTGCCCATATCGTTCGCACCGAAATGGAGTGCCAGCTGGCCGATCTTCTCGCCCTGTGTCACCCATGAGGATTGAATATTGGGGACATTATCCAGGTACAGGCGGCTGACCGCTTGCGTTTTCAGGTATTCAAAGGCGCCTGCCGGCGGGATGTGGGCGAGCTCCGTATGATCGGGCTGGAAGGTCCAGCTGATAAATGCGGTCAGCCCCCCCGTTTCATCCTGCAACTGGCGGATGCGTTCAAAGTGTTCGATCCGTTCGGCGAGCGTCTCGACGTGACCGAACATCATCGTGGCCGTCGACCGGCCGCCGAGTCGATGCCAGACGCGATGGACGTCCAGCCAGTCGTCGGTCATGACTTTGCCCCGGGTAATTTCGGCTCGGACGCGGTCCACCAGAATTTCGCCCCCGCCACCCGGCAGGCTGCCCAGCCCCGCTGCTTTCAGGCGTTCAAGAACTTCCTGCAAGGGCATGTGGTTGACCTTGGTGAAATGATAGATTTCGGGAGGGCTGAAGCCATGGACATTCACCTGCGGGAAGTGCCGCTTGATGTCCTGCAGCATGTCCTCGTACCAGTCGAGTTTGAATTTGGGGTGCAGGCCGCCCTGCAGCAGGATCTGATCCCCCCCGAGCGCCACGGTTTCCTCGATCTTCTGCAGCAGTAAGTCCCGCGGCAGGACGTAGACTTCTTCGTGATTCGGCGTCCGGTAAAAGGCGCAAAAATCGCACACCGCCGTACAGGCATTGGTGTAATTGATATTGCGGTCGATGTTATAGGTCCGGAACGGTCCCGGATGCAGGCGTTTGGTCACTGCATTGGCGGCGGCACCAATTGCGACCAGGTCGTGCGATTCGAGGAGTTTGAGGCCCTCTTCCGGCGTCAATCGTTCGCCGGCGGCGGCCTTTTCAAGCAAGGGCGCAATGTCGGAAGACAAGATCAGATCCTTTGGGAGCTAGTCCCTGTTTCATCGCCAGTTGGTGGTACTGCTGAAAGCCGCGGCGTTCGGCAGCACCCAACCGGTAATACAAATTCTCCGTGAGATACTCAAGGGTGACCTGTGGACTGAGTCCCAGCAGCGGCGCCTCGCGGGCCGCGATTTCTGCGACCCGCTGCACGCCCAGGTCACGCGACTGACAGAGTGCTTCTTCCACAGCACCCAGATCGGTCCCGGCGCGTGTGGCCCACATGGCGAACACGAACGGCAGGCTGGTCCAGCGGGTCCACTCTTCTCCCAGATCCCAGACTTCAGCGAACTGCTCGGCCGGTGCATGAATAGCCCGGTCACCGATCAACAGGATGGCGTCCGCCTGAGTATCCTGGGTATCCAGATCGAGAGGCAGCTTTTCCAATCGCGGGTGCAGTCCGAAGCGTTCGGCCAGCAAGATCTTGCTCAGAGCGGCACTTGTCCGCGAACCTTCATCCAGCGCGAGCGACGTAATCCTGTCCATTGGAACCCGACTGTAGAGCTTCACGCTCAGCACGGGGCCATGGGTTGCGACACACGCATCGGAGACGATTTCGTATTGGGGGCCCAGCACGCATTCAATCGACGGAATGAGCGCCACGTCCAGTTCACCACGACTGAGACGATCGGCCAGACGGCTGGGATAATCGAGAATCAACTCGGCCTGGGGGGCCAACTCGGCCAGATCTTCAATCAATGGCTTCGAATTGAGATAACTGACGGCACCGATTCGTATGGGATGCATATTGCCCACCTGTCATCCGCGAGAGGCGTCGCTCTGCGACGTCGCGTAGCGCAAATCCAGACTTCCAACAGCCATGCTTGATGAATCCGACACCGCCGGGCTCAGCAGGAATGACTGGCATTAACTGCACAATATCTCGAACGCAGCAATTGAACTCGTTGCAGATCTATTGGTTATGACACCCTGTGCGTTAGAATTCGTACCTGCCCGAGCCGCGGGTATGGTATCGAAACCAGCCGCTGTTGGCCAAGGACAGAGTTTGTCATATCTCGTCTGCTCAGTCGCGGAGTCGAGTTGTATACTTCCTTTCGATTAACCGCTCGCGGAACGTTTCGTTAACCTTATTGTTGGAATGAGTTTTGAACAGCATGCCCGCCCTTCAGTCGACTGCTGCCCCGTTGTCTATCGCTATTGTGGGGATGGGGACCGTCGGTACCGGTGTCGCCAAAGTTCTGCTGCAGCAGCCCGAACGGATTACGCGTCGTGCTGGCCGTCCGATCGTCCTGAAGCATGCAGTGGTGTCCGATCTCCGCAAGTCGCGTGAGATCGACTTGCCGCCCGGGGTCTTGACGGATGATCTGCAGCAAGTGCTTCAGGACCGCGACACGCGGCTGGCGATCCATCTGGTAGGGGGGCTGCAGGCCGCTCGCGAAATCATGCTGGCGCTGCTGGAATCTGGTAAGGACGTGGTGACAGCCAACAAGGCGCTGTTGTGCGAGCACGGTCCCGAATTGTTCGCAAGAGCCCATCAGCTGGGCCGGTCCATCGCCTTTGAAGCGGCCGTGGCCGGTGGTATTCCGATCATCGCGACGTTGTCACAATCGATGGCTGGGAATCAGATTACGTCGATCTCGGGGATCTTGAACGGGACGACCAACTTCATCCTGTCCCAGATGATTCAGCGGCAGCAGGCCTATGCCGACGCCCTGCGTCTGGCACAGGAACTGGGGTACGCCGAGGCCGATCCGACGCTGGATGTGGATGGGACCGATGCGGCCCAGAAACTCGTGATTTTGACGCAGCTGGCCTACGGTACCAAGGTTTCGCTGAATGATTTTCCGCGCCAGGGTATCGATACGCTCGATCTGTCGGATATCCGATACGCAGCGGAACTGGGATACACAGTCAAGTTGCTGGCGATTTCCAAACTGATTGAAGGCCAGCTGGAAATGCATGTTTGCCCCACGCTGGTCAAACACCAGACTCCATTGGCCGAAGTCCACGGCTCGTTCAATGCCGTGGCCTTGTCGGGGGACGTCGTCGGCGATACCTGGTATTCAGGTCGCGGAGCGGGGCAAATGCCGACGACCTCCGCCGTCCTGGCCGATCTGATTGATATGGCGGTGGGGCGGGCCCAGTTGACGTTCCAGCAACTGGAATTGTGGCGTACCGAACCGAGTTTCCCCATGCTGCCGACGTCACTGACGAGCAGCCGGTATTATCTGCGGTTCAATATTGAAGATCGCCCCCATATGCTGGCGGACATCGCCGATGTTCTCGGGCGACATCAAATCAGCATTGCTTCGGTGATTCAGCACGAAGCCCCGGATCCCGCCCAGGATGCGGTTGGAGGCAAGTCGTATGTGCCGCTGGTCATCATGACCCATCGCACGACGGCCGGAAACCTGGAGGCTGCAGCCCGGGAATTTGCCAAGTTCCCGTCGCTCCGCGCACCGCTGGTGCAGTTGCCAGTCGCCAACTAGCGCAACCGAAATACCAGCCCGCAGCGCCAGCGAGTGGATCTTCGCTTCGAATCTGGAGAAATTCGCGCGGGGGCTGGAATTCGTGAACGCTGATACTCACTGCGCAAACAAAAAAGCCCGGCGAATTGTCGTCGGGCTGACGTCATCGAATTTTGCGAGGCCCCGGAGCTGGCTGTCGACTGCGGCAGAAATTCAGCAGGTGGAAACCTGCCGATTCGCAGCTATCGCTTCAGCAGCTTATGACAAACCTTGCAGCGCGCCAGATCGCGGACGATCTTGCCGCACTTCGGGCAGCGCTTGGTCTTGCGAGCAATTTTGAATTTCGTTCGTGGACGATGGACCATAATGGAATCCCGCACCCTTTCGGGCCTGCTGAGCAAAGAATACACGACTTGAGTGACACTTCGTCACCCGGAACGGCATTAAATCAATCCCCCCTCACTTCGGCAAGTCTGGGCAGGAAACTCCAGCCGACTTTCGGCAGAGAAATGTCCCGCAAGTTATTCTGACGATTGTCTCGGCGGCACGAAGTTCCGCGAAAAAACTGCGGCCGGAATCGCATCCAGGCTCCTTAAACTGAAGCCAGCTCTCAGGATGAGTCCCCCAGGTTTTCTGATCATTACAATCGACAATACGGATATTTTTCTAAAGTTTTGCACGATATTTGCAATACTTCCACTTGACGGTGCGCGCGACCTCCATACGATGAATAGCCGGCATTGTCAAGAGAACAGGATCTGGACTGTACCGTGGCCACTGCGGTTCATGTGGAAATCGGAAATGCGGGGGCGATCCCTCGCCTAGCAAGGATTACCCATGTTGGTTCTCTCGCGAAAGAAAAACGAGAGTATCGTGATTAACGACGAGATCGTGATCACGGTCGTTGAAGTTCGAGGAGACAAAGTACGTCTGGGGATCCAGGCACCGCGTGAAGTTCCTGTGCATCGCAGTGAAGTTCATGCAGCGATCCATGGAGAAGAACCCACGACGACTGGTGACACGCCTGAACTTCCCGCCTCGTAAGTAGTTTTGCACTCCCAATTTGCCACTTCCTGCCAGGCAACTGTCACTGCCTTGAAGCAGCGTTGGTTGATGTATTTGCCAGACCTGCCTGTCTTTTAAATTTCTGATTTTGTAGTGACGCTGGCTGCTTGACATGCTCCCCTCGAATGAGTATTGTACTCGCATCTTCACCGGCCCCATCGTCTAACCCGGTTAGGACACAGGGTTTTCATCCCTGCAATAGGGGTTCAAATCCCCTTGGGGTCACTTGCCAGGCGGTGCTACTCTGACTGAGTAGCACCGCCTGTTGCATTCTTTGCTGCGTCAACGTCACGCGACTCGCGAACGCGAAACGCTGCCAGCGATTCTTGAGGGCAGACCAAAGTTGCCCGCACCAGCGGTTCGAGCCTGTGTCCTTGGCTCCCCGCCCGCTGGGGGCGGATGGGCGAACTTTGCTACTTGAGAACTTCGCAGCCAGGCAAGCCTGATTTCAGGGTCTTCAAACCTTCTGCGGTGACGCGGGTGCCCGTCAGATGTAAGACTTTCAGATTCTTGATCGCTGTTAAGTGTTCAACTCCCTTGTCACTGATGCGCGTGTATGACAGCTCGAGTTTGGCCAGCCGCGGCAAGTACTTCAGTGATTCCAGCCCCTTGTCCGTAATGTAGAGCGACTTGTGCAGGTCGAGTTCCTGGAGTTGCTTGAAGTCCTGCAGGTGGGTCAGGCCGACATCGGTCAGGTATGAGCCCTCGATGTGCAATTCTTCGAGCGTTTTTAGCGGTTTGAGCGCTTCGATCTGAGCATCGCGAACCTGTTTCTGGTTGAGGTCGATTTGGCGGACGGGAAGTGTCCCGGGCGGTAGAGGAGCTCCGGGTTTTACCGGAATTGTCGCTCCCCGCAGAATAAACGTTCCGCCCAGCTTCTGGATTTGCTCGACCGCGGCGGTGACGGCGGGATCGGGTTTTCCCGCGCATCCGACCCCTGCAATCAACAGGCAAATGATCCCCAGTCCAGAACGGCGCATTATCTCTCCCTCTCTAAACAGATCCTGCAGGGGTGAATTCCTCGGGCGTGGCTCACACAGGAAGGTGGGCGACCTGGGGATTGTAATCGTCCCGGCATGGAGTTGCGACGCGAATTTTCTCGCATCTTCCAATCCTTGAAGGAATTAGGCAGATTGAAACTCTGCCGGACCGGATTTATAATTACGTGTCTGAGATCAGCAGTGCTCTGAGACGTGCGGCGACTGATTTTGTCCGCGATCAGGGCCCTGGCTGATGGCAGGCAACAAAGTGTTGCGCAGAACCTGGATCTGACATTGTGCGGAACTGCTGGCAGCCATCGCTGTGGGGCAGTTCGTCTGTTGCATTTCACGATTGGTTACGAAACAACTCCAGTCGGAGACAGCGTCCGTTTAATACGATTCAACTTCTATCAAAGAGGATGCAACCATGATGTGTGGAACGATTCCAAACGCAACCTTCGCATCCGTAACCGTAGGCCGCCGCATGATGCTGCTCGCCACGAGTTGCCTGATTTTGAGCTCTACGGTTTCATTCTTGCCGGCACAAGAGGAGAAGAGTGCCGAGGATCTGAAACCTCGCCCCGAAACGTTGACGACCAAGGATGGAATCGCGCTTGCGGCGACCTACTGGCCTTCGGGGCTGAAGCAGGATGCCAGCGTGATCGTCCTGTTGCACGGAGCAAATGGTAATCAACTCGACTGGGGAGGCTTGCCCAAGAAGCTGCATGACGAGGGCTATGCAGTGATCGTGGTTGACCTGCGTGGACACGGTCAAAGCAAGGGGGCCACGCTGGCCGGCGACGCAGTCGACACCAAGACGGCCAAGGCCAAAGCCAAAGGAGCCAAAAGCAGCGTCGACGCCGGCAGTCTGAAAGCTGGCGACTACAAAGCCATGGTGGGGCTTGATATGGAAGCTGTGAAGGCCTTCATTTTCAACGAACATCAACAGCATAAGCTGAACATGAACAAGATGGGGATTGTCGGTGCCGGATTGGGGGGCGCCGTTGCCTTGAATTTCGCCGCGGTGGACTGGCTGAAGAAGCCGCACACCGATGGGCCAGTCGGAGGCCAGACGCCCCGCGGACAGGATGTGCGGGCGCTGGTGTTGCTGACACCTGATCCCGATGTCACGGGACTTCCCCTGCCGGATGCCGTCAAGACCCTGCGGCTGCCTGACTTCCAGGTGGCCATGATGTTCGGCGTCGGCAAGCGGGATAAGTCAGACAAGGGGCAGACCAAAAAGCTCTATGACATCGCAGTGACTCCGAGGGATAGAAACGAAGGCCGCATGTACTTGCAGGAGTATAACTCGCCCGCCCGCGGGACAGGGTTGCTGGTCAAGAACACGCTCGTGGACACGAACATCAGCAACTTCCTGAAAAAGCATGTGCAGGCTGTTCCCAGCGAGT
>CAZQUW010000023.1:35897-38285 GCA_964596215.1 uncultured Planctomicrobium sp. | reverse complement strand
GCAGCCGGACCACAGTGAGCAGCGGCGGGACCGCAATTACCAGCGGGAGCAGTGCCACAAGCGGCACCGTTTCCACAACCACCATTGCAGTTGCCCTTGCCACAGCTGTTGCAGCCACGCTTGCTCTTGGGGCAGCAGCTGCCTTTACCACAGCAGTTGTCATAGCTCGCGGGCTTGACGCACTGTCGTTGATAGCCGTGGACTGACGGGCAGGTCGGTCGCACGACAACGGGTTTGTACATAATCTTGGGCTGACAGCAAGCGGGTTGATCAGAAGGCCCGCAACCACAGCTCTTACCAGCTCCGCACTGCATCGCGGCTTCTGCTCCAGCCGACATGCACAATGACGTGAGCACCACACTACAGATCCGCAACCATTTCATAATCCAGCGTCTCCCTTCCCTTGGAATCGATGCTATGGCCGTCTTGACCGCAGAAACGTCGAATGCTTGTGGCGTTCGAGATCCGTAACGGTTTGAGTTCGACTACCGTCCGTATGAGCGCCGCAAGAGAGCGGACCTCATCCAGCCACCGCAGTGAGCACGGTCAACCGGCCAACACCTTCCGTGTGTCCCTAGTAAAATCATCGGTGCCGTCGGGGTACTCCGATCCCCGATGGACTCCTCGGCTTGTCCGACGGTTCCGTGATCCCCGAACCCATCAGGGCGGGGGGCGGAACTGCCAGAGATATCGTCCGCACTCAAAGCCATCCTTGAACTTCTCAACCTGTTATCAGGCCAAAGAGTTAGGGCGATTTTGCGTGAGTTTGTACCGCGCGTAACGCATAGTTAAAATGCATGCGACCTTGCCGACAGACTCTTCGCTACAGTCGTTAAATCTTATTGAAGATGGATGCGGTGCCGTAATCTGGGAGACAGATGGGCCAGAAATCATGTTGTGCCGCTTGTGCCTGCGAAGGGTCGTTTCGAGCCGATTTGCGCGGTTCTGAGGGAATCAAAATCAGGTCAACGGTTATGACCTTAAGGACCGAAAGAGTGCCGAAATCCCCTCGAAGCCGGATAACTCGCCTGGCTGACAGCGGAATTGACCCCGGCTGAAGCCCAATTGAGCGGTGAAGCCCATTTCTGATGAGAAGGGGATCAGCTGGACCGCAAGCCAAATCGGACGATCGTCAGTTGCTGGGCCCCTGGCAGGCGGCGATCAACCAGCTGGCGACAGCCCCTTCTGGAACTCACGCAACAGGATCGTGGCATACGATCCGCTGGGCAACGTGAACCGGAAACGCAGCCCCTCGGATTCCTGGCTCACTTCCAGGTCGCCTGCCAGGATGAGATAGGGACGGCGCGTGCCGCTGGTCAGTTCTTTATAGAGATTGAAATGCTCCATGGTCAGCCCTGCATTCTGGAGGATCTGGGCTTCCTGTTCGGCGACTGCACCCGCGGCGAGCTTCATCTTGGGTCCAAACATCGGTCCGGTGGGCAGGACTTCGCGGGCGTCGAACCGTGGCTGATCGACAGTGACGTCTTCACTGACGAAGACGCCCCCTGACGCCGCCACCTGCAAGACGTCTCCGAGCAGGACTTGATGTAAGCTGCCGGCCAGCAGGCGTGCTGCCAGGGCCTGGTTAAACAGAACCGACTGCGCGGCCGAGAGTGCCAGCTTCAACAGAAACCGGCGTCGAGCGGGGTGGATGTCATCCGGAACCTTCTCCCCCTTTAATAGGTCGAACCCCAATTGTGCGGTTTCGCCGTCCGATCCAAACCGTTGATCACCAAAGTAATTCGGAACTCCCAGCTGCTGTAGCCGGGACGCAATCGGCAACGCCATCTCCAGTGCATGTGGAACAACATTTCTCAGCAGGATCGAAAACCGGTTGCCACGCAGATGGCCAGTTCGCAGCTTGTTGCCGTGCTGAACGGCACTCAGGACCCGTACCTGGGGCGAATCCAGCAACGGGACGCGGTCGGCGAACTTGGCGGGAATCGAGACGAACTGCCGGGTCACGGCATGCCGGTCCTTCAAGGCTGCAACACCGATATCCCGGTTGGCCACCCGCAAGGTCTGCACAATCTGCCGAGTCAGTTGCTCGGTCGTGATGCCGGTCTTCTCGATCCACAAGAAGAGGTGCTCGCCGCTGCCGGAAGGGGCATACGCGGGAATTTCTTCCACTTCAAAATCACCCGGTTCTTGCTTGAGCTCCCCGCCGACCCCGGGGAGATCGCCAGTGAGAAAGGGGAGGGGGGTCTCGAGAGAGGCAATGTCAGACGTCATAGGGGCAAATCGATCCAGACTGTGAAGTACGGGATCGCCAGTGTGTTGTGGTCGAGGAGATAGAGTGGTCCGGTCCCGGAAAGTCTAACGCAAATGGAACCGGCTGCACATTGCCACCGAACCGGAGAGCGTCAGAGATGAGCCCGATGGATGTGG
>CAZQUW010000023.1:11064-35797 GCA_964596215.1 uncultured Planctomicrobium sp. | reverse complement strand
TGATCCACGACATGTCCCTCATTGACGGTGGGACGCTCGGGGCGGCCTTGATGATGGAACAGCAGCTTCTCGTGGTCGAGACCCATCAAATCGAGGATTGTCGCGTGCAGGTCGTGCACGTGGACGCGGTTCTCGACGGCATGCAGGCCGAACTCATCGGTCTGACCAATGATCTGGCCCCCTTTGACACCGCCGCCCGCGAGCCACATCGAAAAGCCATACGGGTTGTGGTCGCGGCCATCCCCTTTTTCGGACATTGCCGTGCGACCAAATTCACCGCCCCAGATGACGAGTGTCGATTCCAGCAGGCCCCGTCGTTTGAGGTCTTTCAACAGGGCCGCGATGGGTTGGTCGGTTTGCTGGCAGAATTTGGAGTGATTCTCTTCAATCTTCGAATGTGCGTCCCACTGGCTGCCCGAGCCGGAATAAAGTTGTATGAATCGGACTCCGCGCTCGACCAGTCGTCGAGCCAGCAGGCAATTGCGACCGAATACCGCCGTTTCCCGGCGATTGAGTCCGAACAGTTCCTGCGTTTCGGCGGTTTCATCGGCGAGGTCCACCGCTTGGGGTGCATGTGACTGCATCCGATAGGCCAGTTCGTAAGCCGCGATACGGGCTTCCAGCTCAGTGTCCTGCGGCCGGCGTTCGAGATGCTGTCGATTCAACTGGGCAATAAAATCAAGTTGTTGCCGCTGTTGCGTTCCCGATAACCCTTCCGGTGGGCTGAGATGCAGGATCGGATCTTTTCCATTCCGAAAACGTGTCCCCTGGAAAGTGGCCGGCATGAATCCCGTGCCCCACACCCGACTGCCCCCCGGCGGTTCCCGGTCGCCGTCCAGCAAGACCACAAATCCGGGTAGATTTTGATTTTCTGAACCCAGCCCATACGTTGCCCAGGCCCCCAGGCTGGGGCGGCCGGCGAGAATGCTGCCCGTATTCATCTGGCAGACCGAGCCGACGTGATTCAGGCCGTTGGCCCAGCAGGAACGAATCACGCACAGGTCGTCGACACATTCGGCGACTTTGGGATACCAGTCTGAAACGGGAATCCCGGACTGACCCGACTGTGTCCATTTGCGTTTACTGGCCAGCAACACGTTGTCAGAGACACCCATCGGGGTGATGACCCGTTTGACCGATTTGGGGAGCGGTTGTCCGGCGAGTTCGTTGACTTTGGGCTTGGGATCGAATGTATCGAGATGACTGGGGCCGCCATCCATAAACAGGAAGATGACGCTTTTGGCGGAGCCCTCAAAATGCCCCTTGCGAGCTGCCAGCGGATTGAGTGACGCACTTCGCTCGGCCCCGGAAATAATTCCGTCCTGCGCGAGGAGGCTCATCAAGGCTAAAGAACCGAAACCGGCCCCGGCAGTAGCGAGAAACTCGCGCCGGCTGCTGGGTTGAGCCACATGATGGCCAATTCTCAGCGACCGCTCAAAATCCGGGGCACTACCGTCTGCCATTACAGTCTCCCTGAACTGGGTTTCAAAACCCTATTACGACCGATTTGGAGGCAAAATGCAACCTGACTTTCCGAAAGAACGGGGCCGCTTGGAGGGGTGAGGCTCCTGTCGAGCGTTCTTAATTTCTATAGCGGAAAAATGAGGTGGGGCGTGGAACTCCACACGATTCTGGTGAGCGCGGTGGCGTAAGCGCCGGGGGAGAGTGGCAAGTTGATTGCCAATCGACGTCACTTGATGGGGACGATTACCATGGCAAGTCTCTACCCTACCGCGGCCTTACGGCACGGGACTCACCTGGATTTTTGGCAAAATCAGGCGGCGACACGCTCAACTTTAGTTTCGTCGCACGCGATTCAAGACCCAGCAGCCGATGATTGCCAGCAGCGCATTGGCCAGCCACATCACCGCACCGGGGTGTACGTTGCCATTGGACTTACAGACCGTGATGCAGCCGATGATGATCGGGTAGTAGCTCATCAGAATGGGGAAAAAACAAAAGGCAAACGTCATCAGGAATGAGCGTCGCGATTGCCAGATCGAAAACGGAGTGCCCAGCAGTGCGAAGAAGAAACAACTGCACGACAACGCGTAGCGGCTGTGAATTTCCGTGCGAACCTTGTTGTAACGATCGGTGTGCTGATCAATTTGAAATTGATAGTGCAGGAATTCGGGGCGAAAGAAGGCTTCGAAGTCGCCGCGCGATAGCGCCAGCGTCGTGGCCAGCAGTCGCGTCTGGTTCAGTTCCTCGCGTTTCAGGTCCAGCCAGGCCAGTTCATTCTCCAGTTGCATGATGGTTAAATCACGCGGCACTTTGCGTTTAGAGTCGCGGTCGGGGATCGGAAACCGAATCTCCTGGGACTTCATTTTGCCGTTGTTCGCGCCCCGTTCATAATAGAAATTCTGCAGTTTGAGGACGATTTCCTTTCGCTCCAGATCAAAGTCGATGCCTGCCCGTTCGGCTTCGATGGTCATCACGGCGCCTCCCGAGGGGCGCAAACGAAAGGTCGGCTTGATCAGCGTGCGGCCCTGGACGGCGAAAACTGAGATTGAAATGTTGGTCCGCGGGTCGACGATGTGGCCGTTGGTTCGCAAGGTGTCCAGAAAGATGTCCTCGGTGGCCAGCCAGACCGTTTCCTGGATCCGCTCACGGGCCCAGGGAATGAACTGGTCGGTCAGGATCAAGGTTCCCACGCTCAGGACGCCGCCGAAGAACAGCGACGGCCAGATCAGAGACATCACGCTGATCCCGGCGGCCTTGCACGCGGTGATTTCCTGATCTCCGCCCATCCGCCCATACACCACACAGACAGTCAGCAGCAGCGTCGCCGGAATTGCGAACGGCAGCAGGCTGGGAACGATATAAGGGAGGATCTGCAGAATCTGTTCGGGGCCGAGACCACTTCGCAGAGCTTCACCGAGCACGCCAACGAAGACCAGAATTACCACCAGTCCGCTCAGCGCCAGCCCGAACACGCGCAGCAGGTCGCTCATTACATAGCGCTGAAGCAAAGGGATCATGGTCGTAAAATTCTCGGTCCCATCCGTGGTCTGGCGAAATTCGCCGTACGAGCAACAGGGAGCTGTAGCGAAAAATGGGCGATTGAGTCAAGATGGACATGGATTTTTGGCTGACAATTGACGAATGACATTGTGGAAAAATGACGCAGAGGCGGAAGCTCAATCCCAGCTGGATTCCGGGCCGGCAGGTGTTTCGAGCAGGCCCGAAATCGTGGCCAGGGGCGGAGCAGTTCCGCTTTTATCCGGCGAAATGTTCGGGATGTATGATCAATTGTCGTCAGTCTGTCTTCCAATTCCTGCTGCTCAATCTCGCGTAACTTGGGCAGCTAGAATAAGATCTGCATGTGAGGAAGTTGTTGCATGGGAAGCTGACTGTGACAATATTCGTTGAATCCATGTCCCATTCCTGATTCTGTATGGGGCAGAATGCTCAGTGAGAACGATATTTCTGAAATGTGAAGACCTGTCTCCGGATGGCGTCTTCCGACCCTTCGGTCGCTATCTCGACCTTATAATTGATATTTTCTGATTGAGATGTTTCTCGATTTTGTTCTTTCATTTGTCGATGGGCCACGAGGATGAAAGAGGCGCGAATGCGCATTCTTGCCGCTTGGGATGATGCTGCCGAAGCCGAGTTGCTCGGTTTATATTTGAACCTCGACGCGAACCAGTTCGTCGTCACCTCCGACGCCGCTGCGTGCCTGGAGCGGTTGTGCGCTCAGGAGTGGGATGCCGTGCTCTTGAGTCTGGCGTTTCCCGACATCGACGCGGCTTACGTTCTGTTTCAGAAGATTCGAGACTTACAGCCGAATTGCCCGATCGTCGGTGCCTGTTTTCCGCAGGAGGTCTTTCAGCTGGCCCGCTTCATGATGAACGGGCTGCGGACATATATTCTGCGCGACGAAGTGGGAGATTTTTTGTTCCTGGTGCATGTGACACTCGAGAACACCGTCGCCGCGGTCAAGGCGGAACGAGAACAAAAGATCGCCGAAAAGTTGCGTGAGGAGATTGATTCGGTCCGTAAGATTCAGGAAACCTTCATTCCGAAGAATCTGGAAGCCCCAGCAGGATATCGAGTTGCAGCGCGGTACGAGCCGTCTCAGATCCAGGTCGTGGGCGGGGCTCCCGTGGTGCTGGCCGGGGGCGATTACTACGACGTCTTTCGAATTAACGACAAGACCCTGGTGCTACTGGTCGGCGATGCCTCCGGGCACGGGATGAAGGCCTGCATGTCGATCATGATCATGCACACCCTCGTCCGCATGATTCGCAGCACGCTCTATATGGATACGGCGGCCTTCGTGGCCGAAATCAACAAGCACCTCTGCTCGCAGACCATTGTGCAGCAGGAGGGGGGATTCATCACTCTGCTCTACGGTGTGCTCAACAAAGAAACCAACGAGTTCCAGTGGACGTCGGCCGGGCATCCCATGCCACTGCTGCACGATATCCAGCAGGAATGCATTCAGCAGATTGGCGATCACGAGAAATCGGGTCTGCCGCTGGGTGTCTCAGAAGATGCCGATTACGAGACCTGTTCGTTCATCCTGCCCCCGCAAAGCAAACTGCTGTTGTTTACGGACGGACTGGTCGAAGCGTTTCCCACTCATCAGCTTGAGGGGCACTGCGAGTTTGGCATTCAAGGGGTATTTTCCACGATGTACCAGTCGACCGAACTTGGTCCGAAAGAGACGTTAGAGGCGCTGTTTGATGCGTCCCACGCCTTCACGGAAGGTTCTGGTCGCCATGATGATACGTCGATCGTGGTCTTGTCTCGCGACTAGCACGGTCGCGGAAGTTCCAGAGTGCAATCGCGCTGGAGTTCCGCGCAGCTCGCAGATTTTCCCAGCCGGACCTTCGAGTTGAAAATGCAAACAGCCGGGTTGCCCCGGCTGTTTGTGTCGCCATACTCTTAAAACGGTCACCAAGTCTCTGCCGCGAGCGAATGCCGGAATCAGGCATCGCCAATCGTTTTGATCGCGCTCTTGGTGCTGTCGAACAGGCCGTCATTGCTGAAGCCGACCAGCCAGACGCGACCGGAACTGAAAATCTGATCGCGAGCGGAGTCGTCGTTCACTGTGGGCGTGGCACTGACCGCATCGACGAAGATGTCATTGTCCGCACCGACACCGGTCTCTTCGAGCAAGGTAATTCGATCTTCCAGGCTCAGGTTCTGATTCCAGGCATCGCGGATCAATCCCAGCGAAACTTCGTCTGTATCGTAGTCGGTCCCGCTGCCAATCAGCAGATCGCCATTGTCGCCGGTCATGTAATCGGCGCCCTGGCCCCCGATGATGACATCGCGACCCGTTCCGCCACGAACGACATCGGGCGAGGAGCCGCCTACAACGAGATCATTTCCACCGCCGCCGTTAAGGGAGTTACTCCCTTCGCCGCCGTAGATCTCGTCGTCGCCGTCGCGGCCGACGATGATGTCGTTACCGGCTCCGCCGTGGATGATATCGTTACCTTTACCACCCTTGATCGTGTCGTCTCCGTCGCCGCCATTGATCCTTGCCGCCGGTCCCACATCTGACCAGATCAAGATTCGGTCATCGCCAGCTCCGCCCTCGATGTTCATGCCATTGGTGACAATAAACGAACCTTTGTCTTCGTAGTTCATGTACAGATGAACGTGACCAGTTTTCTTATTGCGGATGATCTTGATCACGTCATCGGAATCGTCGCCGACGATGTTCAACGTTCCATCAACGAGATCGATTCCCTGGATATTGACCTGCCTGGTCACGACATCGCTCTCACCACCATCCTGATCGACGGCCTTCACCTTGACCTGCACGGGGCCGGCCTTCGTGAACGTGTGGGTGACTGTTTGTGTCGAGGTCCCGGTGACCGTCTGATCGAAAGTGCCGTCGCCATCCCAGTCGATTTTCCAGGTAAACCCTGCCGCCTGATCGGCACTCGACTGATCTGTCGCGCCGAGCGTAAACGTCAAGACATCGCCCTTCTGGCCCGTTGAGGGACCGGTGATCGTGGCGACGGGGGCCGCATTGGTGAAGGTGAAGAGCGTTGACTCAGAAGTGACGACGTGACCATGTCCGTCATCCACACGTACCTTGACATTGAATGTTGCCGTACCGTTGTTGATGCCGAGGCTGTTCAACTGGGCTTTGGTCAGAGTCGGATTGACTCCGGTGGCATCACCGAACGTTCCGTCACCGTTGATGTCCCAGCTGTAGGTCAGGGTGTCGTTGTCGGCATCGGTGGAACCGGCAGCGGTGACTGTCAGGCTGCCCCCTTCCGCCACAGTATAGGGACCGCCAGCATTGGCAACGGGCGCCACGTTCGTGGCGGTTTCCGTCACCGTCAATGTGATCTTTTGAGTATCGTAATTGTTGCGGGCGTCGAGACCGCTGGAGTTCGCGTGAGTCGTGTTGTCACGCACGCCAATCAGCATTTCGATCGAGCCAATGAAGCCGTTTTCGGGAGTGAATGTGATCACTGAAGTCGCGGGTGTGTTGCCGTTGGCCTGGGTCGTCTGGATGGAGATGGTGCCGTGCAACGGATTGCTGGCGCTGCTGAGCGCCGACGAGTTGCTGTTCGCGCTGGTCGGGTCCTTGACTACGAAGGTCAGGTTGTCGCTTTCCAGATCGATGCCCGTAACCGTAAACGAAACGGGCGTATTGACGGCGGTGCTGATGTTCTGAATGGGGCCCAGGAACGGACGGTCATTCAATGTATCCGAGACACCGGTCGCAATGAAGTTCTTAGTCGATGAGGTGCCGCTGCCGGTGGCAGTGACGGTGACCGTCGACGAACCGGTAAATCCATTCGCGGCGCTGATCTTCAAGACACCGTTGGTGGTATCCGTGAAGACTTGCACGTTCGACATGACGACCGGATTCACCGGGTCCGAAACTTCGCCCGAACTATTGGCCTGCACGGGGGTCGTCATAATCTTCTGGTACGTATCAAACCCGCTCGTCAGGATGCCGAAAATCGTGTGATTGAAGTTCAGGCTGCGGGGCATCGAATCGAGCGTCAGATCGGTATCGGTGATAAAGAACTGCGAGTCGCCCGTGTCATCACCCGAGTTGGCCATTGCCAGCAGGCCCTGACTGGTGAATGTCAGATTCTTGGCGAACTCGTCGTTAATCTTGGTGCCTGAACCGCCGGTCCCGTTACCGAGCGGATCGCCACCTTGGGCGACGAAACCGTTCAGAATGCGATGAAAGTCGAGGCCGTTGTAGAAGCCCTGTTCGACCAGGGCGATGATCCGTGCAGTCGTAACCGGGGACAAATCCTCAAACAGGCGGAACGTCAGCGTACCACTGAAATCCTGGCCGTTCGCATCTTTGCCGCTGACCGTCATGCTGATGCTGCGGCCACCCGTCAGGATTGTCGCGCTGACGTTGGCGTTGGCACTGCTGGCGGTATAGGTGATCGGGGCACCGTTGCTGTCAGTTCCGGGCAACGCAACGTACAGATCCTGCCCACCGATAAAGTTGGCATTCGCCAGATTCGGCAGCGAGGCATCCATGACGAGTCGCTCTTCGAGCGATTCACACTGGGCCGCCAGTTCGTACGTCGCTGGTGTATCTCGCAGTGTGCGTTTGCGAGGACTGCCACCAAACGCTCCACGAATCCAGTTTGTGAGGGGATTATTCATGAGTCGCGGTAATTCCTAATCTGTGGCGCTGTCGAAGTTCCGCAATCGGTCTGTGGAGCAGCGACTGCGTTGAACCGTCACCTGTTGGAATAATCGGCACGGCAGGCAAAGTCGCTGCAGGCAACTTATCCTGACAGGGTTATTTTAGGAGGAAGCTAACGAGGTGGGGCACGGTCAGAACGTTTGTGGGAAGGGAGCAGAGTGTTATCAGAAACCAGAAAAAGACGAAAGAGCAAATCTCACACGTCTCGTTTTCGCAGGCTTAGTGACTCAACTCCTGATTCCACAAATGTTTTCTACACCTGATGTGCCTCGCCTGGCCCGGGCGATTGCATGCGTTACGTATCCTCGACAAATTTCGTCTGATTCGGACGCAACGGATGGGACTTTAGTTCCACGGATGCACGGGTCGGTGAAAGTTTGCGAGGTTTGAGGGAAGTGAGATGTCGTTTGAGATCAGCATGTCGTGAGCTGTGACGGTCTATTTCACCAGGGCAACTCGCAGGTCCATGACATTGGTGTGAGTTGGACCAGTCTTAATCAGGCCGCCACAGGGTTCGAAAAAAGGATAGGCATTGCAGGCATCAAGATGTACTTGTGCGTCCAGGCCCAGAGCGATGGCCTGTGCGCGGATGTGACTATCAAGGAAGGCACCAGCGGCATCGGTGGGGCCATCTTCACCGTCTGTCCCGCCAGATAGCAGGGCTGTGCGAGTGAGGTCAGCAGGCCACAGGTCGATCAGTGCGGCCAGGACCAACTGCTGGTTGCGGCCCCCTTTTCGCGGTCGATCCGTCGGAGTCAGATGGACCACCGGTTCGCCGCCACTCAGTATGCAAAGCGGCTGCGACCGCACGGGGGATTGGAGTTCTTCCAGGCAGCGTCGAGCGAGCTCTCGGCCCACAGAATTCGCATCCCCCTGGTTATTGGAGCCCAGTGACTGCACGGTATAACCAAGTTCAGCAGCTTTCACAGCTGCGGCCTGCAGGGCCACCGCGTTATTTCCGATGACGACGTTCCGGATGTCCTCAGAAACTTCTGGTGCGCTGATCCAGTCGCGGGCTGCATGCTCCAGCACATCAAAGACGGATTGCGGCACATGAGGAGGCGCGGCCCGGAATTTCGAGAGAATCGCCAATGCCTGTTGCGGCGATGAGGTATCCAGGATCGTGGGACCGGACGCGATGATATCCAGCGGATCGCCCACGACATCGGAAATGATCAGCGAAATCAGCCGGCCCTGCTGGCAGGCCCGGGCCAGGCCGCCCCCTTTCACTCGCGACAATCGCTTTCGCACTGTATTTAACTCATTGATCGTCGCCCCGGAGGACATCAGGAACCGGGTGACAGCTTGCTTGTCCGCCAGAGTAATCCCGGGTACCGGAGCGGGCAGTAATGCACTGCCTCCGCCGCTGATCAGCACCAGGCATAGGTCCCGAGGCTGCAGCGAGTGCGCCAGTTCGAGGATCCGGTCGGTTCCGTAGGCCCCTTCCACGGTCGGCTCATTGACTCCAGCCGGCCGGCCGGGATGCAGCGTAATCCGCTGCAGTGAGCGGACGCAGTCAGCGGGCACGTTGACCCAGCCCGTGACCCGTTGCGCGACAACCTCCGGCCCCAGAATTTCCTCGAGCGCACCTGCCATACCGGCACCGGCCTTACCGGCGCCGACAACGACGATACGCCCAAGATCGTTCCACGACCAGGATTCACCACAGACGGTCAGTCGTTGAGCATCGGCCTGGACTGCCTGGCGCATCAACTGCGGTGCACGGACGGCATCCACGCCTGCCATCCAGATGGACAGCAGGTCAGAACGCAGCGGAAGCGAGGGCGGCATGACGAAGCCTCAGGCACTCTTGCGAAGACGGCGGTAAGCGACTAACACATCATACAGATCATTCGGAATCTGAATCTGATCGTCGGCGAAATCCTGCAGCCAGCTCCGTCGTGAAGAGACTGCTTCCGCCAGCACAGCCGAGATTTCCCGTAACGAAACGGTCATTCCAGGGGCAGGCGTGGTCTCGACGGGGGCTTCTCCCAAGAACATTTTCAGCCGATGATGCATGCCGACTCATCTCCAAGGTGACTAATTGAGATGTCAATGAGACGCAATCGCCGTGGGTTCGCAAGTTGCGAATGGCGATCGTGCGAGGCGGGAGCCTCGTGATACGAGACAGCGGTTGCCGAGCGCTCGCTCGCCAGCCTCTAATATCGCATCGGATTAATAACGGGGATGTGATTCAGGACGTGACCAGGGATTTCCAGAACGAACTTGATGGCCGCAGAGAACGGGATTCACGGCCCGGTTCTCACAAGATCTCATTCAGGAAATCCGAAGTTGAGGTGTGCAGGGAGCACAGCTGAAGTAATATCGGTTGTAGCGGTTGTGTGACTTTATGAATTCTTGCGGTGTGGTTAGAAGTTCCCTATCGTGCCGGTTGTGACAATGGGTGGGGGCAGCAATCGGCAGAGATTGCCGGTCTCCATGTAAGGTCTTGCGGACTGAAATGGCGGCACTCGGTTTGGAATACCGGACGTTTCCGGTGGATCAGTTGTGAAATTGGGTAGTGCAGCAGCAGCCGGGAAACTGGCGCCGCGGATGCGAGTTGCGGATATCGCGTCCGCGAATGTAGATCGGCCGACGGTTCAATCAAGGATTGGTGAAGTGATGGACACACTGACGGCGATCGACTTCGACCGTATTGCAAAAGAAATGAACCTCAATCGCAGTCAGGTGGAAACGGCCACGTCACTGCTGGATGAGGGCAACACCATCCCGTTTGTGACGCGCTATCGTAAAGAGCGAACCGGGCACCTGGATGAAGAACAGCTCCGGCTGATCGAACAGCGCGTCACCGCGCTGCGGCAGTTGAAAGAGCGCGCTCTGACCATTACCCGGCTGATTGAGTCGCAAGGCAAACTGACCCCCGAATTGCGACGGGAGATTGAAACCGCCGATTCGACGAAGCGTCTGGAAGATCTCTATCTTCCCTTCCGTCCGAAGAAGCGGTCGCGGGCCAGTGCCGCGCGTGATCGCGGGCTGGAACCGCTGGCGGACCGCGTCTGGCAGGGGGACCCCAGCTTAACCAATCTGGAGGCCACCGCCGCCGGCATGATTGCGCCTGACAAGGAACTGGCGACGTCGGCGGATGTCTTGCAAGGCGTCGCCGATCTGATTGCCGAACGCATCGGGGATGACGCCGAACTGCGGTCTGCCTGCCGGCAGCTCAGCTGGCAAACCGGCAAGCTAACTGTCACAGGTTCTGATGCAGACAGTGAGAAAGCCCAGCCCTATCGCGACTATTTCAACTACCAGGAAGCAGTCTCACGGATGCCTCCGCACCGGATCCTGGCGTTGAACCGTGGTGAGAAAGAAAGCATTCTCCGCGTCAAGTTCGTGTGGGACGATGAACGAGCCAGCGGCATTACGGAAGATCTGTTACGCATCAATCGGCGGCCGCACGGACCATTCATCCGACAATGTGCCCAGGATGCGCTGTCGCGATTGATTCATCCGAGTCTCGATCGAGAAGTCCGCCGCGAGCTGACCGAGCGTGCCGAGACCCATGCGGTGCAAGTCTTCGCGAAGAATTTAAGAAATCTACTCCTGCAGCCACCGCTGCGCGGCAAACGAGTCCTGGCCATAGATCCCGGCTTTCGGACCGGCTGCAAAGTGGCAGTCCTGGACGAGATCGGCAATTGCCTGGTGACCGACGTCGTCTACCTGACCGGTTCGGCCGACAAACGGGTCGCGACGAAACAAAAACTGGTCGAGTTGCTGCAACAGCACAACACCCGGTTGATCGTCCTGGGTAATGGAACGGCGTGCCGCGAATCTGAAGAACTGGTGTCTGAGATCATCAGCGAAACGTTGCCCGATCTCCAGTACACCATCGTGAATGAGGCCGGTGCGAGCATCTACTCCACCAGCACTGTCGCTCGCGAGGAATTCCCCAATTTCGACGCGACGATCCGCGGCACGATCTCCATCGGACGCCGTCTGCAGGACCCGCTGAGCGAATTGGTGAAGATCGAGCCCCAACACATCGGGGTGGGCATGTACCAGCATGATCTCACACCAAAATTGCTCAAGGAGTCCCTCGAATCCGTTGTTGAGTCGTGCGTGAATTACGTCGGCGTGGACCTTAATACGGCGAGCCCCGCGCTGTTGAGTCGCGTTTCGGGATTAAATCAGCTGACTGCCCGGCGGGTCGTCGAATGGCGTGAACGTCATGGACGCTTTCAAACTCGGCAGCAGATCAAGGACGTGGCTGGGATTGGTGACGCGACCTTCACTCAGGCCGCCGGGTTCCTCAAGATTACCGGTGGTGACGAACCGCTGGACCAAACCTGGATCCACCCCGAAAGTTATCCCGCGGCCAAACAAGTACTCGCCAGGTTGCGGATTGCCGAGGACGGGTTGCAGCTGGGTGCCGGGTTGGAAAATACGGTGCGTGAGCGTCTCGCTGAGTTGAACGTCGAGACGCTCGCTGGGGAGATTGGCGTGGGAGTCATTACCCTGCAAGACATTCTGGATGCCCTGGCCCGACCTGGCCGAGATCCCCGGACCGATCTGCAGGGGCACGTTTTCAAGCAGGGGATTCTGAAGCTGGAAGACCTGGCTCCCGGCATGGAGGTACGTGGCACTGTCTTGAACGTTGTCGACTTCGGTGTGTTTGTCGACATTGGACTGAAAGACAGCGGCCTGGTGCATATCAGCCAGATGTCACGGAATTATGTGCGATCGCCACATGATGTGGCCGCGGTGGGTGACGTCGTCACCGCCTGGGTCCTGCAGATCGACAGCGATCGCCGGCGCGTCTCGTTAACGATGATCAATCCCGCGATTCCGGTGGAGAAACCTGCCCCCCGCCCCTCGCCAGCCGCCAGGTCGCCGCAGTCCACTTCCACCAGCAACAAGCCTGCCAGTTCCGATCGATCCCCAGCTGCAGCAAATTCCGCAGCACCAGCCGGCACCCGTTCTGCTCCGGAACGTCAGCGCGCCGCAAAACCTGCGGCCCCATTGTCGGACGACAAGAACGCGGGACGTGAACCCCTTCGCGGCTTCGGCGAATTGAAACAGCTGTGGCAGCATAAGAAAGGTTAGTTGATTGACTCGCCTTGATTCATCAATTGCTGCGGTTTGGGATCGCGAGTTCGTCGTGCGGGAAACGAAATTGGCATCACTGTTGAGGTGTCGTCGAGGGGCCCTTGTTCGACACCGTCAAACCACTCTGCTCTAATATTGGCCCCGAATGATCGGTCTGCAGCAGCGACCAACCACTGACTCCTGAATTTGTTGCTAACCTGTTCCGCATGAAACTCTTGCACGGCTTTGACGATCCCGCCGCCTATCAGGGGGCCTACGTTTCGATCGGCAATTTTGATGGCGTGCACCGCGGACATCGTACGATGATCGCCCGCTTGATTGAGTTGGCACGACGCGACGGCGTGCCGGCTGTCGTGATGACCTTCTCCCCACACCCCATTGAAATTCTGCGTCCGCAACACGCGCCGCCCCCCCTGACGACGCTCGAACGAAAAGCGGAATTGCTTGGCGAATGTGGTGTCGATTGTGTCATTGCCTATCCGACAGATCGAGCCCTCCTGCAGCTGACTCCTGATGAGTTCTTCCGCTCGATCATGCTGACCAAGTTGCAGGCCCGTGGCATGGTGGAAGGCGACAACTTCTTCTACGGCCACGACCGGGCCGGCAATGTGCAGACTCTGAAAGCCGCCTGCGACGCGGCTGGTATGACCCTGGATGTGATTACTCCCGTGCGACTGGGATCGCGAGTGGTCTCCTCGTCTGTCATTCGTAAACTGGTGGCCGAAGGGGAAGTGGCCGAGGCGGCCGAGCTTCTGGGATCGCGGTATCAGTTGCGGGGCCGCGTCACCACCGGAGCTGCGCGGGGCCGCACCATTGGATTTCCGACTGCAAATTTGATTGATGTCGTCACGGAATTTCCGAAAGACGGTGTCTATGCGGGCCAGGTTGTCGTGCAAAATCGGGCGGTAAGGGCTGCGATCAATATCGGCAGCAACCCGACGTTTGCGGAACATCAGCGTAAATTCGAAGTTCATCTGATTGATTTTCAAGGTGATCTGTACGGCCAGGTCCTCAGTGTCGAATTCCTTGCTCGCTTGCGAGACACCCGGCCCTTTGGCTCAGTTGAGGAACTGGTGGCCCAGTTGCAGAATGATGTCGCCCAGGTGCGCAGTCTGGACCTGACGCCCTGATCGTTACCTGTCGGCGAACGAGATTTCTCGAAAGTCAAACGAAATCCAGTCGCGGGCAGACTGAGCTTCGCGGCGTACAATCGCACATCCGGTCAGTCAGGCCCCGTCGACACGGTCGTTATCCGCGTTAGAGTCGCTTTGAGCTGCGGAAACCGAGTATGATTTTACGTCTTCTCAAACCAGACTCAGGCAGCCTCGCTTACGTTGTCGCATCCGCCACGCTACTCTATAGCGTCCGCAGCCGCGTTCGTGCGCAAGTCAGCTTGTTCCGGTCAGCACATCACGACATTCCGTTCCAAGGAATTTTGGAACTGTGCGCGGGTGTCTATTTCGTTTCGCAGTTTGCTCGTTAGAAAATCCACATAGAAATTCGGACACCCGCACGATGAGTCTCGACTGGAACGCATTCTCGGAATTGATCGCTCCCTGTCAGCGAATCGTCCTCACCAGTCATGTCCGTCCCGATGCCGACGCGATTGGCTCTGAAATCGGCCTGTGTGGCTTCCTGGAACAAATCGGCAAAACGGTTCGCATCGTTAACCCCTCGGCAACGCCCAAGAAGCTGGCCTTCCTCGATCCGACCAATCGGATTCAGCATTTCTCGGCCAGCACCGATGAAGCGCTGATCCTGGATACAGACGCCCATATCATCGTCGATACCAGTGCCTGGGGTCAGCTGGCGGATGTCGGCAAGACGTTCAAGAAATCAAATGCCGTTAAGATCGTCATCGACCATCACGTCAGCTCGGACGAAATGGGGGCGACCGTCTTCAAGGACGTCAAAGCCGAAGCCAGCGGCACGTTGATCTATCGTTTGGGGCAGGCATTGGGGTCCCAGCTGAATGTGGAGATTGCCACGGCGCTGTTTGCTGCAATCGCAACTGATACCGGCTGGTTCCGGTTCTCATCCACGACCAGCGAGACTTATCAAATCGCCAGCGCGTTAATGGCCGCGGGTGTGCGTCCGGCATTGCTGCATGAGCAACTCTACCAGAACTACAGCCTCGGACGACTGAAGCTGATTTCCCGGTTGCTCAATCGCGTCGAACTCGAATGTGACGGACACCTGGCCCATACCTATGTGCTGGTGAGCGACTACGGTGAAACCCTGTCCGAGCCTGCCGATACCGAAGATCTCGTCAACGAGTGCCTCGGTATTAAGGGCGTGCAAGGTGCAGTGATTTTCGTCGAGCAGGCCAATCACACAATCAAAGCCAGTTTCCGGAGCCGGTCGGCACTCGATGTTGCCGCCGTGGCGGAGCAATTTAAAGGCGGGGGCCATAAGCAGGCTGCGGGAGCGGTCCTGCCCGGCCCCATTGCCGAAGCCCGTCGCGTCGTCATTCAGGCGCTCGTCAAAGCCATTCTCGACGTGGAGCAGGCAAAACTCATCCCCTGACCCGGCTCTTCCGGGTCGGGGATGTCCCTTAGCCTTCGTTGTCGCACGACTGCCGAAGTACAGCCGATTCAGCGAGTTCGGCGACGCGATTACGGCGCAGTGGGAAACGGATTCCGCTCAGCAAAGCCGGCTTGGTGCCAGTACGGGTAGATCTTGGTCGTGGAACTCGCCGCGTCCAATCTGGCGACTTGCTCAGTCGTCAGGTTCCAGCCGACGGCACCCAGATTCTGTTGCAACTGTTCCTCGTTACGCGCCCCGACAATGACTGTGGCCACCGTGGGCCGTTGCAGCAGCCAGTTTAAGGCAATCTGCGGCACCGTTTTTCCGGTCTCTTTCGCGACCTCATCCAGGGCGTCCACAATCTGATAGAGACGCTCGTTCTCAATCGGCGGCGCCGCATCGGTCACGACTTTGCTTTGCAGGCGGCTGTCTGCGGGAAGTGGCTGGCCGCGACGAATCTTGCCCGTCAAGCGGCCCCAGCCTAACGGACTCCAGACCACGGCCCCGACCTTCTGGTCGATCCCCAGCGGCATCAACTCCCATTCATAGTCGCGGCCCGCCAGCGAGTAATACACCTGATGTGCGACATACCGGCTGAGACCATAGCGTTCCGAGACTGACAACGCTTTCATCAGCTGCCAGCCGGAAAAGTTCGAGCAACCGATGTAGCGGATCTTCCCTGCGCGAACCAGATTTTCCAGCGTGCTGAGAACTTCCTCGGCCGGCGTTACGGCATCAAAACCGTGCAGCTGATAGAGGTCAATATAGTCGGTTCCCAATCGACGCAAGCTCCCTTCGACGGAGCGGATCAGATGATGTCGTGACGAACCGACATCATTGGGACCGCTGCCGAACCGGAAGGTCCCCTTGGTTGAGATCAGCACGGCATCGCGCCGCCCTTTGATCGCCTGGCCCAGGATTTCTTCAGCCATGCCTTTGGAATAGATGTCGGCCGAATCGAACATCGTCAGCCCGGCCTCCAGGCAGATGTCGACCAGTCGCGAGGCCTCGGCAACATCCGTCGCCCCCCAAGCCTTAAAAAACTCACCCCCGCCACCAAAAGTTCCAGTTCCCAGACTCAGCACCGGGACTTTGAAACCGGAACCGCCCAGTTGTCGATACTCCATCGTGTTGCTCCTCGAATGCGACCAATTGCTGTTGGTCAGTGAATCGAACGTCAGGCGTTGGCAGCCGCAAGTTCCAGGGACGGATAGTCAGTATATCCGGCGGCACCCGAGGCATAAAACGTGGCCGGGTTGGGCTCGTTGAGCGGCGAATTCAGTGCAAACCGCTTGGGCAGGTCGGGATTGGCGATAAACAGGCGGCCAAAGGCCACCGCGTCCGCTTCACCCGCATCCAGCAACCCCTGCGCCTCCTGGTGTGTCAAACCCTGATTGGCAATGTAGACACCACCAAACGCTGCCTTCAATTGAGGGCCGATACGGTTCTCTTCGAGCGATTCTCGAGCACACAGGAAGGCCAGCTTGCGCTCACCCAGTTCTCTGGCCACATAGCCGAACGTGGCGGCGGGATTAGAATCTCCCATGGAATGCGAATCACCCCGCGGAGCCAGATGCATGCCCACGCGGCTGGGATCCCAGACCGAGATCACCGCATCGGTCACTTCTAACATCAACCGGGCCCGGTTCTCGATCGATCCGCCATATGCGTCGGTACGGTGGTTGGAACCGTCCTGCAGAAACTGATCGAGCAGATAACCGTTGGCACCGTGGATCTCGACTCCGTCAAATCCGGCGAGTTTTGCATTCACTGCACCCCGGCGATACGCCTCAATAATGCCGGGGATCTCGCTGAGATCCAGGGCCCGCGGTGTCACGAAGGGGCGCATCGGACGCAGCAGGCTGACGTGGCCCGAGGCTGCAATCGCACTGGGAGCGACTGGTAACTCACCATTCAGAAAGATCGGATCCGAAATGCGTCCCACGTGCCACAGCTGCAAGAGGATTCGGCCCCCGGCGGCATGCACGGCATTGGTGATGACTTTCCAGCCGGCGACTTGCTCGTCCGACCAGATGCCCGGTGTGTCGGCGTAACCGACACCCATGGGCGACACGGCGGTGGCTTCGGTCAGAATCATTCCCGCGCTCGCCCGCTGCGTATAATAGTCTGCCATTAAGGCGTTGGGCACGCGCCCGGCGCTGGCGCGACAGCGCGTCAGGGGGGCCATGATCATCCGGTTGGGCAGACGAAGGTCACCAATCTCGATAGGGTCCAGAAGTGATGGCATGTGTACTGCTTGCCTCTTGGAATAGAAACGGTTCAGCACAGAGATGATGAACGCTCGGGAGCAAATTTGCGGGGATCCCCGATCAATCTCTGCCGCAAGACATTATAGTAGTTCAATAGTTCTGGACAACTAGACTGTTGAACTAAGTGGCCGGTCGGGCTACGATTTCTCTATGAGCACGCGTCCCTTGTTTCACCCCCCCATCGACAGCATTACCGTGACAGGTCTGTTGCACGCCCTGTCAGATCCCGTGCGGCTGTCGATTGTCCGGGAACTCCGTACGAACTGCGCAGGCATGAATTGCGTCGACACGATGGCGCGCGTCGACGAAACCATGCCCAAGTCGACTTGTTCGTTGCACTTTCAGATTTTGCGCGAAGCGGGATTGATCCGCAGCGAGCGGCGCGGGGTCGAATTGTCGAATCAACTGCGCCTGGCAGAACTCGACCAGCGTTTTCCTGGACTCTTAGATTCGATCCTCGAAGCCCATCGCAAAGAGCTGGCCAAACCCCCGCGCAAGAAGTAATTCACCCCGTGAGACGGGTCTCTCGGCCCGTCCGTGACCGTAACACAGCGGCTCGATGAACAAGGTCGGCAGAAGTGCACGCAGCACCCGTTATGATTTGAGTGAAACCCATCCAAAGACTTTGGGGTTTCCAAGAGGAATCAGGGCGGTTACTGCGTGTCGCGGTTGCCAGGTTGGGCGACTGAATTGAGGACCGAAAGTGACCCAGCCTTACCGATCCTGGCTGGCACTGACGGTCTCAATAGGAGACTTGGCACCATCACCAGTCGTCTTCGATTTCGGCGCCGCAGTCGGGCGTTCCTGCGCCTGCTTTGTGGCCTGCTCGATCAACTTCCGGGCGGCTTGGATCTCCGGCTTCGAAAAGATCGGAACCTGTGAGCTATACACCCCGGGAAGGGTGTATCTCTTGATGTTGGCCAGGTCGTTCCAGCTCAGTTTGTCGGTCAGGTGCCACGCAGCCGCCTGGGCGACCGTACGATCGAGGCGCCCCCGTCCAAATGTCTTTAAAGTTTCCTGGAGAACTGGATCCTGAGAAAAGTCTTCCAGCGGGACGACCTTGTAGGTCATTCGCGGGGAGGGATCTGGTTTGCCGTAATTCAGGCAGACGGATCGAAATGGAACTTGCGCGATGCGTTCGGGCGGAATCGAAAAGAAGTTGTTGCCGAGCGGGAATCCCGGCACATTGTTTCCATTGTTGTTCCCGATGGCTGTGTTGTTCTGCTGGCCGAATCCACTCCCCAGGCTCTGGGCTCCGCCGGACTGTCCGCCTCCCAGCATGTTCGACAGACCGCTGGAGTTGCCATTGAGTCCATTCCCATTTCCGGCAGGTTGGTTATTGAAGAACCCCTGCTTTAACACCTGCACCATCGCGACCGCCTCCGGCAGATTCACGGTGAGGGGCTTGCCGGAGAGATTTTCGATGTAGACATTTCCCCCTTCTGAATCGTGGGCCACGATGCGCGCCGAGATTGCTCCCGCATTCAGGGCGGCGAAGAGATCCATCTTTTCAGCGGTGGGATCATACTTCAGAACCCGCATCGGCGATTTGCCCGCACCGACCAGTTGGGTGCCGCAAACCACTGCCACACATGCGACTAACAGGCTGGCACGACGTGCCGCTGCCCCTCTCACAAATTGCGAGGCCATCTGTCCGCTCTCTTTCTGCCTATTCAAACCCAGTGGAATATCCGCTGGCAGTCAGACCACGGGACGATCAGGTTGATGGGAACACTGGGTCTCGAGTGGTGGGCGAGTCTGCGTGAACCGCAGCATCCCGGTGTTCACCTACTTTACCTGCGTGAGAAGGAAAGATGCAAGAAGAGGTTGATGATTACGTTAGATAGCCGCACTTTCCAGGGGCTAGCGCGCCCTGTTCGAAACCGGTGGGATCAGCTCTCCGGGGCTGCGTGGCGTGACCGCGGTGGTCTTGGTTTCCGGCCGCATCTTCTCGCGTTCTGCTGCCCGACTGGCCGCGACGGAAACGAGTTGCTGTGCCGCCTGAAGTTGCGGGATGGAAAACGTCGGGACCCGTGAGGAGTACACACCCGGCAGCGTGTATTCCTGCAAACTGGCGAGTCGTTCCCAGCTCAGTTTATCCGTGATATGCCATGTCGCAGCTTGCGCCACTGTATAGTCCAGGCGGCCGGTTCCGACCAGTCGAATGGTTTCCTGCAGGATCTTATTGTCGGTGTAGTCCTCGACGCGCACCGGCTTGTAGGTCATCCGGGGTGATGGGTCGGGTTTACCGTAATTCAAACAGACCGAGTGATACGGTACCTGCGCGACACGTTCAGGAGGGATCGAAAAGAAGCCGCCGCCACCCCCACCCTGTTGACCACCAAATCCGCCGCCGCCGAATCCTCCTCCGCCCTGCTGGCCAAACCCTCCACCCCCGCTTTGTCCACCACCGAATCCACCTTGTTGGCCGCCGAAGCCTCCTCCGCCCAAGCCTCCCTGCTGACCACCACCCAATCCTCCACCGCCAAACTGTTTCAGAACATGCACGATAGTCACCGCTGCGGGCAGTTTCACCGTTAAAGGCTTGCCCGAGAGATTCTCAAAATACATGTTCCCTCCTTTGGCATCGTGAGCAACGACGCGGACAGAAAGGGCACCCGATTCGATTGCCGCGAACATCTCCAGTTGCTCGGCTGCCGGGTCGTACTTCAGGATTTTCATGGGCGATTTGCCGGCACCTGCCAGCTGGGTGATTGCCAGCAACGTGAAACAACCGAGGACCAGGCTGCAATGCCGCGGAAACCCGCGTGTGACCGCTTGTGAGTTCATGATGGGATCGCTTTCTGAAGTTTCGACAGGCTGTTTTCACTGGCCGCCGGGGAGTTACGCATGTTTTCTCTGGGCGCGAAACAGTCTGCTGCCTTGGATGCCGACGCGGACATTTAGGTTTCACGCTTTTCTCGTGATTCCGAACCGGCTAATTTGTATGGGCTTAGGGTCTTTCGCGGGTGACGAGAGCCTGAGCGACCAAAAAGGATCGAAGTGATGCGATTGTCAGGCCAGCTGTGGTGTGTGCTCGTTACAGTCGTCTGGGTGGGATGCGGAGTAACTCCCGCCTGGGCTCAGCGTGATTTGAAGGATATTCCCAATCCCGACCCGGAACTCGAACGCAAGACGTTCATTCTCCCGGAGGGCTTCGAAGTCAACTTGTTCGCCGCCGATCCGTTGATCGCCAAGCCGATCCAGATGAATTTCGATGCACGCGGTCGCCTGTGGATTGCGAGCAGCTCGATTTATCCCCAGATCCAGCCCGGCCAGGTGGCCAATGACCGGATTCTGGTCATTGAAGATCAGGACGGAGACGGCGTCGCCGACAAGACCGATGTCTTCGTCGACGGCCTGCTCATTCCAACCGGTATCGAACCGGGCGACGGCGGGGCCTACGTTGCCAACAGCACCGAACTGGTGCACTTCAAAGACACCGACGGTGACGGCAAGGCCGACGACCGACGGGTGATGCTGTCGGGCTTCGGTACCGAAGATACGCACCACATTCTGCACACCTTTCGCTGGGGTATGGACGGGCAGTTGTATTTCAATCAGTCGATCTATATCCACAGCCATCTGGAAACGCCGCATGGCGTGCGTCGCCTGAACGGCGGCGGCATCTGGCAGTTTCGCCCCGAGACGATGGAGCTCTCGGTCCTGATGCGCGGACTGGTTAACACCTGGGGCCATCAGCAGGATGCCTGGGGCCAATCCTTTGCGACTGATGGCGCCGGCGGGGAAGGCATCAATTACGTGTTCCCCGGTGTCTCATTCGTCACTGCCGTTGGTGTGCCCCGCATCATGAAGGGATTGAATCCCGGCAGCCCGAAGTATTGCGGCATGGAGATCGTCGGTGGTCGGCACCTGCCCGACGACTGGCAAGGCAACATTATCACCAATGACTTCCGTGGTCATCGCGTCTGCCGCTTTGTGCTCAGCGATGATGGTTCAGGCTACGCCTCACGCGAACAGACCGAACTCATTAAAAGTACGCACGTCGCGTTCCGCCCGATTGACGTCAAGATGGGACCAGACGGAGCGATCTATATCGCCGACTGGTATAACCCCATCATTCAACACGGTGAAGTGGACTTTCGCGATCCCCGCCGCGATCTGACCCGCGGTCGTATCTGGCGGGTGACCGCCAAGGGCCGGCCGCTGGTTGCGAAACCCAAACTGGTCGAAGTTCCGACCCGGGATCTGCTGGCCGCGCTGGCCGCCCCCGAACAATTCACCCGACATCATGCCAAGCGGCAACTCAAGGAGCGGGGCAGCTCTGTCCTGCCGGAACTGGCCGCCTGGGTCAAGCAACTCAATCCCCAGGATCCGCAGTTCGAACATCTCCGCCTGGAGGGTCTGTGGTCGTATCAATCACTGGATGTCGTGGAACCCGACCTGCTGAACGCCGTTTTGAATTCGCCCGACCCCAAGGCGCGTGCGGCCGCGGTCCGCATCGTCCCCCAATGGGGGGCGCGCCTCCACAATCCGGTTGAGTTACTCGCCAATCGCATCGTGGATGAGCACCCCCGCGTGCGTCTCGAAGCGGTGCGAGCCCTCGCGGCGTTTCCGTCGATCCAGTCGATCGAACTGGCCATGCTGGCCCTCGATCGCCCGGTTGACAAGAACATCGATTACGCATTGTGGCTGACGGCCCGTGATCTGCAATCGGTCTGGTTGCCGAAACTGCAGGCCGGGGAACTCGACTTTGGGGGCAACGTCCGCCATCTGACATTCGTCCTGCAAGCCGCCGGTTCACCCGCGGTAGTGAAACCGCTGCTGGCCTCGCTGCAACAGGGACAAATCCCTGCTGATCGCGAAGCCGGGATCTTGAAACTGGTCTCCGCGCTGGGCGATGCCGATGACCTTGGCAAACTGTTCGAGTTGGCTCTTGCGAAGAAGTCGGCCGCGCACCTGGCATTACTCGAATCGGCCGCTCGGCTGCGAAATCTCAAGCCGGCAGGTGATCTGGGCTCGATTGCGGCACTGCTGGACCTGACTGATGAACACGTGCGGGCCAGTGCCGCACGGCTGGCCGGATTATGGAAGGTCGAGGCTTCACGAGAAAAACTGCTGAGCCTGTTGACCAGCAGCGATGCCTCGCTGTCTAAAGACGTGCGTCTGGCTGCCTCGGAAGGTTTGGTGGCGCTCGGTGGCGACGCCAGCAAGCAAACCTTTACGCAGTTTGCGACGCAGGATCACCCTGCCGACCTGCGGATTCAGGCGGTCGCTGCACTCGCTGCGTTAGATACCCCGGCGGCTGCCAAGCTGGCTGTGGACGTGCTGTCGGCCACTGCCGGCAAGTCGGATCCCGTGCCGTTGTTCAATGCCTTCCTGGATCAGAAGGGTGGACCGGCATTGCTGGCGGCTGCCCTCGATGGCAAAGAGCTGAAAGCGGATGTCGCCAAGCTCGGCATTCGTGCGATTCGCAATTCCATCCGCGAGGAACCGGCCCTGACGGAAGCCCTGTCAAAGGCCGGCAAGATCAAAACGGGAGCCCAGTCACTGACCCCGGAAGAAATGCAGAAGCTGGTGGCTGACGTTTCCACCCAGGGTGATGCGGCCCGCGGTGAGGCCTTGTTCCGACGGCAGGACTTGAATTGCTTCCGCTGCCATTCCATTGGCGGCGCCGGTGCCCAGATCGGTCCTGACCTCGTAAGTATCGGGGCCAGTGCCCAGATTGATTACATCGTCGATTCGATGTTGAATCCCAATAAGCAGATCAAGGAAGGCTACCATTCGCTGATTGTCGTCAACGATCAGGGGAAGATTTATACGGGTATTAAAGTTACGCAGACTGACCGCGATCTCGTGCTGCGAAACGCGGCCGGCGAAGAGATCCCGATTCCGCTCGATACGATCGAGGAACAGGCGAATGGCGGTTCGTTAATGCCCGTCGGTCTGATCGATTCACTGACTCGCGGCGAAACGCTGGATCTGGTGCGGTTCCTGTCGGAATTGGGCAAAGTCGGGCCCTATTCGATCAGCAAGGCGCGCGTCATCCGACGCTGGCAAACCCTGACTCCTCAGCCGGCACAGTTGGCTGCGTTGAAGAACAAACCAGCTGCTGATTTGGCCGCCAATCCGGATCTGACCTGGCTGCCGACTTACGCGACGGTCGGCGGTTGGCTGCCGCTGTCGGACCTCAAAGAACTCCCATCGGCTACCAGTCAGATCAGCGTGATCCGCGCCGATCTGGATGTCACCACGCCCGGGGCTGTCCAGTTCCAGTTCAACGCCGTCGACAGTCTGCAGCTCTTGCTGGATGGCAAGCCTGTGACGCCAGCGGTGCAACTGAAATTGGATCTCGCCGCTGGCCCGCATCAGCTGACCATCGTCATCGACCGCGCCACCCGGAAACAACCGCTGCGTGTGGAACTGCAAGATGTCGCCGGCTCGGCGGTACAGGTGCAGATCCTGAACGGGCAAAGATAGTCGTTGATCGCTCCGCGATCACCACGCATTCGCAGTAGCGGCCCTGCATAAAAACATATTTCCCATCCGTCCCATAAGTCCCATGCATTCAGATGGGACTTATGGGAATTGCAAACTACTTTGCCGCCAGTTTTGCGGCAATCCCGGCAATGTGCTGGCCTTGGGCCTTTGCCACGGCCAGTTCATTCTCGCTGGGTTGACGTTCGCCCCGTTGTCCGGCAATCGTGGATGCACCGTAAGGGGTGCCACCACTGGCCGCGTCCAGGTAGGATAAACCGGGCACGCTATAGGGGACGCCACCGACGACCATGCCCATGTGGAAGAAGAACGTCGACATGCTCATTAATGTCGTTTCCTGACCGCCGTGCTGGCTGGCGGTTGAGGTAAACGAACTACCGACTTTGCCAATCAACGCTCCTGACGCGAACAACCCGCCGGTTGCATCCTGAAACGTCCGCATCTGGGCGGTGGCCATTCCATATCGAGTGGGTGAACCCAGAATAATCGCATCCGCTTCGGCCAGACGCTTCGGGTCAGCGATGGGAATATGGGCGAACGCCTTCTTCGCATCGGTCGCTCCCATCTTGGCGAGGACTTCCGCGGGCAGGGTTTCGGCGACCTGTAGTACTTCGACCTCGGCCCCGGGAACTTCTCTCGCGCCGGCCGCGATGGCCTCGGCGAGCTGGTAGACGTGGCCATACAAGCTGTAGAAAATGATCTGAACTTTAACGCCCATGGTGAAGGTCCTTGAACAGAAATGGATGGCCCGCGCAGTTGC
>CAZQUW010000023.1:6911-10964 GCA_964596215.1 uncultured Planctomicrobium sp. | reverse complement strand
AGCATCAACTCTCGAAGGCGGCATTCCCGACCACGGCGATCCCATGCTCGTTATCGAACCGACACCGATACGCCCTGTCCCCAAAGAGGGCTGGTTGGAACGCTACGGGCTCTGGTGCATCATCGTCATTGCGTCGGTGGTATCGCTGGCCTACTACTGGTCCCAGCTTCGCGCGGCGCCGGAATTAACGCTGCAGGCGATTGCCAATCAGACGGCGCTGGAAGGTCAGCCTATCACTCTGCAACTGGTTCCAGAGTGGAAACATCCGCCAGGTGTGGCCGTCGAGTTCGGAATAATTACGGGGCCGCCTTCAGCCACGATCGATCCACAGCGCGGACGGTGGCAATGGACGCCGGACGAGTCCACCGGCGGGCGGAAGTTTCGCGTCAAGCTGGCCGTTCGCGGGGCTGAACAGCGAACGCCGCAGGCCACCCGCGAATTCACAGTCACTGTTCGTGAAGCCGTTCAACCGCCACACGTCGATCCCATTGAGGATCAATTTACCGAGGTTGGTGAGACACTGTCCGTGATGGTTCACGCGCGTGACCCTGATGTGCCGGCCCAGAAATTGCGATATCAACCGGGACCAAAGTTTCCGGCCGGGGCGGTGCTTGATGCAGATTCTGGACGGTTTACCTGGTCTCCCGAGGCCGCAGCTGCAGGCACCATCGTGCCGGTGCAGGCCGTCGTGATAAAGTCTGCGAAGCCGATGCCGGTCTCCTCCCTGATTGAGTTCGTCATCGCCGTTGGTTCTGAACTGCCGAATTCCACCTCTCAAGAACCGCCGATCTTCGAGTCAGTACGATCAGGACCGCCTCTCCAGGTTGGGCCGGCCGTGAAATCTGGCTCAGCCACGAACGCGACTCTGGCGGCTGACGATGCCCGGCTGATCGACGATTTCGCCAAACTCTATCGCGCGGGCCAGCTGTGTGATCCCGCATCCTATCCCGCTCTGCGGAGCCTGGTCGCGGCCCGCTTCGCACGGGCACATGCCGCAGAACTGACCACTGCCTTTCAAGGCTCCGGGGCCGATTTGCAGCGCTGGCTGGGAGCCCATCCTGATTTGCGGGATGAGCTCTACACCGCGTTTGACGGTAACGACGATGTCCCCGCGGCCATGAAGATTGTCGAACGTCTGCTGAATCGCTCATTTCAACGCCTGACGTCCGATTTTGAACTGGCGATTGCCACCGCCATCACTTGGGATCGTGAGTCCGGGGTCTACGACTACACCGTTCAGCAGCGACGCAGCCATGCCACGGTGTCGCGAGAAAAAACCTGTGATGCCATCGACAATTTTGATTACTACAGCAGTTCCGAATTCGTGGGGCGGCGCCGGATTCAGAAACTCCCGTGGGAGTTTCTCCAGCATGTCGTGAATCATCGCACGCCACTTGAGGAGCGGACCTGGGTGCAGCGGGCCTACCACGATCCGCGCCGGCCGATTGGGCAGTGCTACGAAGATGTCGCCTATGATCACCAGATGATCAAATCGGGGGAAACGACATCCCAACTGGCACCGCGAGCTTACACGCTGGCCAACTTGAAAGACCGCGGCGGCATCTGTGTCATGCAGGCCGACTATGCCACACGCGTGGCGAAGTGCCTGGGGATTCCCGCGGCCTACGTCGAGGGGCGCGCCCGCTCAGGTGGCAATCATGCCTGGGTCATGTGGACCGAGCTGCAGTCGTCCACATCGACGGGACTGGCATTTTCCCTGGAATCGCACGGTCGGTTTTTTCTTGATCGCTATTATGTGGGCCAGCTGCTGGAACCGCAGTCCGGGCGGCTCATCACCGACCGGGAACTCGAACTGCGACTGCAGGGGGTTGGATTGAATCCACTCGCCTATCGCCAGGCTAAGCTGATTATGCAGGCCTGGCCCGAGTTAAAATCTCGTCTGCAATTGACAGTTGAGCAAGAACTGGAAGTGCTCGAATCAGTAATTGAACTGAGTCCCGGTCACCAGGCGGTGTGGCAGGCGGTCGCACAACTGGCGAAATCGGGGCGGGTCACACCCGAACTCAATCCGCGGCTGGACGGGCTGCGCGACCGTTGCATCAAAACACTCACGAACTGCCCCGACTTCATCTGCCAGATCATCGACGAGTTGTTAGCATACGAACCTGATCTGTCCCGGCGCCTGCCGACTTACGATAAACTCCTGCAGCTGTGGGCCAGCACCGGTCGCCCTGATTTGACGTGCCGCCTGCGCTTGCAGCTGTCTCAGCAATTGGTGGCCGGTCAGCAATATCAGGCGGCTCTGGGAGGCCTGGCACAAACGATCAAGCGTTTCCCCGATGAGGGACGCTATGTGCCGCAATTGCTCGACAAATACGAGGCGGTGGCGGTGCACGTTGAGGATGGCCAGTCGAAGGTTCTCAAGCTGTACCAGGAACTCCTGCCGCTGATTCCACGGCGACGCCAGAGCCAGACCAGTCCGTTCTATCTGGAAATGCTGGCCCGAGCGGCACGACGTTTTGCGCAGGCCGGCGAAACCAAACCCGCCCAGGCCTACGCCGATCAATTGAAGAAGCTGCAGGGGAAATGACAATCGTCGATCGCGCCGCGATTGAGCGATCTGTCGGTAGCCTGACTCTCCCGAGTCGGGCAGATTGGCTGACAGAACGCGCCCGACTCGGGAGAGTCAGGCTACGAAAGCCCGGTCGGCCATCGCGACCGGGCTATGAGCAGGTCGCAACCTTATTTCGCGGCCGCCGTCACTCCGGGCCAGTCGTCGGTCCGGAAGGGAGTCACCGGCAATCCCTCTTTGCTGTAGAGATTGCACACCGGGTTGTCCGCCCAGGCATAGCGTACTGCGACTGGATCCTGCAGAGCATCGCTCCAGACTTCCACCTTGTCGGGGCCAACCAGCTTGGCCTGGGCCCAGACAAATTTCTGGTCCTCGCCAGCGATCGCAAACCCCTTTAGCTGATTCACGTCGAACGGTGCCAGCCCGCCACCCACATGGTCCAGCGTGACGATGATCTTATTGCCCTGCTTTTCCATCGACTTATAAAGCGGGCTGCGATGAACGATGGGCAGCTTGTAAACATCGGCCAAGGCCCACCGCGCCAGTCGCTTGGCGACGTCCTGTTTATTCCTGGGGTGAATGTCCTTCCCTTCGCCCAGATCGATGATGACCGCTTCGCCCGTGTTCTTGAGCTTGGACATGGTCATGGTCTGAGCTTCCCGCAATTCGGCCCAGGCACTGGGAACGGGCTCGGCTTGTTCGCCCAGAAAATCTGCCAGTTGGACCCAGTAGAACGGGAATTCACCCTGCTGCCATTCATCGCGCCAGTTCTTGATCATCAACGGGAACAGGTCGCGATACTGATACGCTCGCGATGCATTCGATTCGCCCTGGTACCAGATGGCTCCGCGAATACCGTAACCAATGGTGGGCTTTAAGGCGCCGTTGTAGATGTTGGCCGGGCGGGCATTACCGCGCATCCGCGCTTCGGGATTCTGCGGAGCTGGCGGCGGTTGCTGGCCCTGGTCTTTGGCTGCCTTGGCCGCGATTTCCCACTTGGCGAACTTGTCCTTGTATTCAGCAAGCGCCTGCGGCAGATTCTCTTCCTCGGCCTTCCAGCGAGCCAGCAGTGCTTCGTACTTGCCGTCCTTTGCGAGAACATCGCGATTGACCCAGGCTTCGCACGCCGAACCACCCCACGCGTTGTTGATCAGGCCGACGGGCACATCCAGAGTCTGGTGCAGTTGGCGTCCGAAGAAGTAGCCGACTGCCGAAAAGCTATTCACGGTCTCCGGCGTACAAGCAGTCCAGCCCCCCTTGAAGTCAGTCTGCGGTTCCTGAGTTCCCAAGTTGGGCACCGTGATCAATCGCAGCTTGGGGAACTTCGCGGTGAGCCGTTCCAGATCGGGATCGTTGGCCCGCATGACCGACCACTGCATGTTCGACTGGCCCGAACAAATCCAGACTTCTCCGACCAGTACGTCTTCAAACTTCAGCGTATTCTTCCCCTGGATCGTCAACGTATAGGGACCGCCCACGGCCAGCGGCTCGAGCTCGACTTGCCAGCGACCGAGTTCGCC
>CAZQUW010000023.1:0-6811 GCA_964596215.1 uncultured Planctomicrobium sp. | reverse complement strand
CCTGAATCCACACTGACCGCGAGGGCATACCAGCTCGCAGCACCCAGCCACCAGCCGCATAACGCGGAACAATCCCAGACGGGGGAAAGGCGGTCGCGATGGCGAAGGGCAGCGACGGCCAGCACCACCAGTCCTACATAAACGCCAGCCCCGGTGCCGGGAAAATGGAGCTCGCGACACAACAGGATGGCCGGCAGGCAAGCCATCCACGCGCGACAGACGTGTCGTTCGACGAACCACAAATAAAGGGCCACGACCAGTGCGGCGGCCAGCAGGGTTGGTCCCAGGACTTCTTGAAAATCTTTGCCCGTCCAGGCGTACTTGCCGACGAACCACGACAGACATTGGCCCGATCCCAGCAGGCTGATCAGCCCCACCCCGGCCAGCGGAATGGCGGCGCACCACAGCGGCAGCTTCGAGGCCATGGCCCGACCGTCCTGCCAGGCAGACATCCACGAGGCACGCCAGGGCGAAGTCGAAGAATCGTGTGACTCATGCAGGGCAAGGATCTGGCTGGACATGGGAATGCTCGAGTGTCGCTATTTGCTCCAGGAACGATATTCGTTCGCAGCAGCGAGGTGCCGTAAAATTCCAGGTAAAACGTATCGTGGGACGGGTCTCCAGGCCCGTCAGTCGGTCGCTCAAAAAGATCTTTATTGGTGAGCCCCGTACCTCTGGCTGACTGTCCCACGTTGTCGGTTGCTGCTCATTCAATTTTCAGTAGCCCGCCCGTTTCCATTCGGGGACGAGACGTCACCGGTTTGGTCCAACTTTGCACTCCCTGGGCCGGCAGGGTGCGTACGACGCTCGCCGCCCACATGGTGTCGGGAGTGGGGGAGTTCGGTACCAGTTCTTTCCACGGAATGGCCACTTCAAAACGCCAGGTGGATTCGTCGCCGTCGGCCGCCACGTAGTACTTGGGATTCCACGAGACATCCCCCCATAAGTCCTCGTTCGTCCAGCCACGCTGATCGATGGTAAAGCGGTAGTAGGTCACATAATCGCGATCCACATCCAGCATCAAGGTAATGCGATCGTGGTCCGCCAGATCGGCATCGTAGGTGCGGCCCTTGTGATCGGGGAGCGCTTCTGGTGACCCGGCTATGCGCGGACAGACTCCCGCGAAATACAGAAATTCTCGATCGCGACACATCAACACGAACGCTTGTTGCTGCAGTGGTCCGTTGGTGTCGTCGGTCACGAGCGCCATCTCTTCCGCCTGCTGCCAGCAGGGGTCACTCAGTAAACCGTCCAGCGTCGGCGGCTTGCTCGCCACACGCAGGTTATAGATCGATTTCGGGGGCAGACCGGCCATCTGGTTCAACCACAGTTCCGTCGCCGCTGTCTGCTGCCAGGGAGTTTTATCTCCGCCGCGCATAATGAAGTGATAGCATTCCGCCGCTTCGGTCCCCAGCTGTCGCTGCCGATACAGGGCTCCCAGCGGGAATTGGATCTCAGGGCTTTGATACCAGGCGGGTGATGTCCGCTGCAGCAGGCTGGCCATGCGGCGGGCCTTATCCTGCCACAGGTTGGCTCGTTCCTGACGCAGGTCCTTACCCGGTCCGATATCCACCTTGAAGGGGGTCTGCTCCACCTGCAATGAAGTGTTTTCGCCCCCCAACTGCTGGATTTCCTGGGCCACGGTTCCTTCGCCCGTCGGCAGGCGTTGACCGGCATTTCTCAGACGCTGAGCCAGCTCGGCGGATTCAACGCTGAACTTCTTACGTTCGACATTGGTTGCCTGCAGTCGGCGATAGGTCAGCTCGGTCCCCACCCAAAGTTGCACCAGCCACCGCATGGCGTCCTGAGCAGCTGGTTCATGCGGATAGCGGTCGACCAGTTCGACTAGTGTGGCTTCCGCGAGATCCCAGTACCCCTGGCGACGGTAGGCATCGGCCAGTTGTGCCAGCAACAGGGCCGACTGATCGTCGGGCATCCCGGCGGTGACGCCACCCAGCTGGGCCAGCAATTGCTGTGCATGCCGGCCGTCGGTGATGAAACGCTGCACGTACGCGTGGAAGTTACGCTGTGCCTGAGCCAGCTTCAGCTTCTTATCCAGTTCCCCGTCTTCGAGAGCAGGCAGTGCCCGGCGGGCATCGGTTCCGGGGGAAATTCCGAGCTTCGCGAAGAAGTCCCTGCCGGCGTAGTCGACGTTCTTTCCCGCCAGGGAAATTGCCTTATACGATTCTCGTTCGCTCAAGGCGATCGCTTCGCGCTGCAGCCGGGCCAACGCCGGAGCGGCCGCCATCTGGACGGCACAGCCTTGTCGATGGAGAATTTCAAACGCTCCCATGTTGACCTGCCCCTGGCTGCCCGCGGGCAGTCGCACGAAGACTCGTTCGACTTGCCACATCGGCAGATCGGCGATTTCCTGCTGAGCCAACTGGCTGGTGGGATCGGCCGCCTGCGGAATCGCCTGCAGCATCGTTTCGCGGATCAGTCGCCCCACGGCATCACGCGGATTCGATTCATCCAGGATCACGACGCTCGGCCGCCAGGTCCGCAGCTGCCGCACGAACTGGGCCACCAGCTGGCCCTGCAGTGCACCTTCTGACCGCTTGGTCCATTCGGCCAGCAGTTTTTCCGGGTTGTTTTCCAGTCCGGGAATATCCAGCGGCAAACGCCAACCGACGGACGCCGCCGAGCCCCCCGCCAGCATCACCGCTTCCGACAGCTTCAGGTCGATCTCGCGAGATTGTTCACGCTCGGATCCGATATCATTGCGCGGTAGTACGCTCACCAGGCCGCGGAAGCCGGCTTCACCGGACACTGCTGTCACCAGCGGGACCGAGACATGGTCCAGTTGACTATGGGCCGTCAGATAGGCCATGCGTCGATTGGCTCCACGGACCGCCAGCCACGTCATGCCGCCGTCCGTCGACTGCAGAATCGTCCCCAGGGCACCCACCGCCCAACCGGTATCGTCCGATGGAAAGGACAACGCCGCGATCGGCAGCGTCTGCCGGGTGGAGTGTCGTTCCCAGGTCTCGCCAGCGTCCGGAGAATGCCAGACGACCGTGCCAGGATCACCCGCAATCCACACTTTCTTGCCGCGCACCGCGACCGCCCGGAAATCAAACAGGTCCCGAACCTCGCGCGGCGGTGAAGTCGCCGGAGATTGCCAGACAATGCTGCCTCGATCCTGGTGCAGTATCAGGCCACCGTCGCCCACCAGCCAGCCTTCACCGCCGGGTAGCAGCTTGAGACCATACAGACCGCGGAGCCCCAGGCTGCCCAATTTGGTTTTGCCGAGGCGGCCGTTGCCATACAGGGCGTGTTGACCCCGCAGGCCCGCGAGCGCCCCTTGTTCATGACTGAGAAAATCGGCCGCACGCCAGCTGCCCAGTGATTCACCTGCCGCCGGCTGCCACGTCTTGCCGCCGTCGCTGGTCTGCATCACCCCCGAGGCACAGCGGGCACTGGATTCACCGACAATGACGCCGTGGGTCAACGTAAAGAATTTGACACGTTGAAGTTCCGGCAGATCGGGGCCACCGATGGGGTGCCATGTCGTGCCGCCGTCCGTTGTTGCGAGCAGCACGCCGACCCCTTGATGCGCGTAAGGAATGCTTTCGCCCCCCGCGATCCAGCCGACTTTGTCTGTCAGAAAACAGACCGAACGCAGAGCGCATTTCACTCCCGACGGTTGTAAATCCCAGGTCGATCCGCCGTCGGCAGTCTTCCAGATGACACCGTGATCGCCCACGGCCCAGCCCGATTGCGATTTGACGAACTGGATGTCGTGCAGGGCCGCGTCATCCTGCCAGGGAGTCGGCGCCGTTGACCGCTGACGGTCAAAATCGTCCGCCGCAGGCGCAGATGAGACCGTTAAACCCAGCAATACACAAACTGTCAGCCATCCGTGACGAATCATCGTCCGCTCCCCCATCCATGGGCAGTACATCAATGGGCATCCGCCCGGCCGGCAGTTTACCCAAACTCCCCAATCCCGGGGAGACCGGTTTGGTCGCGGCAACTCAAATCGGCGAGCTGGTATTGGGAGGCCTTCCAGCCACTACTACCACCCCAGCAACTTCTTTCCGGCTTCTACAGACAGATCCTCGGGAGCCCGTTCATCTCCCTGCTGCTGCAATTCCCAACAGCAATGCAGGGCGTAAATTTCCTCCGGAGAGTGATCCGGGGTCGTCTCGTCGAACAGCACGCCGGTTTCCGAGCCCACCAGTCCCACGCCGGTCTCCGGGAAATCTTCGGGATCATTGGGATCGGCAGAGTAGGTGTACTTGATCAACCACAGCGGTCGCGTGTCATTCGTCGGAGTCCAGGCGGCGACGCGATGATCGATGATCTCGACTTCATCAGGAATCTCGCCGTAGGCATCGGGCAATGTCAGCCAGGCACAGAATTCGGCGACTGCCTGGAAGTGTGGATTCTTCGCACTTTCCGGGATCAGTTCTTCGCGGCCCATTTCGCGCAGATGCTGGCAGGCGAAGTAACTCACGCTGGCATCGGTACATAATGTCGCCAGCTTCTGGAAGCCATCTTCACGGCCAAGCTTCGCCGCGGCGGCGGCCGCATCGACCACGACCAGCTGATCGTCATGATTCAGCAGCACCTGCAGGATTTCATCGCGTTCCGGGCGAGTCAAAAACGGCAGGGCATGCGCCACGCTTTGGGCGTAGCTGGATTCCTCAGCCCGTTCACTCAAGGCCCACTGCCGCAGCAGTTCAATTCCCGCACTGGTGTCGAATGGATGGGGTTGCGCTTCGCCACGACTGGCCATGCGATTGACGAGATCCAGATACGCCACCCCGGCAAATCCGGTGGGCAACGGGTCCCGCAGCTGATCGCAGATCAACTGGCGATCGGGGTGCTCGTCATGCACCGTTTCAAACAGCACGCCCCAGACATATAAGTCGTGGTCCAGGGGCTGTCGCAACGCGGCGACGATCCGCTGCATGCCCGGTTCGTAGCGGTAGATGACAAAAATCTTCAGGACAAAGATCAGGTCTTCCCCTTCGTCAGCGATTGCCAGGGGCAACCGCTGATCGAAGATTTCGAGCAGAATGGGGAGTCCGTAAGTCTCGAGCACCAGATACGCTTCGTCGGTCTCCGCTTCCTGGAACAACGAGGCCAGCGGATGCAGTGGCGAGCAATCGCAATCACCGCCCCCTCCCATGGGGGACAATTTTGACTGGTCGGCATACTTGCGCAGGGCATCAACGACGGCGCGGGCATCCGAGATCGTCTCGAGCGGATAATCACCGAGAGCTCCCAGTTCCTGGGAGAGTTTGCCACCCGGCGCCAAGCCACGTTCGAGGGCTTGTTCCAGAAGGCTGGGTTCAGAACTCTCCATGCTGCAATTCCTTTTGTAATTCCCGAGACCGACAAACCCTCCGATGATGTCGCTCCCCTCGCCGTGGTAGCCCGAGGAGAGGGGCTAGGGGGTGAGGGGCACGCTCAAGCATCGGAATTCGACTAGGACGCCCAGATCTGGCTGCCGCCGTCCACCCGCAGGACTTCACCGGTCACAAACTGGCCCAGCGGGCCGGCGAAGAATTCCACCACGCGCGACACTTCGTCCACCAGCGCAATGCGATTCAAGGTCCCCTCAGTCACCATGCGGGTTTCATCGACCTTCCGCGTCCCCATAAAGCGGCCTGTGCGGGTATCGCCGGGAGCCAGCACGTTGGCCGTCACATTATACGGTCGCAACTGGGCGGCGAGGCACCGGGTGTATTCGGTGGCCGCGGCCTTGGCCGTTCCATAGATCGCGGAATTCTCATGGCCGAAGAATGCCGAAATTGAGCCGATCGTGATGATCCGACCGCTCTTGCGTTCCATCATCCCACGGGCGACATGCTGACAGGTCAGAATGGTGCTGAGGACGTTGCGATCCATGACACAGCGGATATCGGCTTCCGAGATCATCACCGTGTCATTGGGATTCGGTTTGCCCCCCGCGGCGCCGATGTCGCCACCCGCACTATGGACGAGAACGTCGATCGGTCCCAGTTCCTGCGTGACCGTTGCGACCACCCGTGCGACTTGCTCGCCATTCGTCAGGTCGCCCAGGACGCGGATTGTCTTCACACCGAATTCTTTGGCGATTTCGGCTGCAGTCTCCGTTAGCGTGGTCCCTTCACCGTATTCAGAAGGACCCGCTTCACGCATGCCGTGGACGCCAATGTTGCACCCAAGGGCTGCCAGGCGTTCAGCAAATGCCCGCCCCAAACCACGGCCGGCTCCGGTGACCAGGGCAACCTGCCCTTCCAACAATCGAGGTGTCTGTGACATGTTTTCCCTGAGTTTTTGCAGTGCGAGTCAACGCCTCGCAGGTAAATTTCCCTGTTTATTGCAGGAAATGTCGAATGACGAAATCCGAATGGCGAAAGAATGACAAATGTCGAATGACGAAGCCCGAAGGGGGCGATTGGTCATGCGGATCTGGTCATTGGGCATTCGGATTTCGTCATTTGTCGTTTCCCAAGCAAGGTTATCGCAGCTTCCCCAGATGTGCAAACCCTCGCGCCGTATGGATTCTCACAGGGCGAATCACTACCTTCCTGTCGCGGAAATCGTCAGAATTCACAACCTGCCAAGGCGAGCCGGGCGGCGTCTGCCCCCGGATTCTTCTTCGCAGCCAACGTCCGCAGTAAATCGCAGAATCCCGGGGCTGACGCCACCGGGCTCGTCTGCCACTTGTTTCACTATGCACCCATAGAGATCTATCCTCTGGCCTGACTACCGGGCCAGAGTTTGAAGGAATGCCCGATGTCGTTTTCCTCGGATTTGAAGATCCTCTGGCATATGGCCGTCAGCCCGATCCGCGGCAAGACACATTCGGAGCGTC
>CAZQUW010000022.1:15858-39542 GCA_964596215.1 uncultured Planctomicrobium sp. | reverse complement strand
ATCTACTGTCAGGCAGCGTTCCGCAGTGCACCACGCTCGAACGTTCCGGTGGGCCGCGGTTTTTCAATAGGAGGGTTTACCATGCGTGAGTCTCTGGTCATTGTCGTACTCCTGGGGAGCCTGGTGACGGGGTGTTCGCAAAGTGCGCCGGCCCAGCAACCGGTTGCCGCGGATGTGGTCGCCGCGACCCCGGTGCGGACCCCGATTGTGGAATGGGATGAGTATGTTGGTCGCATCGCGGCGATCGAATTCGTGGAAGTGCGGGCGCGAGTCAGCGGGTATTTAGATTCGACTCACTTCAATGAAGGGCAACTGGTTCGCGAAGGGGATCTGCTGGCGGTGATTGATCCGCGTCCCTTCAATGCGGAAGTTGCCCGGGCCCAGTCCAATGTGGCTGCGGCCGAATCCCAGATCCGGCAGGCCAAAGCGGCGGTGGTGCAAAGCGAAGCGGAAGTGAAAGTGGCCGAGGCTCGCTTCGACCTGGCCGTGACCCGCTTCGAACGTTCGCGGCCGCTGGTGGCGCAGAAGGCGATGTCGCAGGAAGAACTCGATATTCGCGAGACCGAGCAAAGTCAGTCCAAGGCGAATGTGCTGGCCAGCAAGGCCAAGCTGGAACTGTCAAAGACGGCGGTGGCTTCTGCCGAATCGGCGTTGGAGTCGGCTAAAGCGCTGCTCGATATCGCCAGGTTGAATGTCGAGTACACGCAGGTACGGGCGCCGATTACGGGTCGGGTCAGTTCGCGACTGGTCACGGACGGGAACTTGATTAACGGGGGGAATGCCCAATCCACATTGATCACGACGATTGTTTCCCTGGATCCGATTCACGTGAATTTCGATGCCGACGAACAGTCCTTCCTGAAGTATGTGAAGCTGGTGCGGGAAGGCAAACGGCATAGTTCGCGGGACTACAAGACGCCGGTCTATGTGGGGCTGGCGAATGAACCGCACCAGTTCCCGCACCGTGGGCATATCGATTTCATCGACAACCGCCTCGATCCAGAAACGGGGACGATGCGCGGGCGGGCCATCCTGCCGAATCCCGATCTCGCGTTAACGCCGGGACTGTTTACCCGCGTCCGATTTCCCGGGAGTGGCCGGTATGAAGCGGTGCTGATTCCCGATCTCGCCATCGGGACAGATCAATCAGAAAAGTATGTGTTCGTCATTGATCAAGACAACAAGGCCCGTCGGCAAGTCGTCGAACTCGGTCCCATCGTGCGGGGGCTGCGAGTCATCCGCAAGGGGTTGGCCGGGACCGAGCGTTTCGTGTTGCGGGGTCTGCAGCGGGTGCGTCCCGGCGAAGCTGTCGTGGTGAAGATGGAGACGCTCAACCTGGAACCCGAAGAATTTCCGGGAGACGGTGAGCCGGTTCCGAAGGAGCAGTGGATCACGCGACCGCGTCGTGCCGCAGCGGCCGCCAACGATACGAAGTCACCCGAGCAACCCCAGGCGAATTCCGAAGACAAGCTGCAGTGCAAGTCGGACATTTAGTGGTTTGTTGACGTTTTACTGTAGAAAGCTTGGCAGTGGCAGGGACTCCAAGCTCGTCAGTCTGCTCGTTCTTCGTGAACTTCGTGCTCTTCTGTTCCAATTCTTTTTAACAGAAGGCCACAAAGGTCACGAAGGTTTAGACGACCTGGCAGGGCATTCAATCAGAGTCTGCTGGATGAGGTAAAAGCCCTAAGGGACCAATGAAGTCAAAATCGAGAATATTGTTGGAGTTCCTCGTTGACCACGCTTTGCCGCCATGCCAATTAGTAAGCCCGGCAGTGGCTTCGCTTTCCCAATCACTGAACGTTTAGTGTCTGTCAGCAGGCTGGAATAGTCGTGTGAGTGAATCGCCGAATCTGGACTGAAGCATCATGAAAATTGCGCACTTTTTTATTGACCGGCCGATCTTTGCCGCAGTGATTTCTGTCGTCACGGTGATTATCGGCGGCATCGCCTACCTCGTGCTGCCGGCGGCCCAGTATCCCGACATTGTCCCTCCGACAATCGTGGTTCGGGCGCAATACCCGGGGGCTTCTCCGGAAGTGATTGCCGATACCGTCGCCACGCCCATCGAGCAGGAGGTCAACGGTGTCGAAGACATGCTCTACATGTCTTCGCAATGCACCGTGGACGGCCAGATGGAACTGACAGTGACCTTCAAGCTGGGGACCAATCTCGATACGGCCCAGGTGCTCGTTCAGAATCGGGTGGCGACCGCTGAGGCCCGTCTGCCCGAGGAGGTCCGGCGACTGGGTATCACGACGGTGAAGTCGTCGCCCGATATTCTGATGGTGCTGCATCTGGTTTCCCCGAACAAGAAGTTCGATCAGTTGTACCTGGGGAATTACGCTCTGATTCAAGTCCGGGATACGCTGGCGCGTGTGGACGGCGTAGGCAGCGTAAATTCGCTGGGGTTGCGTGAATACAGCATGCGGATCTGGCTGGATGCCGAGCGGCTGGCCCATCTGTCGTTAACGGCGGGGGACGTGGTCGCCACGCTGCGCGCCCAGAATATCCAGGTGGCGTCGGGGGTCATTGGCCAGCCGCCGCTCGGGAAAGGGGGGGACTTTCAACTGACGGTGAATACGCTGGGGCGGTTACTCGATCCACAGCAATTCGCCAACTTGATTGTTCGCACAGGAGCCGACGGCCGGGTGGTCCGCGTGGGGGATGTCGCCCGCATTGATCTGGGGGCTCGCGATTATGCGATTAATACGTATCTCGACGGGTTGAATGCAGTGGCCCTGGTGATTGCCCAGCGGCCTGGTTCCAACGCCCTGGCCACTGCGGACGGCATTGAGCAGGCGATCGAAAAATTGTCCAGGAATTTTCCGGAAGGGATGGAATATCGAATTGCGTATAACCCGACGGTCTTCGTACGCGAATCGATTAACTCGGTGATTCATACGCTGTACGAAGCGGCCTTCCTGGTCGTGATTGTGGTGCTGGTATTTCTGCAGAACTGGCGGGCCACGCTGGTTCCGCTGATTGCGATTCCAGTGTCCCTGATCGGCACATTTGCGGCGATGCTGGCCTTCGGGTTTTCGCTGAATATGCTGTCGCTGTTTGGACTCGTGCTGGCGATCGGCATCGTCGTCGACGATGCGATCGTGGTGGTGGAGAATGTGGAACGCCATATCGCCACCGGACTGTCACCACGGGCGGCGGCCTATAAGGCCATGGATGAGGTGTCGGGGGCCGTGATTGCGATTGCGGTTGGTTTGTCGGCGGTCTTCGTGCCGACGGCATTCATCTCGGGGATCAGCGGTGAATTCTACCGCCAGTTCGCCCTGACGATTGCCGTTTCCACGTTACTCTCCGCGTTCAACTCGTTGACGCTCAGCCCGGCCCTCTGTGCATTATTGCTGCAGCCCCATGGTGCCCAGAAAGATTGGTTTGCGCGAATCTGGGACTTTGTGTTCGGCTGGTTCTTTCGGTTGTTCAATCGCCTGTTTGACCGCCTGAGCCACGTCTATGCGGGCCTGGTGGGCTGGAATGTGCGCAAGGTGGCGGTGCCCTTGATCGGATATGCCATCCTGGTGGGGCTGACGGGCTACGGCTTCATGAAGGTGCCGACGGGATTTATTCCCCGGCAGGATAAGGGGTATCTGATTACCGTCATCCAGTTGCCCGATGGGGCGTCGCTGTCGCGGACGGATGAGGTGGTTCGCAAGGCCAGTGATATTATCATGAAGCATCACGGTGTCGGGCATGCGGTGACCTTCGTGGGGTTCTCGGGGGCGACGCGTTCCAACAGCCCGAATGCCGCTGCGATCTTTATCGGTGAAAAGCTGGAACACGAGCGTCACGGCGAGAGCGATCATGAACCGATTCTGAAACAGTTGCCGTCGTTACAGAAGGAGCTGATGCAGATTCCGGACGCCAACATTTTCGTCGTGCCGCCGCCGCCCGTGCAGGGCCTGGGGACCGCTGGGGGGTATAAGTTCCTGGTCCAGGATCGTGGTGGGCATGGGGCCCGCGCACTGCAGGAGGCGACCGACGCGTTGATTGCGGCGGCCCAGAAGGAACCGTCCCTGGCCGGCGTATTCACGACCTATCGTGCTTCCACACCGCAGCTGTTTGCGGATGTGGATCGTGTGAAAGCCAACATGCTGAATGTTCCGCTGACGAACGTGTTTGAAGCGTTGCAAGTGAATCTGGGCTCGGCGTATGTCAATGATTTCAACCTGTATGGCCGCACCTTCCAGGTCCGGACCCAGGCTGAAGAGGCTTTCCGCAATCACGAGGAAGATATCACCCGCTTGAAGACCCGCACCGCGAGCGGCCGGATGGTGCCGCTGGGATCGGTGGTGAAAGTGAAATGGCAGAGCGGCCCGGACCGCGTGGTGCGTTACAACATGTATCCCTCGGCCGAAGTGCAGGGTGATACTGCGCCCGGTTTCAGTTCGGGGCAGGCCATTGAAACGATTGAAAGACTCGCCCGCGAGAAACTGCCCCAGGGCATGACCATCGAATGGACCGACCTGGCCTATCAGCAACAGCTGGCGGGTAACACGGCGCTGTACATCTTTCCGTTGTGTGTCCTGTTCGTCTTCCTGGTCCACTCGGCGGAATACGAAAGCTGGACGCTGCCGCTGGCCATCATCCTGATTGCACCGGTGTGTCTGCCGTTCGCCCTGGCGGGGGTCTCGGTACGAGGGATGGACAATAATCTGATCACCCAGATCAGCTTTGTGGTGCTGATCGGCCTGGCGGCGAAGAATGCCGTGCTGATCGTGGAATTTGCGAAGCAACTGGAAGAAGAAGGGCGGACGCCGATTGAGGCTGCGATTGAGTCGTGCCGTTTGCGTCTGCGGCCGATTGTGATGACATCGTTCGCATTCATCCTGGGTGTGCTGCCGCTCGCCCGGGCGACCGGGCCGGGCTTCGAACTGCGACAGGTGCTTGGAACGGCAGTTTTTGCCGGAATGCTGGGGGTCACCGTGTTTGGTCTGTTCCTGACGCCGACGTTTTATGTTGTGCTGCGTGGGATGTCGATCCGATTCTGGGGTAACAACTTACATCAACATCGTCAGGACCGCGAAGACACCGAGTCAACTCCGGAACTGGTTGCCGTGGGCTCGGACTGAGATTTTTGCCGGTAATTGCAAAGAGGGCATCCGGAAAAGTGCCGATTGCAGTAGAATAGTGGCCCTAGGTCGGTACAGAATAAAAATGGCCCATGGCGGTTAACCCTGGTTATTGCTGCCGTCAACGGGTCTTAAATCGAGTTGGAGTTTTTGATGCGTAAACGCGCTGTGGTGACTGGGATTGGCTGTGTTTCACCCGTGGGCAATGATCCGGCGGCGGTGTGGCAGGCGGTGTGTTCAGGCAAGTCGGGTGTCGCGAAGATTACTCGGTTTGATGCCGCCCAGTTCCCCACGCAGATCGCGGCGGAAGTGAAGAATTTTGCGTTGTCGCAGTTTGGCGACGAGCAATTTGTGCGGGATTATGAGCGTTCTGGCCGCAACGTCAAATATGGAATTGTGGCTGCGAAGCAGGCCGTAGAGGACTCGGGTTTGGACTACGAGGGCCTGAGTGATCGTTCCCGTTTTGGCGTGTACCTGGGGTCGGGAGAGGGAGCCCAGAACTTTGATGTGTATATGCGCATGGTGGCTGAATCGTATGCGCCGGACGGAAACTTGAACCTCAAGCGATTTACCGAAATGGGGTTGCAGCTGCTGGATCCCTATGCGGAACTCGATCAGGAACCGAACACGCTGGCGGGGCGGATTGCGGGGCACTTCCAGGCCCACGGTCCCAATCTGAACACATTGACGGCCTGTGCCGCATCGGCGCAGGCGATCGGGGAAGGGGCCGAGATCATTCGTCGCGGTGATGCGGACATCATGATCGTGGGTGGAGCCCATAGCATGATTCATCCTTACGGCATGACGGGTTTCTGCCTGCTGAGTACCTTGTCGACGCGCAATGACGATCCGACGGCGGCGTCACGGCCGTTTGATCGCGAACGTGACGGATTCGTGCTGGGGGAAGGGGCGGCCATGCTGGTCATTGAGGAGTACTCCCACGCAAAAAATCGGGGTGCTCAGATCTATGGCGAAATCCTGGGCTACGGGGTGACTGCGGACGCCTATCGCATTACGGACATCCCCGCGGACGGGAGTGGTCTGACGCGGGCCATGCAGCATGCGCTCCGCGACGCCGGCTTGAACGTGGATGATGTCACCTATGTGAATGCGCACGGAACCAGCACGGGGGCGAATGACCGTTGCGAGACGAACGCACTCAAGGGAGCACTGTCGGCCCATGCCTACCGTATTCCCATCTCAAGCACGAAGAGCATGACCGGGCATCTGGTGGCGGCCTGCGGTGCGCTGGAATCGATGTTCTCGTTGCTCGCCATGCGGGACTCGATTGTGCCACCCACGATCAACTACGAATTCCCGGACCCGGATTGCGATTTAGACTATGTTCCCAATCACGCCCGCGAGCAGCGCCTGGGGGCCGTGATGTCGAACAATTCGGGGTTCGGTGGTCAGAATATTTCGTTGATTCTGTCTCGGGTGTGAGCGATTAATTCTCACTCTCGAGGGTGTGTATGGTAGATCACTAGTACTACGTTGCTGCGCGTGATCGTTCCTGCGTGCAACTTAAATGCAACGAGAGCCTGTCAGGAGCTGTTCGATTTCGGGGCCAACCGCCGAATTCAATGCTTCGGCCCGATTACGGCGCAGTTGACAGCGGTCCCGCCGGCGTAATCAGGTCGAAAATTTAGACGTTCAACGGCGTCGTCGGAACAATCTCGTCCGCGGCATGTTCCTCGGTCGGGTGGTTCCATGACAGTGCCGCGGGTTCATCCAGATCGCGCCATTCGATATCGATGCGAGTCTGTAATCGACTGGCAAGTTCTTTATACATGACGACTCCGCCAGTAATCTCCGCGGCTAACTGGGCGAGAGGCACTGACTTCTCGATTGTGCAAAGGGTGACATCGGTCAGCGGACCTTCCACGATGGTGGTGTGGGGCGACAGGCCTTCCAGGCCGCCTGCTTCGGTGCCGGCGGGAATGACCAGGCATTGGGCCGCGATTTGCGAATCTTCTTCATTGGATGTCAGGAGGCGTGCACGCAGCAGTTCGGCGACCTGGTTCATGGAGCCCGATTCGGAACCGGTCCGGCAGACATCCAGCAGCCTGCGGTTGATGTCCTGCACACAGTCGAGCACACTTTGCCGCGAAGCCTGCAGCAGCGGTTGCCAGAGGACCTGTTGCAGATCGACAACCGGATCGAGCAGTTTTCGCAGTTCCCGGCCCTGCGCTGCCAGCTGGCGTTCGGTGTTGGCGTCGATCTGTTGCGAGATCTCGTAACGACGGAGTTCAAGTTGTTCACGCAGCATGTTGCGGTAGGCCAGTACGATGGTCGCACTGCGAGTCAGGTCTGACTCTGATCCGGAATCGGATGGAATGGCTGCCGGAATGAGATTAGACATACGAGCCAGGTCGCGCGACAGTCGATCGAGCTGCTCGATCAGTGTGGTGACTTCGGCGTCGATGATCCTGACGATTTTGGCGGTGACTCGCAGGAGAAATTCATTCAAACGAAGATCGGCATATTTACGTAGTAGTTCTCGAAGCCTGTCGTCGGGGGTCTGCCGCCGCACCCAGGAGACAAGTCCCCGGCGTTCCGGCTTATGGAAGACGTCGCTGCGTGCCAGAGTGCCGATTTCCTGGGCACCATCCTTCTGGGCGGAGGCTTGTTTGACGGCAGTTTCATAGAGTGACTGCAATTCCAGTTGAATCGACAAGGCGCCACGTCGTGCGCCGTCAATTCGCTGGTCGGGCGCATCGATGGTCTTGTGGACCCAGGCAAACAGCTGATTGATGCGTGGTCGCATGCGGGCCGTCAGCCGGCCTGCCACCTGGATGAAAAGCTGGTCATCGCCGACATTATCGAGTCCCTCATGGAAGTCACTTTGCAGGCAACGATCGAGCAAGTCGAGGACGATCCCGGCGCGAACTGCCCCCTGTTCGCTTTCCTTGGTGACCCCCAGGGCCTGATCGACGAGGTTGGTGACGAAATCCTCGATTCCCGCTCCGCTTTCCAGCCGGATCACTTCGGCCGCATCGGTCCGGATGTGCTCGACATCCAGCTGAAGGTGTTCGAACTGTTGCCGCAACGCCGTGGTGGCCGCGGCATTCGCGGCGTTGTTGGCAGGAGGCAGAAAGGGGTTGATACGCAGAGTCTTGGCGGTGACCGAAGTCGTATGAGGTGCCGGCGGATTGCGGCCTTCACGCCAGAAGCGAATCACATCATCGCTGGCGATCCGAGTGGCTTCGGCAATCGTGGAGCTGCCACCGGCACCCAACGCGGTGACCACGGCAGGATTCGCGTGTAAGGGGGCTGCTCGGACCCCTTCGGGTGTGGCGGAAGCGGACGGACGCAGCAGATCTTCCGCGGCCGTGAAGTTGGCCGCATATAAGAATTCCGCGGTTTGTTCGGCCGCCAGTTCCCATTCGGTCTGTCCCAGACCCTCACCCAGCTGGAACATCAGCGTTTCGCTGAATGCGGCGTTGTCCCCATGGAAGGGGAGTGCCCCCAGCAGCGGTTCGCCGGGATAGTGACTGCCCGGGGCACTATAATGATGGAGTTCGCGGAGGAGAGCATAAGCATTGGCGCGAGATTTATCGCGCTCGGAGTGGCTGCGGGGTGTCGAGTGCAGCAGCATGCCTTGCAGTCGCTCGTGCGGCAGCCCCTGGCGTTTCAGTTCGCTCCGGATGGCGTAGGTCAAATCGGGGATGGCGCCGCTGCCCGTGCCGCCACCCACACTGCCGATTAATGTAACACGGGGTGTGCGACCGCTGGCTGCGCCCTGGCTGGCCACTCTTTCAATCACGTTCGCGAGCGCCGTGCGGACACGGGCACCATTGGAGACGAGTGCCAGCCGCCCCAGGGGACGATAACCGTTGGTTGTGAGGTCTCGTGGGATATTATAAAACCAGCGGCGCCCCAGCCATTTCAGCATGGCGGCCGTTTGCGAGCCGTAGGCATCGGCGGACTTGATCGGAATGGGGACGACATGCACGCGATCCAGATCTTGTTCACGAAAGCGGGAAGAGAGTGTCCGTGTCTGGCTGTCGAGGACAATGATCTCCACAGGTGGCCATTGGCTGGATGAACCGAAGCGATCGTTGAGGCGGTCGACCAGCCGGGCCAGGATTTCAACTCCCAGGCCGCCGACTCCAATCAGAATCGTGGGATCCGATCCGGGACCGGAATACGTTGTCGGGGGTGGCGGATTTCGCGACGCGGCTTCAACAGCGAACGGCACCTTGGAATTGATCGTATCGAGGGTGGTCGCGGTCCGAACCTGCGGGGGCATGGATTGCGAGGCTCGCTGGACGGACGGGACGTTAACGCCGTGAGCGGGCAGCGCGGTGGCGGCCGCCGGGCGGTCAGGGCCAGGTTCTTCCGAGCGGATCGCATCTCGGAGGGCGTTCACCAATTCAGAGCAGCTGGCAAAACGCAGGGCCGGGTCCTTAGACAGCGCCCGGGCAATCACCGGTCGCTGAACGCGTGGAAGTGCGGACAGATTCGGGACGCCGTGCAGGTGGGCGGCGGCAATCTGGGCCGTACTCCCCCCGGGAAAGGGGAGCACGCCGGTCAGCATGTGTGTATAAACGAGAGCCAGGCCGTACTGATCGCTATGGCGATTCGGCTTGCCTTCAAAGAGTTCCGGTGAAGAATAGGTCGGAGTCAGGCCGCCAATGAGCGAAGCCGAACGTTCGTATAAGTTCTTAACGAGACCGAAGTCACCCAGCTTGGCACGGCCGCTGAGAATCAGGATATTTTCCGGCTTCACATCGAGATGCTGCAGCGAATAGCTTTCATAAAGATAGTCGAGCGCCTCGGCGGTGTCGCTGACATAACGGAGCAGTTCGGTCTGTAGTATTCCCACCGACTGCGCCTGCCGCACTTGGGTAAAACGATCTTTCAGGCTGCCATCTGCCAGTTCGGTGACGATGACCAGGTTGCCGTCGCACATCTCAATACGTTCAATCGAGAGGAGCAGCGGATGTCGCACATCCTTAATACGCGCCAGAGCGCGCAGTTCCGTCTCGGCCTGGGACGGATCGGCGTCGCCGTAGATGATCTTGACGGCCTTGGAAATACCTCCGGGCGCGATTGTCTTCCAGACTTCACCATAGCCGCCTCGGCCAAGGAGTTCGGTGGTCTTATAGCCGGCGATCGGTTCGTGCCGATCAAATGTGTGTTTACCCGATGCTCCAGGAACCATAATCGGCGTCCAGGTCCAGTCAATTGTGTTGAGTCTTCAGAACCATGGCAAAGTAGCTGTGAACCACGATATCGCAATACTCGGGCAGCAATTCGACTGGCCGGTCGTTGTACCGGCAGTAGTTGCTGATTTGAGTTAATAGATCTCGCGGATGGCAGCGACGCTTGGCCCGCTTACAGGGCCTGTAATGTTCTTCCAATAAATAGTTCACGACATCCTTGCGGTACTCGCAGCCGAATCGTTCGCAGTACATGCGGAAGAGATGGTGGAATTCTTCGTCAGTGGGATCCTTGGCGTGAATCTTGTACGGAATGCGCCGCAGGAACGCCTCGTCGACCAGATCTTCCGGTTCCAGATTGGTTGAGAAAATCACAATCTGTTCGAAGGGGACCTGGATCTTCTTGCCGGTCGGCAGGGTGAGGTAGTCATGTCGCGATTCCAAGGGCACGATCCAGCGATTCAGCAGATCCGCGGGAGCAATGCGCTGGCGACCGAAGTCGTCCACCAGCAGGCAGCCGCAGTTGCTCTTCATCTGCAGCGGTGCCTCGCAGACATTCGATTCCCGATGGTGTCGCAACTCCAGGTTGTCGAGGGTCAGTTCGCCGCCGACGATTACGGTGGGGCGAATGATTTGAATCCAGCGACGATCGATATTGGACGTCAGGAACTTGTCGTCACCGGTTTGTTCGATTCTGCGATGAAACTGGGTGTCATAGAACTTAATAATCTGGTCGCCGGCGATGATCGCGTGCGGCACCCAGATGCATTGTCCGAAGCACATGGTCAGCTGCCGGGCCAGTGTCGATTTTCCATTACCAGGGGCGCCGTAGAGGAACAGACCGCCGCTGGAAGTAATCGCGGGGCCCAGGCTTTCGAACAACTGGGGATCGACCGAGATTCCGGCGCAGGCTTTGGTCAGGCGTGCGCGATCGGGCTTTTCGTGGGCAATCGATTGCGCATCCACCGACAGCACGTATTCCGCCAGTGGGACCGGGGCCGGTCCGACGTAAGCGCACTCACGCAGCAGTTTCTGGGCCTTGGTGATGCCCAGCTCCGTCAGGCCATAGACGAAATCATTTAACCGGGCCGTCGTCTTGTGTTCGACGACCTTACGCGTGCGGAGCGTATCGAGAATTCGGCTGACGATGCCAAACGGCAGGCAGATTTCTCTGGCCAGGATGCGACCGGTCACGCTGCCGTAGATGGCCAGTTGCTTGCACAGCAGCGACTCAATCAACGTCTCGTTCAGTCCAGACTGCTCCAGCGATGCGGGCTCGACCGGACAGAACGATTCCTCGGTCAGGAGTTCGCGCAGCAGGTGGGGATCGATTGAAGCTTGTTCGGAAGTGGCGAGCATGACATGAGTTTCCGGTAACATGTGAGATCCGATCAATGGACTTCACTCTGACGACTGCCTGCGGCATATTCGGCAGCTGCAGGATCGATGGCGTGCAGCATTTCGGTCTGCTTGAGTTCCGACCGGGTCCGCTCGAATCGCGCTTGTTCGATGTAATGTGCGGCGGGCAGCGGTTTGCCGTGCAGATAACCTTGCGAAAGAACAAATCCGGCGTCACGGCAGGCCTGGGCTTCGGCCACACTTTCCACGCATTCAGCCAGGGGGACGATGCCCACTTCCAGGATCATCTGCACCAGCATGGCGACGACGCGCCGCCGTGCGGGGTCGGCGGTATGGAGGTCATGAATCATGCTGCGGTCGAACTTCACATAGTGCGGGTGCACGGCTGCCAGTTCGGCGATGCGGGCCTGTCCGGCTCCAAAATCGTCGAATGCCAGGCTGATGTCGAATTGCTCCAGACCCTTACGCAGGGCGATCATGTCCCCCAGATCGGTCATGGCACCTTCGTGCATCTCAATGGTGATGGGCTGGTGCGGTGCGATGCGGCGTAATTCCTCACACGACAGCAGAATGGTGCCGGTGTCGAGTTCGCTGGGATGTGTATTCAAAAACAAATGGGGGACATCGACCAGTTGATGGCTGTCTTCAACGGCGGTCCGGCGGAGCGTTTCACTGAGTTTGGCGCTCAGACCGAGTTGCGCAGCGGCCGAGAACATGAAGTTGGGCGTCTCCAGGCCGATCAGGCGGCTGCGCGCCAGAACTTCATAGGCTACAACTTTCCCGCTCGCCAGGTCGACGATTGGCTGATAGTGCGGAATAATCGCTTTGCCGGTCAGCAGCTGATCGAACTGGACGATGGCCAGAGCCTGGTCGCAAGTGTCCTTGCGGCGCGTGTGCGACAGGCTGGCCCCCAGGCTGCGAGTCAGACGAAAAGGAAGATCGGCAAACTGGACCAGGTCATTATCGTGAAGTGCCGTGGTACCGCTCAGGCGGTCCCCATTGACGAAAGTGCCATTGGTACTGCCCAGATCACGGAGACAGAGAGTGTTCCCCTCCTGGAAGAACTCCGCGTGCAATCCTGAGACGGTGTTGCCGGGCAGCATCAGGGACAATCCGGGCTTGCGGCCGACTTGAAACGGCAACGGATTCACCATGAAGCACCGGGTCTCGTCGGTACCGGTCGGCCGGCCAGACAAGACCCAGTCATCCAGCAACGTCGTTGCGGTGCCGTTCACACTTTCTTTCGCCAACATGGATGAGCCTCATTCCCCAGCAATAATTCAGGCGCACCATGGGTGGGCGCCGCTTGAAACATGTCTCGAAATCAACAACGCGTCAAATTCGGCTGTATCGGAAAAGGTGATCTTGAATGCCAGGTTGTCGTGAAAGGCAAGTTTTGACGACAACTTCTGGTTGCGCGATCAGGATGGACAGTCCGTTTGTATGGAAGACGCCGCCATCTGATGTGTCAGCAGGGCGCTCATGGGGGCCGGTGGACCGGTCCTGTCGACAATCTGAGATCGATCGCGGCAATCGACGGCCAAGGTCAATTCCTCCCCCCGATTTGCCTGGGCGCGGTGCTGCGCCAGACGCTGGCAGTCGTGAAGATCGCCTGTGTCAGCAGCAGTTGTGCGAGGCTGCGGTCCGTCAGGTGGGTACGCGTGTCCTGCAAGACAGGTTGCCAGAAATGGTGTCTCTGCAGTGCGGTTGCCGACGCGACACGCCGCCACGCGTATGTCGACGGCGTGTCTTTAGTGAATGTTTGGAGATGGGCAGGAAGCCCGATCAAAGGTCTGGTGTCGACTTCGTGAGAGGGAAAGACTGCTCACAGCGATAGACCGGACCACCAGTCGTCATCGTGCTGGAATAGAGCCGAAATTCATCGACGGCAAACGGCGGCAGTGACAGGCTGTCGTTTTGCTGGAGGAAGTGATCGATGGCGCCCGGCGAGGCCTGGGGGGTACAACGGGCAAGTGTGATGTGGGGCGCGAACGGCCGGGATTCGGTTGGAAAGCCGGCAGCGCAGAGCGCCTCGCCAATTGCCGCGTGTAAGTGCGTCAACGCGGGCTGAGGAGCAATTCCGGCCCACAGGACGGAGGGCCTGCCACGCGGCGGGAATCGTCCAACACCTCGGACTTCCAGGGTCAATGGTTGCTCGTGAACTGGGGCCAGCGCCAACCCTAATTGCTCGACGTCCGACTCACCGATGAAATGCAGGGTCAGGTGCATCTGGCTGGACGGAGTCAAACGGAGTCCGGCAACTGGACGCGGTTGGATGCGTGCCAGGGCAGAGAGTATCTCGGCCGGCAGATCGATTGCAATGAAGTGTCTGGCCATCAGACAAATTGACTCAAGTCTGGGGAACACCAGCGGGGCGGGACAACGCGAATTCGATTGGGGCCGTGTCAGGGTTCCTGGGCCTGTTCTCGAAAACTTGTCATCCCACCCCTGCTAACCAAACTAGCGGATGCGGATGCAGGAAGGACTGGGAATGGAGATCGGTTCGCCGAGCTTTGTCAGGCCGCCACTCTGTTGATGAATCTTGAAGACGGCGACGTTGTTGCCTGGCATATTGGCGCACAGCAGCAGCTCGCCGTTGGGGGTGATGACGAGATTCTGCGGCCCTTTCCCCAGGCTGGATTGAATGCCCTGCAGATGCAGCTTGCCATCATCATCAATGCGATAGACGGCGATGCTGTCGTGTCCCCGATTGGTCCCGTAGAGGAATTTTCCATTCGGCGTAATCTTCACGTCGGCACAGTAAGTCTTGCCGACAAAGTCTTCGGGGATCGTGGAAATCGTCTGGATCTCGGTCAGCGTACCGTCGGGCTTGTTGTAGTTGAACATCGTGACCGAGTTCTTCAATTCATTGATGACGTAGACATACTTCCCATTGGGATGAAACGTCAGGTGCCGCGGTCCATTGCCCAGGTGAGTCTTCACGAAAGGCGGCGTTGACGGGGTGAGCTTGGCGGTGGCGGGGTCTAACTGATAACTGATTACCTGATCGAGACCCAGGTCGGCCGCCAGGGCAAAGCGGTTGTCGGGGCTCATGACGATGCAGTGGGCATGCGAGACGACCTTGGCGTCGGCACCGGCGGCGGGCTTGTGTTGAATGAACGTTGCGGGCTCACCTAATGAACCGTCGGCCTTGATCGGCAGGGCGGCGACACTGCCTGACGAGTAGTTGGAAACCATGATGGTTTTGCCCGTGGCGTCAACTTCCAGGTAACACGCAGCGGTGCCCATCGCCGATTGCCGGTTCAGGAATTTGAGTTTGCCCGTGGCATCCGTGATCTCGTAGGCCGCGACAAATTCGTTTTCCTTACCTCCGAACGTCCCGGGAGCCTGGATCGAATACAGGTACTTACGATCGGGCGAGAGGGCCATAAAGAAGGGGTGTTCGATCCCTGGCGTGCGTTGCACCAGCTTTAGCTCGCCAGTGTCCGTCTTCAGCTGGTAGGCATGAATGGCGCCCTCGTCACCTTTGGTGAAGGCCGAAATGAACACCAGCAATTCATTAGCCTGGGCCGTCTGGGCCGCGCTGAAAAAGGCCATGCCGATGGCCAGGGGCAAAAATGCGCGTGCGAAGTCGTGAGTCATGGTGATCTCGCTGGAGAAAGGGAAGTGGTAGTTTCGAGCCCGTGCTCTGGAATTCTAATCGATGGACCGCAGAGGCTCCACGCGGACGGGAAGAATGCGCGCTTTCTGGATGGTTAGCAGTCGGCCCTGTTGGACGGTGCACGCCCCGAATAGTGAAGGGAAGCGTTCAGATCGGGATCAGAGTTTTATCGTCGATCGCATGCCGTGAAGCTCTGACGACCCGAAGGATGGCCGCCCTCGGCCGTCCCTCCTTCGGCCGAACGTTCAACATACCGGCATGAATAGCTGTCCGTCCACGTTTCTTGTTTCGCAGCACACCCAGAATACAGACGGCCGAGGGCGACCATCCTGCAGGCGTGACGGTGTGCCACGTCAGTGCCGTCTGACGGCAGGCCGCGGAATTCGCATCAGAGATTGTTTACGGTTCGTCTGTCCGATATGCTGCAGTGACGTCGTGAGTTTCCGTGACTGTGATCGCCGGCGCGCTTGCCGCAAGTTCACCGTTGCCCCTCAGGGCGGGTTGTCCTGCCCACGATTCTCGATCCCGCCTGGTGGAGCCCCGCGTATGCCTCGCTGTACTGCGATTTTGCTCGCGTTCTTCGTCATCTTTGCCGGTGCGAGTCTTTCGATCGCGGACGATGCTCCTGATTTTGCCAAGGGGGGATTGCCGTTTCTCAAGCAGCATTGCGTGGAGTGCCACAGCGGCAAGGAGCCCAAGGCGGAACTGGCTCTGGATGTCTTCCAGGATGCGATGTCGCTGGTGAAGCAGCGCAAAGTTTGGGACAACGTCCTGCGGATGATCGCGACGGGAGACATGCCCCCCAAGGACAAGCCGCGTCCGACCGTGGCCGAAGCCGAGCAGTTCACGGATCACATTAAAGCGGTATTTGACTATGCCGACCGACATGCCAAGCCCGATCCCGGGCGAGTGACCATGCGGCGGCTCAATCGTCAGGAATACACCAACACGGTGCGGGATCTGCTGTGGGCTGATTTCAATCCGACCGAAGATTTTCCCGCCGATGATGTCGGGCACGGGTTCGATAACATCGGCGACGTCCTCAGTTTGTCCCCCTTGCTGATGGAGCGGTACCTGGATGCGGCCGAGACGATTACCAGCCGCGTCATTCTGGTCAATCCGCCCGCACCGTCGCGACGTTATTTATCGGGTCGCTTCCTGCAGCCAAATAACGCTCAAACGCCACAAGGCCGTTTTCGTCCGCTGAATCCCACGGCACCCGAGCCGTTTAACTCGGGGCCGTTTACGGCAGGCGGCGACTATCTGAAGTTTTCGGCCGACGCCGATTTGATCTTACGTGCCAACTTGTATGCGGAAACGAAAAGCCCGTCCCCGGTGAAGGTCGCGCTCTTCCTGTCTGGAGTGGGGGTGACTGCCCCTTCCAGTGACGCCGAGATCGAACAGCTGATGGGGGCGAATGTGGCCGCTTTGAAGCCCATTCAGATTTTGCAGGTTTTCGACATCACCGCACGTGAAGCGAAGGCCCCCCAGCAGATTGAGTTTCCCTTCAATCACCTGGGAAACATTCAGCGGGCTGGAGTGGCATTAGTGAAGCCCCCGGCGGGCGAAGAACCGGCCCAGCTGTTTATCGAACACATCTGGAGTGAGGGGCCGCTGGAAACACGGCCGGCATCACAGGTCAAGATTCTCGCCTGTACGCCTGGCAAAACACCGGCGGAACAGACGGTCGAAGTCCTGACCCGTTTCCTGCGACGGGCGTATCGCCGTCCTCCCACACCCGAAGAACTCACGCGGCTCGTCAAGCTGGTGGAATCGGTGCAGGCCAGTGGTGAGAAGTGGGAAGCGGGGATTCAGCAGGCCATTCAGGCTACGCTCTGTTCGCCGAAGTTCCTGTTCCGGGTCGAACTGGACGACCGGCCACAAAGTGCGGAGACCCAGCCGTTGGACGAATTCCAGCTGGCGTCCCGCTTGTCGTACTTCCTGTGGAGCTCGATGCCGGACGACGAACTGTTAGATCTGGCGGCGAAGAAAGAACTGGCGGCCAACTTGTCTGCCCAGGTTCGCCGCATGCTGGCGGACCCCAAGTCGGCCGCGCTGGTCGATAACTTTGCCCTGCAGTGGTTGCAGATTAAACGCCTGAAGTCGACATCGCCCGATACGACACTCTTCCCGCAGTTTAACGAGGTGCTCCGCAGTGCCATGCTGCGCGAGAGTGTGCTCTTTTTTGATTCGGTGATGCGTGAGGATCGCAGCATTCTGGAACTGGTGGATGCGGACTATACGTTCTTGAATGAACCACTGGCCCGGCTGTATGGAATCGTTGATACCCATGGCAATCTGCAGGGGCAGAAAGTGGAGCGCCCGGGTGGTAAGCCGATTCGGGGTGAGGACTTCCAGCGCGTGTCACTACAGGGACGCACTCGGGGCGGGTTGTTGACCCAGGCCAGCGTGTTGACGGTGACTTCAAATCCAACACGTACTTCCCCCGTGAAACGTGGCCGCTGGGTGCTGGAGCAGATTCTGGGGGCTCCGCCTCCGCCCCCACCGCCCAATGTGCCCGAACTGGCGGAAGACAAACAATCCGCAGCAGGGGGGACGCTCCGCGAGCGGATGGAGATCCATCGCAAGAATCCCAGCTGTGCGAACTGCCATGCGAAGATGGACCCGATTGGTTTTGCCTTGGAGAACTACAACGGGGTTGGCGAGTTTCGTCTGAAGGACGGGACCTTCGATATCGATCCGTCAGGCGAGTTTGCCGATGGTACGAAAGTTAAGGGGCCGGAAGAATTGAAGACATTGATCCGCGGCAAGAAGGAGTTATTTGCTCGCTGCCTGGCGGAAAAAATGTTGATCTATGCGTTGGGTCGCGGGTTAGAGTACTACGACCGTCCGACGGTGGACAAAATCGTCGCGGCACTGGGTGCCGGTGACTACAAGTTTTCGGTGTTAATGACAGAAATTGTGCACAGCGAACCGTTCCGCCTGCGGCGCGGAAGTGACGTGACGGAATAGTCCGGGTTAGTCCTGAATCGTGACGTAGTCCGGCTCACCGAGTCGGGACTCTTCGTAGAACATGCTGCCGACTCCGGAGAGTCGGGTTACACAAGGAGCAGGGCCGATGAATCCTTCCAATAAGCTTTCTCGTCGCACCGTTTTGCGGAGCATGGGGGTGGCGGTCTCGCTGCCGTGGCTGGAGGCCATGGGGCCAGTATCGGCCTGGTCCGCCGAACCGACTGCTGCCGGTAAGGTTGCTCCGAACCGCATGGCATTCATTTACGTCCCTAACGGTAAGAACATGGACGATTGGACGCCCAAGGTGGAAGGGGCCGACTTTGATCTGCCGGCGATCTTGCAGCCTTTGACATCGGTCAAGGACAAGTTGCTGGTGTTAAGTGGTCTGACCGCAGATAAAGCTCGTCCGCATGGCGACGGTGGCGGCGATCATGCCCGGGCCCTGGCAGCGTTCCTGACGGGAGCTCAGCCGCGGAAGACTGACGGCACGGACATCCGCGTGGGGGTTTCGGTCGATCAGATTGCCGCCTCGCGAATCGGCGAAAAGACCCGGCTGGCGTCGCTGGAGATCGGCTGCGAACAGGGGGCCATGGCCGGCAATTGTGATTCCGGCTATAGCTGCGTGTACTCGTCCACCATGTCGTGGCGGTCGGCAACGCAGCCGTTGCCCAAAGAAGTGAATCCCAAGCTGGTCTTCGAGCGACTGTTCGCGTCGGCGCCCGACGCGAACCGTGCGAAGCGCGATGCCCGCCGCAAGAGCATTCTCGATTTCGTCAGTGAAGACTCGAAGGACTTGACGGGGCGACTCGGCCGGAACGATGTTCGCAAGCTGGACGAGTATTTCTCGGCAATCCGCGATATCGAATTGCGGATCGAGCGGGCCGAGAAGCTGCCGCCGATCAAGGCGCCGGACTATGCCGCGCCGGCCGGGATTCCCGCCGCTTACGAAGAGCACATCCGGTTGATGTGCGACCTGGTGGTGCTGGCATTCCAGGCCGATGTCACCCGCGTCGTCAGCTTCGTCCTGGCGAATGAAGGCAGCAACAAGCCGTATCCGTTTATTGATGTTCCGGAAGGCCATCACGATCTTTCGCATCATGGTGGGGATGAAGCGAAGAAGGCCAAGATCCGCCAGATCAACCTGTTCCACACCAAGCAGCTGGCCTATCTGCTGGAGAAGCTGAAATCGACTCCGGAAGGTGAAGGGACGCTGCTGGACCACGCGATGGTGGCCTATGGCAGTGGTAACTCGGATGGCAATGCACACAACCACGACAACTTGCCGATCCTGGTGGCCGGGGGTGGTTGCGGGACATTAAAGACAGGCCGGCACGTCCGCTATTCTAAGGAAACACCGCTCAATAATTTGTGGGTGTCGATGCTGAATCGCATGGAAGTCGACCTGACGCAGATTGGCGACAGCACCGGCGGCTTATTGCACTTGTCGTGAAGTGCCGACCGGTTCAAAGGAGTTCGTGGAGGCTGTCTGGTTCGCGCCGTTCGACCCCTGCTGACTGATGACGCCAGATGGACGAGATGCGATAGACTTCGCGCCGCAGGCGGTTAATGCCACCCAGCGGGCGATGATCGGCGAGGGCGTGCCAGACGTTGAAGGAAAGGTACTGGGAGGCGTTGGTGCGCTGCAGGGCCGCGATTTCCTGTCGCGGTAACAGCAGCAGGGCGACCGTGCGATAGGGCGATTCACTCTCGGGCCATTCGGCGGTGGCATCTTCAATCGGCATGGTCTCCGTGGATGTCCGGAGTTGAACCTGGAACTCGAATAACACCTGTTGCGATCGTAGAGTCTCTTCCAGCATCAAGTGCAGTCCATCGGCTGCAGTGCCCAGTTTGGTGACCAGTTCCAGCCACGAAGCGGGGCGATCTCCGACTGGCTGTACACGATATTTGACAACGTGCGTTCCAAATCGAATGGGGGCCATACTGAAGTAAGTGTAACTTGCCGGGTGTGCGGGAACATGCCCGGCAATTCGCAGGGCGGTAATCGCTTCGTTCCAATGCCAGTGCAACGGATTCCAGTTGCCTCCCGTAAGGGCCCCCTGCAGCGTCAGCAGTGGATTGTCGTGGGCGTCGACGAGGACTTGTTCGAGCCGGAGCATATCCTTGACGTTGCGTGCGAAGAACACCGGATGGTTGATCATCACGAAGTCTTGCGTGTGGCCGTCAGCTTCGTCTCCCGGCAAGCGGACCCCATCGACTCCCAGCACCTTAATTGACAGCCCACGGCCATCGGGCAGCCAGTCTGGCTGTTCCTGGCTGGCGGAATTCGAAAAACGGACGACTGCCGGATAGGTTCGATCAGTGTGAAAGAGCCCCTGAGCCAGTTCGCCGGGTAAATTGGGCAGCACGCGGAATTCCCCCACGGCACAGCCCACGGTCTTGACGTGTACATCGGATTGGTAACGACCGCTTTTCTGATGACTCCGTTGCAGGATGGTGGTCACAGCCTGCACGACCCGGCGCGTATCCTCGGCTTCGTCCGCGGGGACAGTTTCCACCTGGTCGGAATACAGGAGCGGGACTTTGAAATTCGCCGTCATAATATAAGCCCATTCCGTATAAAAACGGACTGCCGCCCACAGCTCAAATTCACGTGATCTTCCGGGGGCGTTGCCACGTTTGCATCAAATGAAGAATCAACAGTCGCGGCGTGAACCGCACGCTGAATGCCAGGATCCAGTTCAAGAGACCCGGAATCACAATTCGCTTGCGTCTGCGGAAACCTCGGTAGCCCACGTTGCATACAGCCTCGGTCGACATGCTGCCGTGGATGAAGTTCCAGTTCTGGTCCATTCGGGAACGCGCCCCGAAGTCGGTGCGGGTCGGGCCCGGGCACAAGCATGTGACCGAGACTTTATGCTCCTTCACTTCCTGCCACAGGCCTTCCGAGAATGAAAGGACAAACGCTTTGGTCGCAAAATAGACGGTCGAATACGGGCCCGGCTGGAAGGACGCTGTTGAACCCACATTAAGAATGCTGCCCTTGCGACGCGAAATCATCTGGGGCAGGATCAAGTAAGTCAGCTCCACCAGCGTCACCATATTCAGCTGCATCATCTCCAGGTGTTGCGACAGTGGGATGTCAGTGAAGTAATCGTTTCGGCCAAATCCGGCGTTATTCACCAGGACGTCAATAATCAGGCCGCGCTGCTGGATCTGCTGAAACAGTGTCTGGGCCGCACCCGCAGTGCTCAGGTCGAGCGGGATGACGATGTGTTCGATGCCGTACCGTGACTGGAGTTCGGAGGCCAGCTGTGCGAGGCGTTCGGAGCGGCGGGCGACCAGAACCAGGCGGGCACCGTCCGCGGCAAATCGTCGGGCCAGTCCCTCCCCAATACCTCCGGAGGCACCTGTTACGAGAACTGTTTCTTGAGACAAATCAAAGACTCCCGCTGAGGTGTGGTAAGACGAGTCTGCGGTTGTAAATGATGTGGGCCTCAGACGCTAGTCTTGTTCCAGGCGGGCGAGTCACTGGCCGGGAATGATTCTTCGGAGGCTTCTTGAACGATATCTTCGACGTCGGACTGGCTATCGAGTTGGTGTCGCAAGTATGCCTGCTCGGCTTGCAACCAGAAATGCCAGTCATTTCCAGTCGGCCTGCCAGCCTGCACCCAAGCCTCGTAGGCAGCGTTCTGGATCAGTTGTTGTGATGGTGTGTCTGACATGATACCGCTCCCTGATACGAGTAATACACGTTTCGCTGCAAACTGCGGAAATCGTTTGGGCTCGGTTCCGGAAAGTCTCGCTGGGCCCAGGCTGCTACTTCACGTACCAAGCCGCCCCATTTCAATTTTACGCATTCAGCGTGCAAAGGGAGTACCGCAAGTTGAATGCAGTCCTCAAAAACTGAGAACTACGGCAGAATTGCGAATGCCGAGCCAGTCGGTTCAATCAAATGGTCTCGCGATGACTGAATGTCACTTTCACATTGCCTTGACCAAAATTTCGCACATGGGTTATTTAATAAGCCTCCAGAAACGCTCCATTCGGTAGAGCCATTTCCACAGAGGGGATCAGGGCACATGACAATCAATTCGACTGAGTCGGGCCAGATGAGCGAATTGGGCGGTGTCTCGCGCCGCGGTTTTCTGCAGGCATCCGCGGCTGTCGGTTCGTGGTCAGTGGCCTTAAGTTTCGATGCCTTAATGAAGCGTGCGGCGTTCGCTGCCGAGCGTCGGAGTGCCGGACCGCTGGTGCCGACAGCCGATGAAACGACGGGGCTCGAGCTCTTGAAACTGCCTTCCGGGTTCAGATATCTCTCGTTCGGTTGGAAGGGCGATCCGATGTCTGACGGCGTACCGACGCCGGGGGCCCATGATGGCATGGGGGTGATTCACGAAACGGGCGGTATCGTCACACTCGTGCGGAATCATGAGCTCGGTGAGGACACCGAGCCATTTCAATCCACAGGTGTGCCCTACGATGCCCGGGCTCGAGGTGGCTGCACCAATCTCACGTTTGATACGCAATCCGGAAAATGGGTAAAAGCCTGGGCCAGCCTGCTGGGAACCGTGCGTAATTGTGCCGGTGGAGTCACTCCCTGGGGCACGTGGCTGAGTTGCGAGGAAACCGTTCTGGGGCCGGGATCGGTCGACAAGGATCGAACCTACCACTTCGAGCAGGACCACGGATACATTTTTGAAGTCCCGCGGACCGCAGCGATGCGCCCCCAGCCGCTTAAGGAGATGGGCCGTTTCGTGCATGAAGCGGTGGCGATTGATCCTGCGAGCGGCTACGTCTATGAGACCGAAGATCGCGGCAACGCGGGATTTTATCGCTTTGTTCCCAAACAACCTGGCCAATTGGCGCAGGGTGGTCGACTGCAGATGATGAAGGTCACGGGCTGGCCCGAACTGCGTCAGGATGTGCCGGTGGATCGCTGGTTGCCGGTGACCTGGGTGAACATCGAGGATCCCACGCGGGCCCATTCTCCGGGAACGCAGGATGCTCAAGGTGTCTTCGCCCAGGGGAAAGCCCAGCAGGCCACGACATTCGCGAGGCTGGAAGGTTGCTGGTACGGCAACAAGTCGATTTACGTCGTCTCCACCAGCGGCGGCAATGTGAAGGCCGGGCAGATCTTTATGTACGATCCCGTTCGCGATGCAATTAAGTTGATTTTTGAATCCCCGGGCGTGCAGGTGCTGGACGCGCCAGACAATATCACGGTCAGTCCTCGGGGCGGAATTGTCCTGTGCGAAGATGGGGATCGTGAACCGCAGAAGTTGCAGGGGCTGACCATGGCTGGTGAGCTGTTTGAGCTGGCTGCGAACAATGTCGTCTTGAAGGCCGGTGACTACAAATCCTTCCAGGGTGATTTCCGCAAAAACGAATGGTGCGGCGCCACCTTCAGTCCGGATGGACGCTGGCTGTTCGCGAATCTGCAGTCCCCGGGATTCACGGTGGCAATCACCGGCCCGTGGGAAGAACTCGGCCTGTAACTCCGAGGAACGCAGCACGGCTTTG
>CAZQUW010000022.1:0-15758 GCA_964596215.1 uncultured Planctomicrobium sp. | reverse complement strand
TCGTGCGGACGTGGATGCACCAGTCGTCCCGGTGGCGGAACGATCAACGCTGCGGCCCTGGCAGCGCGCTCCACCTGGCCCAGGCCTAGCACTGGCCCGGGTAACCGTGACCTGAACGTCGGGCAGTTGCGATGGATCCAGGCACATTGTTCGCTGCCGAACAACTACCGCCAACACCGTTGAGAGACGGAAGTTTCGGGTTGCTCAAGAATAAATATTGCACTCACGAAAGATTAATGAATCTGTAGTCATATCAGCATATTGACTTGGCGACTGGGCTTACGCTGCCGGTGGCCCGCGGTCCGTCGATCAAATTTCTAGATTGCTATTTTGGTAATTCGACAAGGAGAGAGACATGCTGTGTCCGCCGCTCACGGTACGGAGACGACCAGGATTCACGCTGATTGAGTTGTTAGTGGTGATTGCCATTATCGCGGTTCTCATTGCCTTGTTGCTGCCCGCGGTGCAGCAGGCACGCGAGGCCGCGCGGCGTGCCACGTGTAAGAATAAAATGAAGCAACTCGCCCTGGCGCTGCACAACTATCACGAAACCCACAGCGTTTTTCCCTCGGGGGGCATCGCCCTCTCTCTGCCGCAGCCCGGTGACTGTCCGTGTCCCAACGGTCTGGAAAACAACGGGCTGTCCTGGTCGGTAATGATTACACCGTTTCTCGATGATGCACCGCGATACGCGTTATTCAATCCCAACGTGGCCACGCGCAGCTATCAAACCTGGGCTTTCGGCGATTCCCGTCTGGGCAATGAAGCCGAGTGGATTCGACCGAATCCGAACTATCAGTGCCCGTCTGATCCCGGTGCCATGAGCAGCGTCAATAACATCAACTACCTGGGGGTGCAAGGGGGCGGGACGACTCGCGTTTGCGCCGGAAGTGCGGTCTCGAACAACAATGGACTGTTTACGAATGGGATGCTCTATCTCAATTCGCGAACTCGCATGGCGGATGTTCTCGACGGAACATCCGCGGTGTTTCTGGTTGGTGAGTCGAAGTATGCGATTACCCCGCAAGGCAGTCGCAATGCCAGCGTCATTGGCTGGGCATCCAGCACGCGACTGGATAGCTCTTGTCATCCGGGCGTGCTGGCCGCTGCCTGGCTGCAGATCAACTCGATCCCCGGATCCGGAGGGTCGCGAATGGGATGGGGTACCCGCGATGCCCGAGACTACAGCTCGGCATTGTTCGGCAGCATGCACATCGGGGGCTGTCACATGGCAATGGCTGACGGGTCAGTCCATTTCTTCAGCGAGAACATGGATCTGGCCACTTACCGCCAGTTGTCAATGCGCAACGATGGCCTGCCGCTGGGAGGATTCTAATGATGTCGCATAACGCAGTATGCCTGGCGGCCATCGTATTGCTGCTGGTACCGGGATGCTCACGCGCACCAGACGGACCGCAGCGTAATTCGCTGCAGGGGACGATTACATTTCAGGGCAAGCCGGTGCGCGGTGGCAGGATTGTGTTTTCGCCTGACGACAAGAAGGGAAATTCCGGACCGGGAGCGATCGCGTTTATTCGCGAGGGGGAATTTGAGACCCCGGCCGGTCATGGTGTGGTGCAGGGCCCGCATGTCGTCGATATTCTCGGATATAACGAAGAGGTTGATCTGTCGACCGACGCGGAGCCTCAGGCCGTTGTGAAGCAGACGCTTAATATTGAGATTCCACCCGATGGCGGAGTTTACGATTTCAATCTGTAAGCGTTTGTGGACGTCCGGTTGTCGATCGCGGAACAGGGCGGCGTGACAGTGCGAGTGTCTGGAGGCAGGCCGGTTGCCTCGATTCCGGTGTTGATTGGTTGAAAGGGTGGATATGCACGCAGAACTCGACTCTGTTTTCCGGGCGGCGTTGCAGCGTCGTCAGTTTCTCGCATCGACCGCCGCTCTGGCCGTCTGGCCGTTTCTGGATCTGCGGATCGGTGAAGCAGCCGATCGACGTATCCGGATGCCCGACAATCCGTTCCAGCTGGGGATCGCATCGGGTGATCCTGCCCCCGATGGATTCGTCCTCTGGACCCGGCTGTGCTCCGCTCCATTGCAAGGGGGCGGGATGCCTCCAGAAGATGTGCAGGTAGAATGGCAGGTCTGCCACGACGAGAAGATGACTCAAGTCGCCCGCCGGGGTGTCGCGACAGCAGCGGTGAAGTGGTCGCATTCCGTCCATGTTGAAGTGGAGGGGCTCGAGCCCGATCGGGTTTACTGGTATCAGTTCAAAGTGGGATTGAATACCAGCCCAGTCGGCCGGACCCGTACTGCGCCCGCCGCGGATGCGCTGCCGCAAGTATTGCGATTTGCCTTCGCCTCCTGTCAGCGGTACGAAGACGGACACTACACCGCCTATGAGCATATGGTTCGGGATGATCTGCACGCCGTCATCCATCTGGGTGATTACATTTATGAGAATTCCCCCAAGCCCGGCACCCCCAGGCGTTTTGACAGTCCTGAGATCCTGACGCTGCAGGACTATCGAGATCGCCATGCCATTTATCGCACCGATCCTCATCTGCAGGCCACGCACGCAGCCTTTCCCTGGATCGTTACCTGGGACGATCATGAAGTCGACAACAATTATGCCAGCGGTATTTCCGGGGACCTGACGGTCAGTCCGGAAGAGTTTCTGAAACGGCGGGCAAATGCCTACCAGGCGTACTACGAGCACATGCCCTTACGCCGCGCCGCGCTGCCGCAGGGGCCGAATATGGACCTCTATCGCCGGGTACGATTTGGTCGGCTGGCGGAGTTTTCGGTCCTCGATACCCGGCAGTACCGAAGCGATCAGCCCTGCGGCGACGGATACAAGGCCCCCTGCCAGGATGTGAAGGATCCGCGGGCCACGATGCTGGGGGAGGCTCAGGAAAAATGGCTGTGTCAGGGGCTGTCTGCCAGCCAGTCGAAGTGGAACATTCTCGCGCAACAGGTCATGCTGGCCCCCGTCAATTTCGCGGCAGGAAACCCGGCCGCAGGGGACGTGAAGTACAGTATGGATAAGTGGACTGGTTATGAAGTTGCCCGCACCCGGTTACTCAAGTATCTCGCCGAGAATCGCATTTCCAACCCGGTGGTCTTGACCGGAGATGTCCACTGCAACTGGGTGAACGATCTGAAAACGGACTTCCAGAATCCCGATTCACCGACAGTGGGCACCGAGTTTGTCGGAACCTCCATTACCTCGACGGGAGACGGGTCTCAGACTCGTGAAGGAACCCCGGCGGTCCTGGCCAATAATCCGTTTGTCAAGTTCTTTAACTCGGAGCGAGGATATGTCCGCTGTCAGTTGACAGCCAGCGAGTGGCGTTCGGACTACCGCACCGTCGAGTATGTGTCGCGCCCGGGCGCACCCTGTTTAACGCGGGCCAGCTTCGTCATCGAATCCGACCATGCAGGCGCCGTCAAGGCCTGAGATGGGAGATGCGAACGAGGCCATCTGGACGTGCCCACCTGAACCAGGTCTGGTGTGCGTGATATCACGCATACCAGTCGGCACGAGTCAACGGCAGGGTGTTGTTGGTGGCGCGGGCGAACACGACCTGGAAGAGTTGCAGATCGCCGCTGATGAATGTGGCCGATGATGATGCGAGATACAGACGCCACATGCGGACGAAGTTGTCGTCGAACATGGTGCGGACTTGATCGGTCGCCGTTTCATAGCGTGCCAGCCAGTCTGCGCAAGTCCGTGCGTAGTGCAGACGCAGATTTTCCACATCCAGTACCGAGAACCCTCCGTCTTCGAAGATGTCCATCATTTCCCGCAGGCTGGGGGCGTATGCTCCGGGAAAGATGTACTTGACGGTCCATGGATCGAGCGGCTGGGCGACGTTGCGGCCGATGCTGTGGATCAGGCCGCGGCCTTCAGCAGTCAGAACGCGGCTGATCATTGTACCCAGGGTACGGTAACTTTCGGGGCCCACGTGTTCGAGCATCCCCACGGAGACGAACGCGTCACATTGGCCGGTGGCATTACGATAGTCATCTTCAATGAACTCCACGCGGTCGCTGAGCCCTTCCTCCTGGGCGCGGTTTCTGGCATAGGCCAGTTGTTCGCGGGACAGATTGAAGGCGCGGACAGAAACACCGTAATGACGAGCCATATGCAGGGCGAGGGCGCCCCACCCGCAACCCGTCTCAATGACCTTTTCACCCGGCTTCAGACGCAACTTGGTACACACGTAGTCCAGCTTGGCAGTCTGTGCCGCCTCAAGTGTCGCCTCACGGTCGGCGTAGTAGGCGCACGTATAAACCAGTTGCTTGTCCAGCCACAGCTTATAGAAGTCGTTTCCAATATCGTAATGGTGATGCACACGCTTTTTTGAGGCGGCAAAGGAATTTCGCGGCACCGGCCGCCCAAAGAATGTCGACCAGAACTGAGGAGTCGTGACTCGCGCCAGCCCCCGATTCAACTCGACCAGAACTTCAACCAGATTGCCTTCAACGGTTAACTCGTTGGCTGTGAACGCCTCTCCAAATCCCAGGATCGGACTGACGAGCAGGCTCCTCAGAACACGCGGCTGGTGAATGACGATACGGCCAATCGGTGTCGCAGGATTCCCGATGACTGTTCCGTCCCACAACACAATATTGATTGCTGGGCGACCAATCTGCTCGTAGAGTTTCTCAACAAACAAACGTTCGAGGGCGAGAGAACGTCGAACCGACAGTCTGGTATCGAGCGTCCCTGCAGTCGATCGAGGCGGCGTTTGCTCTATCATGTCAGAGAAGTTCTTTCCACTTATTTCGATCCCAGCAACTCCTGCTCGGCATCCAGCCAGAAGCAGACACCATCTCCTTCCGGTTTACCCGCGGCTTCCCATTTCAGAAAGGCTCGCGTGCGTAATTCTTCCTGGCATACCGGAATGTCGGCCTGAATCTCTGGGGTCGGTGTCACTTCGACGTTGTCCACCATGGGGGGCGCGGCTTCGGTAATCTTGATCCTGGTCGTTGATTTAATGGATTCGGTACGGGGTGCTGTCTCGGGTTTGTAGTGTGGCTTGCTCAATTTGATGGTCCCTTGCATCTCGAGGTCACGCGACGAATCTCCGCCAATCGGAGCGTACTGCAATTCCTGATTGCCGAATTCCAGTTCGGTGCAACCCGATGGAATTGATCGGAAGTGAAATTCTGGCAAATTGCGGGCCAAGCAAAATTATCTTCGATGTATCGCGCAGGAACAACGAGATTTTTGAAATCCGTTCGTTTTTGTTCAGCCCTCCGCCGGGCGGGTTCGCGGACCATAAACGCCCGTGGCGACGATCTTCTGGGAGTGGAAGGGTACCTGGATCGTTCTTTCTCAATTCAGTCAATTGCCGCAGAGATCGAAACTCGAAACTCAGATTGCCATGCTGCGGCACCTATTTATCAACGCTGACAAAAACTTCTGTCTCAGTTCAGAATAGCACGAAGTACCGTCGCTCTAAACTTTGCACAACCAGTATTGTCAGGGGTTCGTTGCCGCAGGTAACGATAACGCCAGGGCGGTCGTGGCCCAGCCTGCCGCGGCGATCGAGATGAACTGGTCCTTGCCATGGGGATAGCCCGACTCAAAATAGGTCTGAAACGGTTTGCTTCGCGAGACGACGTGCCACGATCCGTCAGGCTTCTGAACGGAAATCAAATAGTTCAGCCCATTGCGATAGGCCGTCGTGTCGACTCCCAGGCCGCCGGATTGATGCAAGGCGACTAAGGCTGTACCTGTGGCGTAGGCATCACTCGACATGTCTGGCAGCTGCGACCAGCCGCCATCTGCACGTTGAGCCTTCAGCAGATCTTCGGTGGCACGTTGCCGGTCGGCTTCTGGAGCCCCCACGAGATGCAGTGCCCGCAGTCGGAAGACTCGATCTTCGGTATCAGCGGGAACAGTCTCCAGCAACCATTTGGTGACTCGATCCATGCGGGCTGCGATGCGCTCACGTTGCTCCGGCGTCCCGTAGGTCTTTAATCCACGCAGTGCGACATAGCTGGAGGTAAACAGGCTTTGCTCGCTGGGGGGGCGTCGGGATTGGGGTTGCCAATGTTCCTGATCATTTTGAAACTGCAACAAAAACTCGGCGACCGCTGCGGTCGTGTCGTCGGGCGTTCGGCCGCCGTTGTCGAGAGCCCACAGGGCATAGCCGGCTGTGTCGACTTGTCCTCCCTGACCTTTGCCCAGGATGTAGTTCGCTTTATTCCGTGCCAGAAAATCTGCGATGAACTGGACCTGGGTCTGCAGCTGTTTGTCGTCGATCTTCAGCCCGCGTGAGCGCGCGACCGTCAGGGCCTGGATGGGGAGTCCCTGGTTGTGGCAAGTGAAACACTGCTTGCGTTGCTCGAAGGATCCCCTGGCCCCGACTTCCAGCAGGGGGATCGATTTCGTGACGGCGGCGCGAACGGCATCGAGACTGGGAGCATCCTCTGCTGCCGCCGGGCTGATCCAGCGAGTCGCGACGATGCACGTCCAGAGGCAGGCGATGCCACGAGATGACCGCCAGGTGGCAAATTTCTTCATCGTTGACTCTCCCGCAGTGCTGCGATCGGTGACTTGAGAGTGACCACGAATTAAATTAACCAGATGGCCTCAGTCTGTACAGGTATTGCTGACGATTCTGCGGCACCACAGGGGTGCTACCCCAATGAGGCAGGTAAGTCCCGTCGCGTGAGGGCGGGGGTGAATTGCATACGATACACTCTGCGCCGCGAAGAACCTCGGTCCTTGCGGCGCGGAGCTCACCTGCGGAATGTCCGGCGGCCAAGTTCGATATTCACGACTCGGCCCCAGACTCAGACGCGGAACATCCGATTGCGGACTCCGTCGAGTCGCAGTGACTTGGAGTAGTGGTACACTTTGGCACCGCCGGGGACGTCGTTCGACACGCGGACGAGGAACTCAATCCACTCGGGACAGTTGAAGGCCGTGTAGGTCAGTTCCATCCCGGTGATCAAGTCGGAAGGTTCGCGCGACAGGTCGGGAAACAAGACGGGTCCCGTATCGGTCTGATAAACATTGTCCCGCTCATTCACGTTGAACGTCTTGACCGGATAATAGAGCGCGACGCGGTACCGATCGGTTTCATATTCGGTGCAGGCGGTCAGGGGATGATGAGCGTAGGTGGCGGCGATGATGGCGGCGGGGGTCTCCAGCCATTCTCCCGCGCTCTCGTGAACGTGAATCTTCAGGGTGTCGAAGGCCTCGGCGGTGTTACCGGTCTGGCGGTCGGGTTGAGGCCGGTTGTGACCGTACAACTGCACGGTTTGTTCCTGGCCAATGTACGCATAGGACTTAATGTTGAGAAACCGGTCGGTGGACACGACTGGCACAAAATCGGCGTTCGGGACGGTCCAGATATCGCTGGTCACACCGACACGTTCGGTTTTGCAGCTGGCACCCAGGACGAATCGCTGTGCCGTCCCGGTGGCCTTTTCGGTGATATCACACACGCTATCGAGCTGGATGCGGGCATTGTTGAGCGAATACGGGGGCTGATGCGAGACCGTTTGTGGCGGTTTTTTCAGTGTGTCGATGCGAAAGGTCAGAAACGATCTGGAAAAATCAATAGTCTGCATGTCCGGATCCTTGGTATCTCGGGAGTGTCGTCGCACTGAGAATCATCGGTTGCTGCCGGTGTGCTGGCGGGATCATCAGGCAGCATGTTCCCTGAGGCCTGGGAATCCCTCGCAATCTCTATGAGGTTGGGGAGATGTACCATACATTGAACTCGACTCGCAAGTATCGGTAGTATCCGATGGGTGTCGCGGGGCGGTCAGCGGCCGATTGAGCCGACGGACGGTACTCCAACTTAGCCACTTGCAGAAAGACCGAAGCATGTCGACCAGAAGGCCGGGCTCCATTGCGGTGGTGTTACTGATGTGTCTGGCATTGGTCCAGCCGAGCAGGGGGGACGACTGGCCCCAATGGCGCGGTCCCCGGCGTGACGCTGTGTCGCGCGAGGCGGGCCTGCTGCGCTCCTGGCCCGCGGGTGGCCCACGGGTTGTCTGGCAGGCGGCGGGTATCGGTGCGGGATTTTCCAGCGTGGTGGTGAGTCGCGGGTTCGTATTTACCATGGGTAAGCAGGACGCTGACGTCATTGTCACCGCCCTACGTGCTGACAACGGTCAGACCGCCTGGACGCGCAAGATCGGTACGACGCAGCGAAATCCGTGTGCGACCCCGACCATCGACGAGGACCGCCTGTATGCCCTGGACCCCGATGGCGAACTGGTCTGCCTGAATTCCGCCACGGGTGACATCCTGTGGCAGCGGAGTTTTCTCGAGGACTTTTCCGGACGCATGATGTCGGGTCGCGGCTATGGTGAGTCGCCCCTGATTGATGGTGAAAAGTTGATCTGCACGCCGGGCGGTCCTGACGCGGCCCTCGTGGCGTTAAATAAACGGACCGGGGAAGTGTTGTGGAAATCGACGCTCCCCGATTTAGGGTCCGCCGGGCGTGATGGCGCGGGGTTCTCGTCGATCGTGCCGCTGGAAGCGGGGGGCGTCCGGCAATACGTGCAGCTCGTCGGACGCGGAGTCGTGGGCGTTGCGGCTGCGGACGGCCGGTATCTATGGGGCTATAACGCCATCGCCAATGGGACTGCAAATATCCCCACTCCGGTCGTGCGTGACGATCTGGTCTTCGTTGCCAATGGCTATAACGCCGGAAGTGTCCTGCTGCAGATTATTCCCGAAGCCGAGGCTGCCGGCAGCCCGCCGGCGTTTCAGGCCAAGGTCGTCTATCAGCTGACCAGCAGTCAGTTTCAGAACCACCACGGCGGGGTCGTGCTGGTCGGAGATCATCTGTATGGAGGGCATGGTAATAACAACGGCCTGCCCACGTGCCTGGTCTTCAAGACGGGTGAGATTCTATGGAAGCGACGTGGCCCGGGTGTGGGGTCAGCGGCAGTCGTGTTTGCCGACGGTCACGTCTGTTTTCGCTATCAGAATGGGTTAGTCGCGTTGATTGCCGCAGAGAGCTCGGGCTATCAATTAGACGGCACGCTGGAGGTTCCCGGGGCGGGGGGAGACAGCTGGGCCCACCCGGTCATCGCCAATGGGCGGCTGTGGCTGCGCGAGCAAGATGTGCTGTGGGTGTATGACTTACGGGGCGAATCCGGCACCAGCCCCGCGGCGCAGCCGGTGCCGGAAATCGCCCGTTCGCATGCCAGCTTCCAAGCTCTGTTTGATCTGGGAATCGCTCTCGAGCCGCTGATTTCGCCGCCCACTTTGCCCGATGCCAAACCAGCGCGGCAACCGGTGGCGGTCCCTGCCGACAAAGCACGCAGGCTGTATCGATATGCCATAGCGGGCAACGACGATGCGAACGCGGAGCCGCCGGTGCTGGTCTCGCTCACGCGGAAACATCTGACCGAGCAAGGGGATGTCTCGCCCGATGTGATTGAGCACCTGCAGCAGGCGCCGAAACCGCTGATCCTGAATCTCGCGGGGACGCAGATCTCGACGAAGGGCCTGGAACAATTGCAGTCGTGTCCGCAGATCGCAGGCCTCAATCTGGAGCTCTGCAGCCGGGTCACCGATGCGGGTCTGAGTTCATTGCAGGCTCTGAAACGGTTGCGGGTGCTGATCTTGACGGGGACCGGTGTGACCGCAGCCGGAATACGTAGTTTGATCCCTCTGCCGGAACTCCGAGCTCTCGATCTGGAAGTGTGTGATGGCATTACCGACGCCGCCTGCGAATCGCTGGGACAGCTGCGGCAACTGCGGGCCCTGGTGCTGAAAAAGACCGGCTTTGAGCGAGAGATGCTGTCCGATGCCGGGTTGCAGCAGCTCACAGGCCTGGCAGACCTCGAGCTGCTCAATCTGTATGGCAATAAAATCACGGATGCCGGACTGGTCCATCTGGCCGCCTTCAGCAAGCTCCGCGAGCTCAATCTGAGTCTGCTGCCCGTCACCGACAAAGGGCTGGTTCACTTGAAATCGCTCACCCAGCTGGAGCACCTCGATCTGTTGTATTCCGTTGGGTTTTCCGGACCGACGATCACGAACGCGGGCCTGGCCCCGCTGGGCTCGTTATCGAATTTGACCAGCCTCAATCTGACTGGGTCACGGATGACAGATGCGGGACTGGAGTCGCTGCAAGGATTGAAGAAGCTGACGACCCTGTTGCTGGTACATACCGGGGTCAGTGCCGGCGGCATCCAGCGTTTTCAGGCGGCACTACCGCAATGCAATCTCATTAAAGAAGGGAACTGAGTTACGGCCCAGGAGCCACGCCCATCGTTCAGCAACAGCCGGCCTCAGATGGGCTTGCCAGACTTGTCCAGATTTGTATTGAACCGTGCGTTGTTCGTTACGGTGCGGCGTCAACTCAATGGGCGGACGGGAACCTGTGACGGCGGGATTCCATTCCCCCATCGCATGGGCCCGACCCGCGCCCGGGCTGTTGCCATCAGGCAGAGGGTTCCAATTGAAGCGGGGTGACGGCCGCGATTTCCGCGAGCGTGCTGCGGAGGCCTTCGCTGGAGTGAATATTCGGCATTTGCGTCCGCAGGCTGTCCAGCAGGCTGCGGCTCATGTGCGACTGAAACAGGTCGATCGCCGTCGTCAGGTCGCTTCGCAACAGGGCCTCGAGAATACCCAGGTGTTCCCGGAAGGATTTGGCCTGATGCCGCTTGTCAGAAGGGCAGGTCAGGCTGCAATACATACTCCGGCGGATCAGTGGTTTCACCAGGTCGATCAGCACGGAGCTGGTTGTCTGTTCGACGAGAGTGGTGTGGAAGTGATAGTCGAACTGCCGGCGATCACGTTCAGAGAGGGTGTCGATCGACTCCAGGATCATTTCTGTTTCGGACTTCAATTGCTCCAGGATCGCGGGCGGAATTCGCTGGCCCGCCCGTCGCAGGACCTCGGATTCAAACATAGTGCGAATTTCGATGGTGTCGATGACATCCTGCCATGACAAAGAGTAGTATCGCCAGCCGCGCCGGGGGGCGCGCACCAGAATCCCGTCCCGCGTCAGCCAGTCCAGGGCGTGCCGGACCGTCCCCATGCTGGCTCCGAACTGATCGGTGAAACTCCGTGGATTCACGTTCGCGCCAAATTGACAGTTACCTTGCAGGATCCAGTCGAAGATCAACCAGTAAGTCGCCTCGATCTGAGACTGTTGCTCGACCTCGACGACTGTTTCGGCAGGCTGAGGGACTTCGTCGGGCCATTCTGCGACGTACGTTGCGCCGGTGGGGGTCTGTTTCACCCAGCCATCGTCGATCAGTCGCGAGAGGGCCTTGCGGACCGTTGTCCGGCTGACATTCAGGCTGGTCGCCAGTTTGCCCGGCTTCAGACATGTCCCCAACTCCAGCTGACGCGTCGACAGCTGTCCCAGCAAGTGGTTGTAGACCCGCTCATCCAGCAATTCACGTTCGCCTGCCATCCGGCCTCCACCTGGTCAATCCCTGATGTGTTATGTCGCTGTCACAGTCGAGAAAGGCTCATTTTTTTCACTCGAAATGAAGCACTCGCACTACTGGTCGTATGTTGTATCGTTACCATCTTCGCCGTCGTGATCAACTCCAGTGGAAGGTTTAATGGTGGCTGATGACATTTACCTCAGGCAGCAAGCCGCGAAGTCGGATCACCCCTGCCTTGGTGATCTGCGTGCCATGCACGTGGATCAGGGTGAACTCCGGCAATTTGGCCAGGGGATAGAGTGGTTCCAAGGCCGCATCGGTTAGTTGTGTCTTCTCGACAAACAGGCCCTTCAGATGTGGTGCATTGTCCGCCAGCAGGGCGGCCAGAGCGGGAATGTCCGCGTCCTGGATGTCTGTCTCGTTGAGGTAGAGACGTTCCAGATTGGGCAACCCGGCAATTGCCCGCACGACGCTGCCTCCCACCTTGGTCCCGGCCAGGTGCAGAATTTTAAGTTCCGGCATGCCGGTCAGCGGCGGGAGTCCTTCGAAGTCGATGGGCGTGTACTGTAAATAGAGGGATTCCAAACGGGCCAGTGCGGTGAGTTGTACCAGTCCGCTGCCTCGCACCTGAGTCTGATTCAAATTCAACATATTGAGGCGCGTGAGCCCCGCCAGTGCGGTGAGCCCCGTATCCGTGATCTGGCAACCGGCCAGGTTCAGTTCACGCAATTGATGGAGTTTCCCCAGGTACAGCAGGCCTGCGTCGGTGACTTGCGTGTTGTCGATCAGCAGGGTTTCGAGTTCTGTCAGAGCTCCCATCGACTTCAATCCACGATCCCCGAGGGAACTGCCAGACAATGTCAGTGTCTTCAGGAAGGGGAGGGCTGCCAATTGTTGGGCGGCTGCGTCGGTCAGGGTGTGCGAGGTGAGCGAGATGACATGCCCCTGGTTGTCCTGGGCACTCTGGATTTGTCCCTGTGATTGCAGGGTCGCCAGCGCCGTCTGCTCTGGGGTGCGGGAGACCTCACAGCCGCAGATCAAGATGCAGGCCAGAAGGCCAGGAGTCAACATTTGGGGAACAGACAGGCTACACATCAGAATCGCTCCTGGGATACACGGGTCTGTGGCAAAACGAAACGCAATGCCCAGTTCAATCCGTGGATCCCCACAATAACACAGAGTGGCATTTTATGCTATGTGCCATATTGTACGCGGCGTGACTTTATCGATTTCAGCCGCATCGGCTGCTTCTTGCTGTACTGCCGGGAGGCAGTGGACAGGATCGCATGAACAAGACCTGGGACTGGAACGGCCAGGCACTGGTCGCCAGCGTAAATGTGAAGATTTGTCGTAGGTTGTTGGAAAAACAGGTGTGTAACCCCGCTGGGCAGGCTCTGTCGCGACCCCGGCAGGGGGCCGGTCAGAGCTGGCGATAGCGGGATATGAAGGGACTGTGAAGTTTCCATGAAAAAACACTGTCCGTGTCGGCGCGCTCTCCTGCAGGCTGGACGCTGAAGGTGGTTTTTTGTAATATTTGTCACATTACTTCTGCCGTTTGCTCTGGTTTCGGTTACATCAAGTTCGCTTTGCGGATTTATTCTGTTTCGCCCCGGTTTGTTCCTGGCTTGGAGAGATTCTCATGAGGGTTCGATCACAGTCTCGCGGATTTACGTTAATTGAGTTGCTGGTGGTGATTGCCATCATTGCGGTGCTCATCGCATTGTTGTTGCCCGCGGTGCAGCAAGCCCGCGAAGCGGCGCGGCGGTCTCAGTGCCGCAACAATCTCAAGCAGATCGGGTTGGCACTTCACAACTATCATGAGCAAGTCGACTGCTTTCCTCCCGGGACGATCTTCGGCGACCAGGACTACGGTTGGGCGACGTTCCTGCTCCCCAGCCTGGATCAAGCGAATATTTACAATAAGCTCGACTTCAACAACTACGGCAGTGTGATTACCAGCAACTCGGTGTACACCGAGCGATCTCTGCCTCTGGTGCCGGGTGTCACGGATGTGGTGCTGCCGGTCTTTATCTGTCCGTCCAACAGCATGCTGACACGGTCGCCCGTTCGCGCCGGGGCCGGGTCACCCAGCGGGGCGTCGCTCGGCGGATTTGGCCGTAGCGACTATAAGGGTTGCCTTGGGTCTGGCGGAGGTTCGATTACGGGAATGTTCGGCAAAATCAAGGCCACTTATCGCCCGACCCGCATCCGTGACGTCCTGGACGGCACCAGCAACACGTTCGCTGTCGGTGAGGGCTATACAAAGTTTGCCCGGGCGATTGACGGCCCGACGCATCCGAACGTCGGAGATTTTGGGATCTGGCTGGGGACGAACAATCAGCATCAGAACGTGGTTGCCGAAACCGGCCTCTCGCACATTCCCAATGGCGGTAACGCACTGCCTGTGACGACTCTCAGCCAGTTCGACGACTGCTTTGCCAGTCTGCACACGGGCGGGGTCATGTTTCTGTTTGCCGATGGATCGGTCCGATTTGTTTCAGACAACATCAACATGCAGACCTACAGTTACCTCGGTGACAAGGCGGACGGCAACGTCGTCAATTTAGAGTAAGCCAGCGGCGGGTGCCCCTGTCAAGCTTGGTCTCGTGTCCGGTTCGACGGGGGGATTACGGGCGCTGTCGCTGGTCGGCAGCGCCCGCCCAGGGGTGCCGTTCGCCACGTCAGTGGCGACCGCAGCACATGATGAGGGTTGTGTGGCTGGCGTCTTCAGGGCCTTCGGCTGAGACATTCTTGTTAAATTTCTGTGTGTAGGGAGGTGATTGCCGTGCAATTGCGATTTCGTCAGGCGATCCTGTGCATTGTGGGAATCTGCTCGCTCTCCGCTTGCGGAAAGAGTGGCGAGTTCCCGGTCGCGAAGGTCGAGGGGATCGTTAAATGCAACGGACGACCGCTCACCGCGGGCCTGGTCGTATTCGTCCCGGAGGGGACCTCGGAGGCCAAGGGTGACGAATCGGGGCGCTCGGCATCGGGGGTGATTCAATCGGACGGGACCTACGAGTTGACCACTTATGCCAATGGAGATGGTGCGATCGTCGGGACTCACTCGGTCAAGGTATTCGCTCCGGCGCCGGTGGATGACGATGCTCCGCTGACCGATGCGAATCGTTACGCCTGCGGGAACGCGCCACTGGAGAAGACGGTTGAACAAGTCGAGAATGTCATCGATCTGGAACTGACGACCTCTAAATAAGGTCAATTGCTCTGGACGATTCAGTGTGAGTGACCCGCGTCGATATGAATGCCCCACGGGACGGGGCTCACCTGATTGATTACTGTTGCGTACCTGCCTGGCTCGGTCCATTTCGTCGTACAGGAGTTCCTGGATGCACTACTTCCGCTGCAGTGATTTTACCGCCGGCCTTCGCATCCAGTTGTGGCTGCCGCTGGTGCTTGCGATGATCGTCGACTTCGGAGCGACGGCTGACGCACACGACGACCCGAGTCATGATAAACCCAAACCCCAGGCCGTTGACGAGGCGATTCTCTATCGACCGACGGCCATGCCGGACCGTCTCTTGTTGTCGTGGCACGCGGATCCTGCCACCACCCAGGCGGTTTCGTGGCGTACGGACAACACGGTCAATAAGGCGTTCGCACAGATTGCGATGGCCAGTCCCGGTCCAGATTTCGTCCCGACTGCCAAAGAGGTTCCCGCGAAAACCAATCCCCACGTGAGCGACATCGGACCGATCCATTTTCACACGGTGCGATTCGAAGGATTGCGGCCTGATACGTTGTATGTCTATCGCGTCGGTGACGGGACGAATTTTAGTGCCTGGTGCCACTTTCGTACTGCCAGTATCGAGCCGCGGCCCTTCACGTTCGTCTATTTCGGAGATGCCCAGAACGACATCAAGTCCCATTGGTCCCGCGTCTTCCGCGAAGCCTTCTCGGATGCTCCACGAGCGTTGTTTATGCTGCACGCCGGGGATCTCGTCAATCGCGGCAACCGCGAAGCCGAATGGGCCGAGTGGTGTGATGCCGGCGGCTGGGTCAACGCGTCGATTCCCACGGTCGGCGTGATTGGCAACCACGAATATGACATGGACCGCTCCGGACCTTTGCCGACCGACCCCGTTGCGTTGAAGAAAGTTCCCCGCGGGCTCAGCACATCATGGAGACACCGTTTTGAGTTTCCCGACAACGGACCGCAGGACATGCCCGCTCACTTGCGCGAGACCGTCTATTACGTCGACATTCAGGGCGTACGGATCATCAGTCTGAACTCGATGGAGAAGCCCGAACCGCAAGCGGTGTGGCTCGAATCAGTCCTCCGTAACAATCCCAACCGCTGGACCGTGGTCTCGCATCACCACCCGGTGTATTCGGCCGCGCCCGGCCGGGACAACGCTGAACTGCGCCAGGCCTGGCAGCCCGTCTATGACAAGTAC
>CAZQUW010000021.1:38059-40556 GCA_964596215.1 uncultured Planctomicrobium sp. | reverse complement strand
GGGGCCGTAGCTCAATCGGTTAGAGCAGCAAACTCATAATTTGTTGGTTCTCGGTTCAAGTCCGAGCGGCCCCATTTTGTTTGGACTTCAAATTTGTCGTATCGGTGATCGAACACTCTGTTTTGATTTACCGTCTCAGTTGCACGGCGCATCTGCCGTAGTTTTACATGGTCGACTTCTTCTTGGCCGGTCCGCAGTACTCGCTGCGGATTCTTGAAACTCTGTCACAAAATTAGGGTCGTGCTCGTCTTCTGGTTGGAATGTGTTTTCTAACCTCAGGCTAAGGAGCATCAGATGTTTGATCATCAATCGACCGGTTTCTCGCCCCGGCATGCGGACCTGATTGTGGTTGGCGGCGGATTGGCGGGACTGATTGCCGCAACCAAGGTGGCACAGGCGGGGCACTCGGTGCTAGTGCTGGAACAAAGCCGGCATTGGGGCGGACGGGCCGCGACAAAGGTCAAAGCGGGTTTACACCTCAACCAGGGGGCTCATGCGCTGTACTGCGGCGGACATGCGTTTCGGCTACTGACTGAGTTGCAAGTCCCTTTTACCGGAAGGTTTCCCAACGGAGGCCGGGCCCTCCTGCTGCAGGGCAAAACTGAGTACGCGTACCCGACGACTGTCTGGTCGTGGCTGACTTCGGGCATGTTGACGCTCCGCGAAAAATGGATCTTCAGTCGGCTGATTCGCGAGTTGCCGGCGATGGACCCCCGGCCGTTGGATAAAATCAGTCTGCAGACCTGGGTGGAACAGCAGGCCGGACGAGACAGACTGGCTGCTTTTCTGCGTACGATGTTTCGGCTGAATACTTTCGCCACTGATGCCGGGCACCTTTCAGCCGGGGCGGCAATTGAGCAACTGCAGACAGGGCTTGCGAAGAATGTCTGGTATCTCGATGGAGGCTGGCAATCGCTGGTGGATGGGTTACAAGACCGGGCGAAGTCGTTTGGCACTGAGTTCCGCAACAGTAGCGGCGTCCAGCGGCTGCAATCTGACGGCGATGGAGTGAGCGTGACGCTGGCCAGTGGAGAAACACTACGTAGTCGAGCGGCGGTCCTGGCAGTGGCTCCCGACATGGCTTGTAAGCTGTTGGAACTGCCAGAAGCGGCAGCTTTGCCGACATGGACCCGACAGGCAATTCCGGTGCGTGTGGCGTGCCTGGATGTGTGCCTCGATCGATTGTCACGGCCTGAGCACAGGTTTGCATTAGGACTGGATCGACCGGTTTATTACTCGGTCCATTCCGCTGCGGCCAAGCTGGCTCCGGAAGGAATCGCGGTCATTCATCTGATGAAATACCTTCGCGCGGGTGAACAACAAAGCCCGGCCGTTATTGAAGCCGAACTGGAGGGAATGCTGGATCAATTGCAGCCAGGCTGGCGAGCCCACACTGTGGAACGTCGATTCCTGCCTGCGATGACCGTCAGCCATTGTCTGCCGACTGCGGCCACTGGTGGATTATCAGGCCGGCCGGCAGTCCGCGTGGACGACAGGCCTGGCGTGTTGCTCGCGGGCGACTGGGTGGGAGCGCGTGGCATGCTGGCTGATGCCTCGGCGGCCAGTGCGGAAGAAGCCGCGAACTGCGTCCTCGATTCTTTCCGGCCTCAACGGGAGGCCCCAGCGGTTATCGGGAGTGCCATGTATGCTGGAACTTGATCCGGTCTTTGAAGAGCATCGCAGCGGGCTGGAGCGGCTGGCGTACCGGATGCTGGGTTCGCTGTCCGACGCAGATGACGTGTTACAGGATGCCTACTTGCGGTGGTCGCGAACTGATCGCCACGAGGTTCAGTCGGCCCAGGCGTATCTGACTTCCATCGTGACGCGGTTGTGCATTGATCAGAGGCGAAAAGTGGAGGCTCGGAAGGAAAGTTATATCGGTCCCTGGTTGCCCGAACCGCTGATTGAAGCGCCGACGGCGCGCGGCAGCGTGGAATCTGTCGAGGCGATCTCGATGGCCTTCCTGGTTGTCCTGGAAAGTCTGTCCCCTGTGGAGCGAGCCGCGTATCTGCTGCGGCGCGTCTTCGATTACGACTACGATCAAATTGCCGATGTCCTCGAAAAGTCGGTCCCGAATTGCCGGCAGCTGGTGAGTCGTGCCGAGGAACGGGTGCATGAGCGGCGTCCGCGCTTTGAGCCTGATCCCGATGCGGCAGAACAGATCACCCGCCAGTTTATCGAAGCTTGTACGACAGGAGATTTAGATGGTCTGGTCGGCCTGCTGGCAGCCGATGCCGTGTCTTATACGGACGGTGGTGGAAAAGTCTCGGCGGCGATGGTGCCGATCCTGGGGGCCGCGAAAATCGCCCGCATGTTTATTGGACTGGCAAGGAAGTATGGCAACGACTTTGAACTCCGCCCGGCACGCGTCAACGGGCAACCAGGCATCTTGACGCTGTATCGAGGTGAGTTGGGCCATGTCATGACGTTGGACATTGTCGATGGTCAGATCGTCAATTGTTATGTGGTTCGAAATCCGGATAAGCTGGCACGGATG
>CAZQUW010000021.1:24072-37959 GCA_964596215.1 uncultured Planctomicrobium sp. | reverse complement strand
TGGTCAGATCGTCAATTGTTATGTGGTTCGAAATCCGGATAAGCTGGCACGGATGACAAAGGCGGACTTTGGTTTGTAAGCGGTGGTTCTGATGTTGCGTGTATCTGGCGGGACCGACGTGACACTGCAAAGATCAGCAATAAAACCAGGCTTAAGGTACTGCACAGGCCGCCGATCCACAGAGATAGCGGACGATAAATCCAGGTCACGGTGTGTGGTCCTGCAGGGACACGTACAGCTCGATAGGGGGCGAATGTTTCATCATTTTGAATCGCAACCGCCGGTTGACCATCAATCTGGACTTGCCAGCCTGGCCAGTCGAGATCGGTCAGGATCAAGGTTCCCTCAGTGGGCGAATCGGTGGCGATCCGGACTGAGTTGGCTCGATAGTCTGTGATCTGGGCGGTCGCGGACTGGGCGGGCTGGGCCCAGTAGACGCGGCCTCGAGCCTCGTCCAGTTCGTAGAGGAAAAGAGGCTCGTTGGGAGCGCGTCCCCAGGCGCGATTCAGAAAGGGATCGGGAGTCGCCACCAGCAGCGTGGCGGGCCATGAATCGGGATTTAATGCGGTAAAACTGAGGATGTGCGTTACGCCGGCGCGTCGCAGCCAGGCGATCTGTGCGGGCGTCGGACTGATATCGTAGGGCAAGGGTTCCGGCATCTTCCAACGCGGATCGAAATAGGCTTGAGGGCCAATTCCGAGGTAGACCGGAGTCGACGAGACTCCCAGGAGATTTGGCAGATTCGCACCTCTTGAAAACAAGCGGACTGGCCCACTGGCCCTGGCCAGTTCTTCCCGAATGGGGCTTGTCGCAAGGTAACGGAGCGGTGGTTTGGGAACTTGAAATGTGTGTTGCACCATGCGTGAAACGATCCAGACATCTGCTGTCGCGAGTATCAGGATGACGATCATTCCGCCGATTGCGGTCCAGGTGCGCCGCGGACCGATCAGTCGCTGGAGGGCCTCGCCGGCCAATAAACCGATGGCGAGATTGAACACGATGCCATACCGCCCCACCCCATTGAAGAATCCAAAGCCAGGCAGATATCTGGCGATGGGCATCAGTGTGCCGGTGGCATACACGACCGACAGGGCCCCCAGTAGCCACCAGATGCGCCGGCGGGGATCTGCCAGGTTGCGTCGACAGAAGATCCCGCATCCGGCCAGTATCAACGGCATCAGACCGCAATAGAGATGAGCTTCAACGCTATTGGTGCGCGAGCCTCCGGCAGCAGTTGCCAGGCTGACGCCCGGCGCATAATACGACCAGGGGAGGACCAGTTGACCTAAATACCACCACGGAATGAATCCATATCCAGGGTCATGCTCGTCGCCCAACGCGACGCGCTGGCTGAGTTGCTTCAGTTCCCAAGTTGGTCCCAGTTGAATTGCCGCGAGGCCGAAGCCGAGCAGGATCGCGATCCCGCAGGTTGCTGCCGTCCTGGTTTTCCGGGCGAGCAAGTTGGATGCAACACCGTTGGATCTCCACACCAACCGGAGCGCGAGATACGTCACCAACGTCAGTTGCGTAATAAATGCCAGATGGAAATGACCAGCCAGCATTTGCACGGCGAGGACCAGACTGAGGGCGACAAGATAGCGACGTCGAGCCGTTTGCAGAAAACTTTCACCGCACCACAGGGCTGCGGGAAACCACGCGGCGCCCAGAGCGGCCCATTCGACGCACATCCGCGTGGGAAGCCAGCCATAAGTATAAACAACGGCTGCCAGGCAAGCCGGCAGAACGGCCAGTCCCCAGCGTCGGGCCAGTAGCCAGCTCATCAGGAACGCCAGCGTATAATGGATCAACTGCACGACGTTGTAGGCGGTTGTCAGGTCACACAGAGCATAGAGCACATGAAACGGATAGAAGACGCCCGTTTGACTTTCACCGACCGTCGGGTAGCCCTGCCCCGTGCGGTTGTTCCAGAGCGGGATCTCGCCCGCGCGAAGGGCATCCGCGTAGAACTGCTTCTGCGGATAGAAGTAGGGGTAGATATCTCCACCCACCAGACCGCCCCCCAGCCATAATGTGGGCCAGAAGACGGCCGTCAGCCCGATTGCCAGGCTGCTGACGAACAATACTGTCAGCGGTGAGTTCCGTACGACCGTCGGGGGGCTCATGGCTGGGCCCCCGGCTGTGGCGGTCGAGATCGCTGTTTGAAAATATAGAAATATCCATGCGTCGTGTCGGGGAGCAATTCCCAACGTTCGAGATGCTTCTGGAACTCGGCCACATCGGCGGGCGAGCGAACCTCTGAATAGGGGCCCTGGACGTCAATCACCAGGTACTCAACGTCAGCGGGTACGTTCGGGCGATAGCCGCTGTAGTCGTAAGAACGCTCATGATGATTGAACCGCGGATGCACGAAGTCGGTCGAGGCGACTCGTTTGTTGGCGGGGATCTCGGCCAGGACCTTGGGGAATGCGGCAGCACGGGCAGTGGGGGCATACTTGCGGCTCCAATGCGCTGCGGACAGCGTGTCCCAGAACGGCAGGCCGCCGGGCGATAATGCGTGCCAGAAGTGGAACCCCGATGAGGCGAATAGTGTCATTATGACGGCAAAGCGAGCCCCGTCCGCGGTCACGAAATTGGACTGTCCGCGGCGCTGCAACCACCAGGCTGTAAACTGTTTGATGTTGTGCAGTCCATGTGCCGCGGCCCAGAAGACGATGGCCACCAATGGAGCATGAAAATGATGCTGCGTGTTCCGCGCGATCTGATTCAAACACAAGGCGGCAAACAACGGAGCCCCGACAGCCAGCCGCCCGGGTGACCATAACGGCAGCAGCGCCAGCGAGAGGCATAGCGCTGCGGCGAACAGAAAATTCTCGGGGGTGATGAGTTCACTCAGGAGCCAGTCCGGGTGAACCAGGAGGTTGTAAACAATCTCATTCGTCGACGTGCCAAATCGGCTGAAGTATTGGGCATAGTGGACTTCGTTGCCCGCCTTAAAATACGGAATTGCAATTTTGACGGCCCACCACAGATAAGCCACCGCGAATGCGGCGAGAGCGATTCCGGGCCACACCCGTCGCCAGCGCGATGTTTCTGCCGGCGCGGTACGAAACTCATGGATGGCGATCCACAAGCCCAGGGGGCCGATGATCAGGGCGTAGTCTTCCTTCACCATTAACGCCGCGAATAACCAGAGTCCGAACGCCAGCCACCGCCGCGCATCGAGGGCCGCTAAGGCGGCCAGCAGGAGAGGAATACCGAATGCTTCGGGGCGAAAGGTTTTGAAGTCGATGCTGATATCGAGTCGCTGCATCGGCACATACAGCAGATAGGCACAGGCCAGGCAGGTGGCCCGCCAGCGACACTGAGTTTGCCGCCAGGCCATGTAATAAACAGGGATCGCGCCGAGCGCCAGCCCGAAGGATTCACACCATTCCAACAGCACATGTGACGGCCACAACAGATAGACGGGGATCAGCCCGAGATGGATGACCTGGATGTGTTCGCCCAGGAACAGCCCTTTGTCGATGTAGCTGCGAAAGCCTTTGCCGTGCAGCAGGTTCCACAGATGCTCTTCATACATCGCCGAGTCACCATGGGGAATCAGCAGATTGTGATAGAGCAACGTATTCATCACGCCGAAGACCAGCGTATACGTGCCCACCGCGAGCCACAGGGCCGCGGGTACTCGTACCTTAGATGGCCCCTGCGATTGATCAACGGGACATTTCCAGCGGACGAACTGACAGACAAAGGTTGTCATCCAGCCGGCGGAGGCGAAGGACAACCACATCTCTGGCAGATGGCTGATCACCGCCGTCGCACTCGTCCAGCCCACAATCAGTGAGAGGAAATGAAAGACGGTCCAGCTTCCGGCCAGCAGCCACCAGAGTGAACTCTGAAAGCCCCAGACCAGCAGGCTGCGACCGAATGAAACGCGTTGTCGGCCGGCCAGAATCGCGGCCCCAGAAAACCACCAGAGGCACGTAAAGACGATCTGCGCGATGAGCACATTTTCAAACGGAACCTGGGCCGTCGATCCCAGCGGATCGCCGGTGAGACGCCCCTTGAGCCGGCGAATCAGCCAGCGGCGGCCCCCTTCGCAGTCAAAATTTGCTGACAGCAGGCCATCACATAACCATTCATGCCAGCAGACCGCCATCAGCCAGCAGCCGATTCCCAATAAAATCAGTGTCAGGATCCAGCTGGGTGGGCGTGAATTCGAACTGGGGGTGACAGTTGAACTCATGAACTGAGAATCCTGCTGCAGTTAACTTAAAGGGGATTCGAGGCGCGGGGATGACAACAGATTTGCGCTCCCTGATTGCTGATCTCAATATTTATACAGTCTCCCGGGAGTGGAGAGATAGTCGTACCGCGAGCCCCAGGCGCGATAACCTGATCCTTCCAGCATTTATCGGTCGCAGGAGCGTTGGCATTATTGTTTGAACTGCAACGCCCGGCCCGGCCATTTGCCCGGGAAACTCATGATCGGAGTTCCATTCGCAATGATGGGGGTCCCATTGACGAGGACATGTTCGACGCCGGTGCAAGTCTTCTGGGGGGCCTCGAAGGTGGCCTCGTCCTGCACTGTATTGGCATCAAAGACCACGATGTCCGCAAATGCTCCGTTCCGCAGTTCGCCCCGATCCTTCAGGCCGAAGCGGCGAGCCGGGATCGAAGTCATCTTGCGGACCGCCTCTTCCAGCGAGAACAGCTTCCAATCGCGGACAGCGCGGCCAATTAAGCGGGGGGCCGAGCCGTACATGCGGGGGTGAGTGACGGCATCTTCGAAGTAGATGCCGTCGCTTCCCATCATGTACAGGTCGTGCTGGAGGAATGGCCAGACCAGCTTGTCTTCACCTTCATCGAACACCAGCAGGACGGCGAGGCGTTCTTCCAGGAGCAGATTGGCCAAGGCCTGGGCAGGGGGCAGCCCGACTTCCAGAACATATTGCGACAGGACCTTACCTTGATGCACAGAATTCTCTTTGCTGAGAACCCAGGCAATTTTGAGATGATCCAGGTCCAGCTTGTAGGCTTCCAGTCCGGCTGCGAAGCGAGACAGCATCTCCGGATCGAGCAGTCTCGAAGCTAGAGCTGTCGGGCCCTGTTCCCACATTTCGTTCGGCAGCAACGAATTCAACATCGTCGAGCCGGGTTGATAGGGATAGACGTCAAAAGAGAAGTCGACTTCTTTGCGGGCGACCTTGTCGATGTATTCGAGGATCGCTTCACGTTCGGCCGGAGTGTTGCCTTTGAGGTGCGAAACATGCAGTGGAACTTCCGCTCGTTTGGCGATTTCGACCGCCTCCTTCAGGCCGACCATGTTGCCTTTTTTGTAGCGGATGTGCGTGACATAGAGGCCCTGGTGCTCGGCCATGGCAGCGGAGGCTTCGATCAATTCCTCGGTCGAGGAAAAGCATTCCGCGATGTAGTCCAAGCCGGTGGACAGTCCGACGGCCCCTTCATCCATTCCCTTCCGGATGGATTTACGGATCTCGCGCATCTGATAATCGTCGGGGACACCCCGTCCCCATCCGCAAGCATTGACGCGGACATTGGCGTAAGGAATATGGGCGATGCAGTTCTGAGCATTGTGCTCATGAATCAGCTGCATGTACTCATCAATACTTTCCCACCCGAGGTATTCGTCAGTTCGCAGTGCATTCAGAGATCGCAGGTAGTAGATCCATTCCTGGACATTCTGCGGCTTAACCGGGGCGTACGAGATCCCGTCAGCCATCAAGACTTCGGTCGTGAACCCCTGCGTCGTTTTGGGTGTCAGATGAGGGCGTTTCAGCAACCAGCCATCAGAATGGTTATGAACGTCAATGAACCCGGGGGCCACAACTTTGCCCTGGGCGTCGATCACTCGGCCAGACTGTGCTCCGGCCAAAGTGCCAATCGCCGCGATGCGATCGTCGTTGATACCGATATCCGCCAGTTGACCCGCTTGGCCGGTACCGTCAATGACCGTACCGTTTTTAATGAGAACGTCAAATTCCATGATTTTCGATCTATACGTAAAGTCGAGCTCATTATCGCGGGATGAGGCTGCTGGTCCGTGTGTCCCGAAGCAACGGGAATCCTCAATCTAACTCCCTGATATTCACTCGCCGCAAGACAATAACTTCCAATTCCGCGGGACAAACAGTCCGGGAGCCCCGCCCCACGGTTTCGGCTGCAACAATGTAGCGAATTGAAGCATTGATCAATACTCACCAACGCGAAATATGAGCGGTCCGCGGTTTCCCGCCCATGGCTGCGGCTGCTATAACTAGGGTTTGGCGGAAAACGAACACTGAAAGACGAAAATAAGCCGATGTTGCGGGTGGCGGAGATATTTCGATCCCTTCAAGGAGAAGGACTGTTTACGGGAACGACGTCGCTGTTCCTGCGGACGACCGGTTGCAACCTGCGCTGTTGGTTTTGTGACACTCCGTATACGTCGTGGGAACCCGAGGGCCAGCAGCGTCCCTGGAGAGATGTGTTGAATGAACTGCTGGCGGAAGATTGCCAACATGTCGTGATCACGGGGGGGGAACCCCTGCTGCAGCCCGACCTTGTTCCGTTGACACAGGAATTGCAGGCCGCCGGGCGTGTGATCACCATCGAGACCGCTGGAACTGTCTACCGTCCGGTCGCCGCGGATTTAATGTCGATCAGCCCCAAACTCGGCAATTCTCAACCGTCAGTCGAGCGTTCCGCACGCTGGGCGGCGCGGCATGCCAGTCAACGTTGTAATCGTTCTGTCCTGCAGCAGTTGATTTCAGAGTATTCCGCACAACTGAAGTTTGTCATTGATCAGCCCGCAGATATCACCGAACTGGAAGAGTTTCTGGATGCTCCGCCGCCCTTGCCTCGTGATGCGGTCTGGGTGATGCCCCAGGCTCGGACAAACGCGGAAATCGAGGCCAAATCGAGCTGGCTATTGGCCGCCGCAGAAACCCACGGTTTCCGATATAGCTCGCGGTTGCATATCGAAATGTTTGGAAATGTTCGCGGCAGATAGCGGATTGAACGCCCGAAAATCGTTCCGCAACGATGCACCTGCACTGTGACGACGCGCAGATTCATGTTGACTGTCAAATCTTTCCGACCAGAAACTGCGATCCCGCGCCGTTCGCGGAGTAGTTAGCGACCCCATGCATCTCCCTCTGGAAATATTGCAACGCTCCTGGATTCTGGCCGGCCCCACCGCCGTCGGAAAATCGGCGGTCGCGCTGGAACTGGCCGAACGGTTGGGGGCCGAGATCGTGGCCCTGGATTCGATGACGGTCTATCGCGGGATGGACATCGGAACTGCGAAGCCATCGCGGGAAGACCAGGCACGCGTCCCGCATCACCTGCTGGATGTCATCGACCCGCACGAAGAATACTCATTGGCCGAATACCTGCGGGCTGCCGCGGCCGCTTGTGATGGGATCGTCTCGCGCGGGCATATTCCGCTGTTCGTCGGGGGGACGGGGCTTTATCTGCGAGGCCTGCTGCGGGGGCTGTTTGAAGGTCCTGCGGCAGACTGGGGGATTCGGCAGGAACTGGAAGAATTGGAGAGAATGCAGGGGGCCGGGACGCTGCATAAGCGGTTGCAGGCGGTCGATCCTGAATCGGCGGCCTGGCTGCATCCAAACGATCAACGCCGGGTCATTCGTGCGCTGGAGGTGTTCGAGATCACCGGCGAGCCACTGTCGATCCTGCAGCAGCAGGCGACATTGCCTCCCGAACAACGTCCGACTCATGTTTATTGGCTGGAGCCGCCCCGTGATTGGCTCCACGAGCGAATCAATCGGCGAGTCGAAGTCATGTTCTCCGCGGGACTTGTGGATGAGGTTCGAGCACTTCTGGCTCTGCCGCAAGGTTTGGGACGCTCGGCGCGTCAGGGCTTGGGCTATAAAGAGGTCCTCGATCATTTCGACGGGCTGTTAACCCTGCCGGCCACTGTGGAAACGCTGCAGATTCGGACCCGTCAATTTGCAAAACGGCAGCATACGTGGTTCCGAAATCTGCCCGAATGCAAGGCCTGGTCGATCCACGGGGACGAATCTCCCTCGCGAATCGCTGAACTACTGATCGGACGGGGCGGGAGTTCCGTTCCACTGTAAGACGATGCCGGAAGTTGAAATCAGCGTGCTGGTTGCGTACAGTACGAGTGCGTCTGCGCCACGTGTGCCGACTCAATCCGCAATCCGCAGGTAAGCGATTAACATATGAGGGAGCTGGGGCTCATGGATCAAATGACGAAGTGGTTGATCTTCGGTGGCATCGGCGTCGGCGTCATCATGCTGTTGGCGATCCTGATTGTGGTCGCCAAGTATTTTGATATCTGGGTGCGGGCCTTTTTCTCGCGAGCTCGCGTTGGACTGTTGAATTTGATTCTGATGTCACTGCGGAAGGTCAACCCGCGGATGATCGTCGATTGCAAGATCATGGCTGTGCAGGCGGGGCTGCGGGGAATTTCCACCCAGGCCCTTGAAGCACACTATCTGGCTGGCGGGAATGTACGCCGCGTGATCCAGTCGCTGATTGTCGCACACCGTGCCAATATCGAACTGGATTGGGAAACGGCATCGGCAATCGATCTGGCCGGTCGTAATGTGCTGGAAGCTGTGCAAACCAGCGTGGACCCCAAGGTCATTGATTGCCCGAATCCCAAGCTGACAGGGCGTACCACTTTGGACGGCGTCGCGAAGGATGGCATTCAGTTGAAGGCCAAGGCCCGCGTGACCGTGCGGACGAATCTGGCACAGCTGATCGGCGGAGCGACCGAAGAGACCGTGATTGCCCGCGTGGGCGAAGGCATCGTCTCCGCGATTGGTTCGTCGAACACCCATAAGGAAGTTCTCGCCAATCCCATGTTGATTGCGAAGACGGTACTCGCGAAGAGTCTGGATTCGCAGACGGCGTTCGAAATTGTGTCGATCGACATTGCTGACATCGATGTGGGAACGAACGTCGGTGCCCGGTTGCAGGCCGATCAGGCCGAGGCGGATATGCGCGTGGCTCGAGCCAAGGCCGAAGAGCGACGAGCTCAAGCCGTGGCCACGGAACAGGAAATGAAGGCTCGCACGGCAGAAAATCGGGCGCAAGTCGTTCTGGCCGAAGCTGAAGTGCCACAAGCAATTGCGGCTGCTTACAAGAGCGGTACCTTACGGGCGACGAAGGTCTAGACGCAGTGCCGACTGGGCATCAGACGCTTTCACCAAACCACGGGGCAAACGTTGCCAATTCCGCCTTGATCGGTCGTTGGCCGCGATTGTCAGTCAAGTAATCAAGATTCAATGTTCTCGACTGTCTGTTAACTTGGTTTCTTGATTCAGAATTTGATAAACTAGGTCTTACTGCGTGGCATGACAGGGATGTTTGCCTGATCGGTTCGTGCGGGACGTGTGAGCTGTGCCGGTTTCTCGGGTGGTGCCAGTCGTATCTTTCACCGAGAGACTGACGAGCGGTACGGAGTTTGCAAAATTACACGTGAGTGCGGCTCGATGATCTGAGGGAAGGATCCATCGGACAGCGATTGGCTCTGACTGTCTGAACCAGAAACGCCGGAACGGTGCGACAGTGGTCATTGCAAATCGGGAGCGGTTTGTTGACCAGTCGGGCCGCGAGTACTTCCTAAATTGCCAGGTTTTCCCTCATGGATGCGAACGTGAAACTCGAAATTACCGATGCGCAACGCGAGCTGCTCGTGGAAGGTCTCCGGTTTGTCCGGAGCGCCCGCAAGCTTTCGTTCCGCGATAAATTCAGCAATCCTTACCCAAACTCGGCAACCGAACTGAACGAAGTCTCGGCCTTGCTGGAACACTTGGTTGTTCCCAAGTCTAAGGTCGAAGTTGCCAAGTAGGAGCGTTGTCGTGCAGGGGGAGCTTGTAAGACTTCTTCCTCGCGCCGACACTTGTAGGAATTCGTCAGGATTCTTATGCGCGGAAGGGTTGTGCGTGTAGAGTGGCAACCCTATGAGTCACCCAGTAATCTAGATGACCCGACCTGTCTTCAGGCCGGGTCGTTTTGTTCCCCGACGTTTGACATTTGTAAAATCTACCAGCACGGCGGCCTATGAGGTACCAGCATGTGTGCGTTGAAGCAGTAAGTTACACGCTGCCTCCGCACATCGTCACGTCCGAAGACATCGAGACGCAACTGGCTCCGGTATACCAGAAGCTCGGCTTGCCCGAAGGCCGCCTGGAGTTGATGACTGGGATCAAGGAACGCCGGTTCTGGGACCGGGGCGTCCGCCCGGGGCAAATCAGCGCCATCACCGCCGAGAAAGCCATTGCGGCCTCCGGGCTCGCCCGTGAGCACCTGGGTTGCCTGGTTCACGGATCGGTCTGTCGTGATCAACTGGAACCCGCTACGGCGAGCGGTGTGCATCACGCCGTGGGGTTGCCGAACAGTGCCCTGGTCCTGGACGTCAGCAATGCCTGTCTCGGACTATTGAACGGCATGTTGTTGCTGGCCAACATGATTGAATTGGGGCAAGTTTCAGCCGGGGTCATAGTTGGTACAGAAGATGGTCGTGGACTGGTCGAGGGAACGATCGACTCGTTACTGCGAACCCCCAATCTGACCCGACAAGACGTAAAGCTGGCGTTTGCATCCCTGACGATTGGTTGCGGTTCTGCAGCCATCGTGCTCTGCGACCGGCGACTCAGCCGACGCGGCAACCGCCTGCTCGGAGGGGCATTTCAGGCCGACACATCCAGCCATAAGTTGTGTGCGGGTGACTCGAATACGTCGGCCCACGGCGATGATCGCCCGCGGATGCAGACCGACTCGGAAGCTTTGTTGCATGCCGGTATTGAGCTGGCGGAGTCGACCTGGGTGCTGGCCCGTCAAAATCTCAACTGGACCAATGCCGACGTGACGAAGGCCTTCACGCATCAAGTTGGCCGCGCCCACCGCAAACTGCTGTATGAGAACCTGGGACTGAATCCGAAGATGGATTTCGCGACCGTTGAATTCCTGGGCAATACGGGTGCTGCGGCACTACCGATGACGATGGCCATGGGCATCGAAAAGGGACACCTGCAGCCCCGGGACAGGGTTGCCCTCTTGGGAATTGGAAGCGGATTGAATTCGCTGATGCTGGGGTTGGATTGGCAGGGGTAATGGAAATCCTGGCTCGAAGCGCCAGCGAGTGCATGCCTCAGCCGACCCGCAGAGCAATTCCGATATGTGAACTGGGGCGACGCACGACAGCGCGCGCTCACTCTGAAAACTTGAATCAGTGCGCCACTTTCGACTTCGAAGTTGAAATCGCCGTAAGTCAACAGGTCTGACCCAAGTCTGCAGGCTTTCCCCCCCCCGTTCGCGGCTACTTCTCTTCACAATTCTCCCATTTACCTGGGAGGACCATCCAGAATGAGTGCCTATTTTGTCGATAAATCAGGCTGTAGTCAGCATACCATTTTTCCGGGTGTGGATATTTTCACCGCAGCCGGGAAGCATCTGCTGATGAGCCTCGTGGAATTTCAACCGGGGGCGATTGTGCAAGCTCATTCCCATCCGCACGAGCAGATGGGGATGGTCTTGGAGGGGCAGGCTCGTTTCATCGTTGGGGAATGAGGAGAAAGTGTTGGGGCCGGGGGGCATGTCATCATTCCGGGGGGAAGTGATGCACAAGGCAATTGCCTTGGATTGTCTCGTGAAGGCGCTCGACTTCTTCCATCCCGTCAGGGAAGAGTATCTGTGACGACACTGGTCCAGAGAACGCCGCATGCCAGACCGCCTCGCTTTGCGAGGATTGGCGGAGTCGTTCTTGTGCTGGCCAGTCTGGTTGTCGGCTGCCGCGTCCCAAGTTCCATGTCAGCCAGCAAATCTGGAACTCCGCAGTACGAACGGGCCAACATCGTCTATGAGCTCGATGGAGCCCAGCGCCCCCTGCCATTGACCAGTACCGAAATCAAACCTGTCGCCTTTGACGCCGATCCGGAAACGCCACCCCCGGCACCTGAATGGGCTGAAGCGACCCTCTCGATTCAATATCCACATCCCGACGGAACTGCCGATACGGCCCGAGCGACACTGCGACTTTCAGCGGAACATCGACATGACTCGCCCTCGGCTGTCGCGCAGGCCCGGCGCTGGCTCGGTTGGAACCCGCAATCGGAACCTGTGGACGGGTCGACTTCGACCGCGGCCAAGGCACCCCGCCGAGATGATGAAATCTGGGTGCTGGATATCCCCAAACAACAGCTTGATCTGTTGCTGACAGAGCTGCAGGGGAACGGTTTCTTTCAGGCACAGACGCGTGCCGAGTCGGGTACGAAACTGGATGTGCAGCTGAACTGGGGCCGCGTGCAGAAGGAGTGGAGCGCCGAACCGCGGCTAGATCACTTCATGACGCGAGTCTACCGCGAAGGGCGGCTGGGGGGCCTCGTGGCAAAAGATTCCGACACCGAACACTCGAATATCTTCGTCGGCCGCTGATCTGCATTGCGGATCATTTGCCGATCTCTCGCTTGTCGACCCGGAGAGAAAGCAGCCCGATTGCCCCGCAGCAATCGGGCTGCTTCGTTGAACGTGTCAGCCGATGGTCTCGGACTGTCCAAGGGAGTTGAACCTGGTCAACTTGCGAGATCAGGACAGACCGTAGAACTTGACCGCGTTGTCGTGAAACAACTTCTTACGGTTTTCCTCGCTGGCCTTGGCGGTGATTGTCTTCAATGCGTCGACCCATTGCTTGTAGGACGCCGCCAGCGTACAGACCGGCCAGTCGCCGCCGAACATGATGCGATCCGGGCCAAATGTCTCCATCGAGAAATTCAAGATGGGGGCGAGATCCTCGGTCTTCCATGTCGCGGGTTTCGCCGATGCGATGAGGCCCGAAATCTTGCAGACGGTGTTCGGACGTTTGGCCAGTTCCAGCATCCCCTTTTTCCACCTGGCACGCAGTTCTTCGTCCGTCGACTGGACGGTCATGTTGCCACAATGATCGACGATGAATCGCGTTTTGGGGCATTGATCAATCAGCTTGACCGCATCCATCAATTCGCCCGGCCGCATGCAGAGATCGAAGCTGAGTCCCAGATCTCCGAGGAGCTTGATTCCGTTTACGAACTTCGGGTCGAGACAATATCCCGCCGGTGTGACATCGGAATGCAGTACCTGGCGAACTCCCTTGATGTATTTGCTGCCCGCATACTTGGTGATGTACGGCTTGAATTCCTCCGAATTGGGGCGTCCGGAAATGACGGCCGCTACCATCGGGGTATCCCCTTTCTGGCAGATATCGATGACGTAGTCGGCTTCTTTGGATTGCTGTGACGGAGTGACGTCGACCTCCATATAGACCGACTTGACGACGTTCGACCCTTCGATGGCCTTGAGGTAGTCCGAGCTGACGAAACTCTTCGCCAGCGACGAGACGTCTGCTCCCTTGGTCCACGGCAGTTCGAACTTGGTGAGATCCCACAGGTGTTGGTGAGTGTCAACGATTGGCAGGGACGCTTGGTGGTTCACGTTCAGACCTTTGGCATTCGCGGTCGAAGTCAGATCGAAAGATTGTCCGGCGGCCAGGATTCCGGCTCCGGTCATCGCGGTTTGTTTCAGGAACTCACGTCGAGTGGCGCGGCTCTGCATTGATCAACTCCCGAACTGAGGATGGATTGGATGTGTCTGATTGACGGTTGATATTCTAGCGGCGGGATGAGGATTTGTCCTTTGTCCGTGGTCCGTAGTCAGTTGTCAGTTGGTTCGAACTCGAATAGCAACGGACAACGGACAACTGACAACGGACCATTTGATTTTCCCTTCCAGTTACACGATAACCGAATCTTGATTGCACGCATCAAACAGTAGGACATGACGTGGCTGGATTGAAAATTGTGATGCTGGGGACTGGCGATTTTGCGGTTCCGTCATTCGCGGCGCTGTATCAGACGCCGCATCAGGTGCTCGCGCTCTACACGCAGCCCGACCGCATGC
>CAZQUW010000021.1:6727-23972 GCA_964596215.1 uncultured Planctomicrobium sp. | reverse complement strand
CTGTATCAGACGCCGCATCAGGTGCTCGCGCTCTACACGCAGCCCGACCGCATGCGTACGGGCAAGGAAGTCCATCGCAATCGCATGAAGGAAGTGGCTCTGGAGCACGGGACGCCCGTCTTCCAGCCCGAAAAAATCAATACCCCCGAGGCCCTGGAAGAACTTGCCCGCTTAGGGGCGGATGTCTTCATCGTTGCGGCCTATGGGCAGATTCTGTCTCGCAAGTTCCTGGCCATTCCGCCCATGGGATCATTCAATATTCATGCCTCGCTGCTGCCCAAGTATCGCGGAGCGGCTCCGATTAACTATGCGATTTTGAATGGCGAAACGGAAACCGGTGTCAGCCTGATTGAGGTCGTTCTGGCACTCGATGCCGGCCCGGTGGTGGGGGTCGTCAAGACGCCGATCCAACCGCATGAAACGGCCGGCGAACTGGAGGAGCGACTGGGATTGCTGGCCGCGCCGTTGACTGCCGAGTTTCTCGATCGGCTGCAAGCCGGAACTGTGGAACGCATCCCCCAGGATCCCAGTCTGGTGACCCTGGCCCCGAAGATGCAGAAGGAATTCGGAGTCGTGCCGTGGCACAAGCGGGCGGATGAAATCGACTGGCACGTCCGGGCCATGCAACCGTGGCCCAACGCGTTTACTTATCTCCATCAAGAAGGGCGCCCGCCGCGGCGATTGGTAATTCGTCAGGTTGCCCCGGCCGACGTACCAGTCAGCGCGAAGTCCGCCGGAACCGTGCTCCTGGCGGACAAGAATCAACTCGTGGTGCAATGCGGATCGGGAGCAATCTCGATCGTGCAGATTCAACCAGAAGGGAAAAAGCCGATGTCTGCAGGGGATTTTTTGCGTGGGAACCGGTTGGTTCCTGGAGATCGATTCGGGCCGGAAACTCTGTAGCCCGACCCGGAGTGTCAGGCTACAGGTTTGCGGGTCATGTCCGGTTATTTCGCCTTCAACTTGGCATTAATCGCATCGACTGCCACTTGGGCCCGAAAATCGATAATCTTTTTACCCAGGGCGATCGACTTCTCCACCGGAGCCAGATCGATGCCGTTGATCTTAAACTTCTTCGCGGCAATTCGTTCCTTCATGCGAACACTGCTGGGATCGACAGCCAGCATTTGCGCCGTCATGCCGAAGTCGTCATGTAGACCGTCGTTGCCCTGCTTAATCCCCTGCGATTCCAGCCAGGGGCCGAGATCCTTGTAATTGTAATATTCGGGAATAAACAACACGCGGGTCTTGCTGCCTTTCCAACTGGTGGTCAACTGGTCGGCGACCGCTTTCAAGCCGTCCTGATTGCCGCCGCTGTCGCCCAGCAGCAAGATGTTTTCGAAGCCGTGGACCCGGTAGCACTCGCAGATTTCGGTCAGCAACCGGCGATAAGTCTCTTCGGTCAAACTGACGGTTGAGGGATAAAGCATGTGCAAATCGGGAGGATCGATCTTGCCCTCAGGGACGAACGGAACAATGGGAGCGACGAGTGCATTTCCCAGCTTGCGGGCGATGGCTTCGGTAGTACCACGCAGCACGACGTTGTGTTTGTCAGCGATCAGGTACGGCCCGTTTTGCTCGATGCCGCCGGTTGCGATGATAACCGTTTTCTTGCCCGCTCGCATGGCGTCGCGGACTTCCATCCACGTCAGATCGGTGATGAAGACCGAATCGACAGCATCGATGGGACGCGGGGTGTTGAAGTCGGGTTTGACCGGGTCGGGGAGCGGCGCATCGGAAAAGCCGAACGGTGCGATCACGGCCAGAAACAATGCAGTCCAGGAAACGCAGCGGCGCATAACAGCCCTTTCCAAGTCGAGAGATTCACAGGACATGCCCACGCTACGAACGAGTGAATCGTTCGCAGCGGTGAGCCTGGATGTAGTCTACCGACGACGAAGGGAAAACGGTAATGCGCGGAGCAGGCTGCCTCGAAAGTAGCGAGCTTCAGCCAACCTTGCGGAACTCGCGGCGACGAGCAAACGGTCCCACGGCTCCAGCCGCGTGGCCTTCCCATTGATGACGGGCGACGCTATCGAGGATCCGCCCGGCGACGACCATCGCCTGCAAGGCCTGCTGGCCGTCAACCCATGGCTGGTCCTGTCGTTTCACGCAATGCACGAACTGAGACAGTTCCTGGGTGAGATTGTCGTGAGCCTGGATCGGCAGAGTCTGTACCTTGATGAACTTGCCGAAGACTTCCTGCTTCAAGGCATTCACATCGGCACCAGGCTGTTGGGCCATTTCCACCGGTGACGGACCTTCATGCAGGCCAATCCCGGGGGCCATATGGACGACTTCCGGCTTGGCGAAATCGATGTTGACGCATCCGTTTGCCGACCACACCTGCATGGTCCGCTGCGTCACGGGACTGATACGGCTGGCATTGAGGTCGACGATACAGCCCGATTCAAAATAGAGCCGTGCCTGGACCGCATCTTCATGTCCGCCACCCATCATGCCGATTCCAAAGGCTTCCACACGCTCCAGCGGTGAATCGACAAAACTCAGAGTAAGATCGATGTCGTGGATCATCAGATCGTGCACAACGCCGATATCCATCGACCGAAAGGGATAGGCGCTCAGGCGTTCGCAACGAATGTATTTGGGATCTGTGCACAGCGGCCGTGCGGCTACGGTGGCGGCGTTAAAGCGTTCAATGTGCCCCACCTGCAGCAGGGCGTCGTACTTCTGGGCCAGCTTGACGAGGATCCGCCCTTCATCAGCATTGAGTGCCAGGGGCTTCTCCAGCAACACCGGGATACCGCGCTTCAGAAATTCCGACGCGACGGGAAAATGCGCAAACGTGGGCACAACGATCGACACGGCATCGACTTCGCCAAACAAGTTGCGGTAGTCCGAGACCCAGCGCGTCCCACATTTCTGGGCGACCGCCCGGCCGACATCGGCTCGAGTATCGGCGACGGCGACCAGGTCGACTCCCGGGAGTTGGCTGAGGATTCGGGCATGGTGCTGACCGAGAGCTCCGGTGCCAATGACGGCGACTCGCAAGGCGGGGGTAGGTTCAGTCATATTCTCTCGGAAGGCAATCTGCATCGAGGCGCGAGACACAGACCAGGCCCTATTGTCTGAGGTTCTCTGTGGCAGGAAATTATGAAGCTTTTGCTGAAGAACTCGTGAGAATTCTTGGACTCTGTTGTGGCTCTCAAGAAGTCCTAACGACTTCTTTTTCCGTTATCGATTGCAAGAAATCAGGCAGCTTTACGGCGGATGGCTTCGCGACCACGGCCATTGGCGCCCTGGTTCTGAGCCAGAATGAAGTCAAAAAGAGTCGTCAATTCGACCGGCACATCACCCTTGAGCTCGGCTTCGAGCAATTGCTTGACCAGTTCGACCGGCTTGTAGTTGCGGAACAGCAGGCGATGTGCCCGTTTCAGCAGTTGAATGGAACGATCCGGAATGCCGCGGCGTTTCAGTCCCACCATGTTGACCATGTGGATTTCCAGGTTGTCGCTGCCTGCGGCCAGCATATACGGCGGCATGTCGACGGTGACGCGGCTGCTGCCGCTGATAAAGGCCAGCGTCCCGACCGAGGAAAAGTGATGCACCACGGTATTGCCGGAGACGATTGCCCCGTCATAAACATGCACATGGCCGCCGAGTAAAACACCATTTACCAGCAGCACATCGTTGTAAATGTGGCAATTATGGCCGACATGAGCATTGGACATGAACATATTGCGGTCATCGATCCGCGTGACATGGTCCTCTTTTTCGGCTCCGCGATGGATGGTGACACCTTCCCGGAAGACATTCTTGTTCCCGATCTCGACTCGCGTGGGCGCTCCGCTGTAGCCGACATCCTGCGGCTCACATCCAATCGCGACATACGGGAACATCCGGTTGTAGCTACCCAGTGTCGTGTGGCCGGTCAGCGTAACGCTGTTGTCGAGGATGCAGCCGGGGCCGATCTTCACGTCGGGGCCCACCATGCAGAAGGGGCCGATCTGTACGTCATCGGCGACCACAGCACGCGGGTCGACGAAAGCGAGCGGATGGATTTGGGCTGTCATGACCACGTCCTTGTGATAGTCAGAAAAGCGGGTGGCTCAAAAGTTCAAGCGGCGTCGCGGAAGCATCGTGCTTCCTGACACCGCTGTTGTTGGATCGCACGCACCAGGTCGGCATTTTGTCGATGGCCGGTGCGGCGACACATCACATGGGCTGACAGATCGCAACCCAGCAAGGCCAGGTCGCCAATACAATCCAGAATCTTATGTCGTACGCATTCGTCGTCGGCACGCAGTTGATTGTCTATGACCCCCTGAGGGCCATAAACCAGCAAGTCTTGAAACGACAATCGCTGCCCCATCCCCTGTGCCAGAAACGCGCGAGCCTCGGCTTCCAGGACGAATGTGCGGCAGAAAACGATGTCACTCAGAAATACTTCGGGGGTGACGTTTATGGTCAGAGATTGAGCCGGTATGGGGGACTCGGTTCCATAGTCCAGGTCATAGGTGATTCGCAATCCAGCCTCGGAATTCGGCCCGATCGACATGGCCATGCCGGTGTCAGGCAGTTCGAGCTGGAGCGGCTGGTGAACCTGGCAGATCTGCCGTGGAACATTGAGCTTTAACAACCCCGCGTCCAGCAGGCAATCCGTAAAGAGTTTGCTGGATCCGTCGCAGCCCGGCAGTTCGGGGCCATTCAGTTCGACATGGCAATTGTCGATCTGTAAGCCCGCCAATGCGGCCATGACATGTTCAATCAGCTCAATACTTACGCCACGATGCTCGAGAGCCGTGCGTCGCGAACGTGGGGCCGTGAATTCGACCAATGCGGGAATCGTCACGAGCTCACTGACATCGGTCCGTGTAAATGTCACGCCATGATTGGCTGGGGCCGGGTAGAAGCGAACTGTGATGTCCGCACCGGTCAGAAAGCCAATCCCAGTGACACTCGCAGGTCGAGTGAGAGTTTGTTGGAACCGTGACGACATGGTGGCTCCTACGGGCAAGACAGGGATCTCGACCCGCATGGAATTGAACGCTGAAGAGTTTGTTCAAGGGAGTGCGCTGCAAACAGCCCGGCCCAGGAAAACGGCCGGGCTGTGTACATCGACGCTAATTGCTGACGCTTCGCAACTCGACTCAATTTGTCAGCTGCCGAAAGAGAAGCACCAGCGCAGAGGATGGCCCGCTTAGTTCGTGGTCACGCCCCGGGTCGCCTTTTCAGTCTTACCGACACGTGCCGCAGGAGCGGCACCACCGGCGGTGGGCTTGTACTGGTTGTTCAGATAACGCAGGACCGAGTCGGTGATGTCGTCTTCGGGGCGATTGAAGACAACCTGACGTTGCAGAGCCTGCATGACCTTCTGGGGATCGTCGCCGACTTCGGCGTCGTCGCGTGAATAGCGAATGATGAGGGTGTACTTGTAAATTGCGGCATACTTGTTGACCGCATCCAGGACTTCGCGATAGACGGTCTGATAGACCTTGGTTTCTTCTCGCATAAATCGGCGTTGCAGATTCTTGCGTTCGGCTTCGGCTGCTGCGGCCAACTCGGTGATTTGCTTCTCACGAGCGACGAAGTCAGGGCTGTTCGGCACCAGATCCTTCATCTCCTGCTGCAAACCCTTAATCTTTTCCAACCGGGCCTTCAGCGAGGCATCGGCAGTTTCGATTTCGGCCTTCAGATCGGCACGCAGGGCTTCGAACTTGCTGTACTTGCTGAACAGGAAGGCCATGTCGATCAGGCCAACCTTGTGCGGGCCCGATTCGGCAGCGGTGGTCTTAGCGGCTCCCTGGCCCCAGGCATTCGTCAGGGCCAAGCCCAGGCCGATCATGCAGACAACGACAGAGGTAGACAGAATAATCTTTTTCACGGGCTATGCACTCCTTTGCTTGGCCGCATCGAAACGGGTTGACTCCTGCTAGCAAGAAATTGTCGCGATCCATTCACGACAACGCCTTGTACTCACCCTTCGGCAGCCCGAACGAACCGCAGGGGCGGTTCAGCAGGAGGTGAGTTCCAGCGACAGACGAACTGATTGAGTTGTAAGGCGGGGTAATACGCCAGGACGGAACGTGAGCGCAGGCATTTTGCACTTCCCACAGTTCTCGTCAAGACGGGATTGTGTTGTTTTTTTGAATACCGGTGGCTTAGTCGAAACGCGGAATCAGGATGCCGGAATGACGAATACCCACTGACAATTGGTCATAGGGCGGGCATTCGTCATTCGTCATCAAATGACCGGCTCCGCTTACAGCTTAAATCCGCGCCGGCGGGCTTCGCTGTAGTTCTCGAGCGATTGTTGAATGATCGGATAGGCAGCGGCAGCGGCTTCGAACTCCTCGACTTCCACCTGCTTGCCTTCCAATTGCTTGTAGTCCTGGAAGAAACGACGCAAAATCGCCAGTCGGTGACCGGGCAACTGCTTGGCTTCGGTGAAGGAGTTGAATTCGGGGTCATCGACTGCAACGGCCAGGATCTTATGATCCTTCTTGCCGCTGTCGATCATCGTCATCAGGCCAATCGCCCGGGCACGAACCAGCGTCAAGGGATCGACTGCTTCCTGACACAGTACCAGGACGTCCAAGGGATCGTCGTCTTCCGCCAAAGTCTGCGGAATGAAGCCGTAGTTGGCCGGGTAGTACACAGCCGAGTAGAGCATGCGGTCAAGCTTCAGCAGACCGGTCGGCTTATCCAGTTCATACTTGATACTGGACCCGCGGGGGATTTCAATCACGGTGACGAATTCTTCGGGCAGATTTTCGCCAGGGGTCACATCGTGCCAAGCGTGAGTCATTTGACGTCCTGTTTTCAGTAGTAGTGTGTGCGTTCGCGAATTCCGGAGGTGCCGCGAGGCCTGGCAGCCGGCAATTCATTTGCCGCCTCTCAAATTCAGCTCGCAAGGCGTTCGCCCGCGCGTATTCTTAACGCCAGACAGCTTCCGCACAACTCTACAATCAAAACTTCGCCCGAGCCGCCGCCAGAAAGTGGAATTAGTTCCCCAAGTTCGACTTGAACAATGGATGCATCTGGCGCTCCTGAAAGGGGTTACGGTTAAATCCGTTAGAACCGTCCGCGTTGCAGTCGATAACAAGTACTCCCCTTCGGCCGGACCTGAAATCCTGGCCGATTTGGAATGCATTCCGCGATTTGGGCAACTTCGCGTGTGCCATTCTGAGGCACGTGAGTCAGACGCGCACGTAGGGTTGCGAGCGAGTGCGGTCGCCTATTTGGCCGGCGCGGCATCCGGGACCTTGGGGCCGAGATCAAAGATTTTGATCGACTTGTCATAGCTCGCCACCGCCAATCTTAATCCGTCGGGGTGGAATGACATGTCATAGGCAACCTGGGGCAGTGCCACGTCCAGCAATGCGGTCCCGGTCTCGACATCCCAGAACCACATCCCCCCGCTGCCGCCGCCGCCGACAGCCAGCAGAAACGAACCGCTGGGGTGGAATTGCAACCCCCACACGGTGCCCTGGAACGCACCCTTGGGGGTGAGGACGTGGATGCGCTGGCCGGAGACCCAATCGAAAATCAGGACGGTCGGCTTTCCAATCCCCGCGAAGGCATTTGAGACTTCACCGATACCGCCCACTGCCAGGTAGCGGCCGTCGGGGCTGAAATCGATGCCGCGAATTCCGCCGCAATCAGCCTTGAAGGTGGGATCGTAACCGCTGAGCAACTTGGCGTCGTATTCACGCACTGGCAGCCAGGTCTCGACTTCCCACTGTTTGAGGAGGCCCATCAGGTCACCTGAAATCAAGTGCTTGCCATTGGGATGGAACGCCACGTTGTAGACGTGTCTGGTGTGTCCTTCGAGTTCCTTGAGTAAGGCGCCATCGGCAGCTCGCCAGATGCGTACCAGTTTGTCGTTGCCGGCCGTCGCGATATACTGGCCGTCGCGACTGAAAGCGACGGCGCGAACCTGCCCCTTATGGGCCGCAACGCTCCGCACCGACGTCGGCACTGTCAGGGCATCGTTCCACCACTGCACGCGACCCTCATACGCCGCGCTAATCAGCATGTTCGAGCCGGGCTGAAAATCGAAGTCGGCGATCCAGCTTCTGTGGCCCGCCATCGAAACCTTTGTTCCGAGGACCAGATCCCAGCGTTGAATCGAATTATCCTGGCAGCCGCCGAATACAAAGTCACCGGTCGGATCGATCCGGCAGGATTGGAACGGGCGAGTGTGTGTCAAGGTTTGAATCAGGCGGGGAGCCTCGGCTTTCGCCACGGGCAATGCCGTGGCGTAGAACGCAACCTTGGCTTGAGCAGCCTTCGCGATGACAGCGATCGCGGCCGCTTCCTTGTCCACGGCCGCCTTGGCTTCCTGGGCTGGTTTTAGTGCGGCTAGCGCGACTTCCAGTTGCTTGTCGGCCAGGGGTTTGTTGGAGTCAGCCGTGAGCTTCTCGGCCTGTTTCGCTTTCAACAGTTCTGCCGCTGCGGTGGCCGCTGCCTGGGCTGTCGTGGCCCCCTGTTGCGCCAAGTCTTTTGCCGCTTGATCAGCCGCAGCGTCGTCTTTCACCTTTTGGGCATTAGCTACAGCGTCCTGGGCCGCCTTGTCCGCGGCAACTTTCGCCGCTTCGGCCGCAGTGATGGCCGCGGTCGTGTCCGCGACGGCCTTGTCCGCGGCGGCTTTGGCTGCCTGGCTGTCTGCCACGAGTTTTTCTGCGGCCTGCACCTTCGCAACTTCTGCCGCCAATCGCGCAGCAGCAGCTTGAGACGCGTCGGTCGCTCGCTGGGCGTCACGTTGGGCGTACTTGAAACCCAAGTTAACGGGTGCCGGAGCCGGATCGGCCGACTGGGCCTGACCGGAAATTGCAGCCAGTACGATGAATAGCGAGGCGAATAGAGTGCGGTGAAGTTGTTTCATAGAAATTGGGGCTCGCCAATGACGCTGCGTACGCATGACCGCCGTCATGGTCTCAGGCCAGGATCTCAGTGATTGCAGACGCTTTCGGGTCGGCCTTGGTGACGGGTCGGCCTTCATCGAAGAAGTTCTTGGTGGGATCGAGGCCCACGGCACGGTAGTAGGTGTGGAACAGGTGACCGCCATCGACTTCGCGATCAACCACGGCCGTTCCCTTGTCGTTCGTCTTGCCGACGGCAACGCCCTTCTTAATGCCGGCGCCACCAAGGCAGATCGACCAGGCGGTTCCCCAGTGATCCCGACCGACACGGGCATTGATATTCGGCGTGCGGCCGAATTCGCTCATGACGATGATCAACACGTTATCGAGCATGCTGCGTGCGGCCATGTCGGCCACAAATGCCGAGAACGGGCGATCAAACTCGCCGAGCTGCTCGATGTGGAAGTTGAAGTTTTCTGAATGCGAGTCGTAGTTTGAGTGGCTGACCTTCACAAAGGTGACGCCACTTTCGATCAGGTTGCGGGCCATCAGGCAGTGCCGACCGAAGTCGTGTTTGCCGTAGCGTTCCAGGTCGAGGTCTGTCATACGGTTAAAGTCAAAGATTTCCTTCTTGGACATCAACTTCATCGCTTGATCGTACGACTGGTTGTAGACCTCGGTTTCGGCTTGCCGGCGTCCCGCGATGAATCGCTGACTGAGCTTGTTGCGGAATTCCCGTCGCTTGGCGTCGGAGATTTCGGTCAGAGTCGCGGGGCGAGTTAGATTGGCGGGCGGATTGCCATCGTTCAACGAGAGGGGTGCGTACTTGGGCCCCAGGAATGCCGCTTCGGCTTTGCTCCCACCACCGCCAACATGAATATATCCAGGGAGCGGGCTCTCGGGTGGCGTCAGTTGCTTGGCCATGACCGAGCCGAGATATGGGTATTCGAAGCCAGGGGTCTGTTTCATCCCCGTCTGCATAATATAGTCGCCCTTGCCGTGATCACCTTCCTTATGATTGATACTGCGGATCAGTGCGAGATGATGCATTTGCTGTGCGGTCAGCGGCAGCAATTCGGAAATCTCGATGCCGGGGACAGAGGTTTGAATTTTGTCAAACGGTCCGCCTGTTTCGACACCGGGCTTCGGGTCCCAGGTCTCCAACTGGCTGACCCCCCCCGCCAGGTAGAATACGACGACATGCTTTTGAGTTGTGGTCAGCGCTTGAGCGCCGGCCGAGCCTATCATGCCACCAAATCCCACCGCACCGGCCGCACCCGCAGTGACTCCCTTCAAAAACGACCGTCGGCTGATTTCATGGTCGTTTGAATTGCAGGCGTAATTGCAATACATGGCAGGCCCCTTGTGGGAAAAATCGAGTGCCGAATTTCAATCCGTGGGAACGAAAAACTCTGTTGATTCAGTTTGCAGTCAAACAAATTTTTCTGGGACGCAGATCACTTAATGATTGAATCGAAATTCCGGGGAAGTGATCAGTGCCCAGATGAGTTCCTGGCAGGCTGCCGAGCGCGATTCGGCCCGATCAGCCAGATAGGCGGTCACTTCCTGCACTTCTTCTGGTGTCGGTAATCGGGTCAGGCAGCTGAGGTACAGATCCTCGGACATTGCCTGGAAGTCGGTTGGCGGCAGGTCCAGCAGTCGCTGACAGAGATTTTTTCCAGCCGGTGTCAGCCATTTGAGTACGCCCTCATTGTTGGAGAGGTACAGGGTCTGCTCGACGGTCGCTTCAAAATCTTTGATCGGCTTGCCCGGTTCGCCACCGAACATGTTGACATACGTTTGTTCGACGCCTGCCAGTTGTCCGTACAGCTTGGCTTCCGAGAAGTTAGCGCCCTGGCCGACCCGATAAATCTCAGCGATTCCGGTCGCCTGCATCAGTGACCAGGCCAGTTGTTCGGCCGACATGGGCCGCATGATCGCGACCGCGAATGTGGCATCATCGGGAGCTGGTGTGGCCTGTTGCTCGGGCGTCCGCAAGCTCGAACGTTGGTAGGTTCTCGTCAGCAGCAAATCCTTCAGGAAACCCCGCATGTCGTATTTCCTGGCAGCGATATTCTCGGCCAGCGCGTCCAAAAGCTCGGGGTGTGAAGCGATGTTCTCGCTGTGATCGTATTCCAGGGGATGGACCAGCCCGCGTCCCATCAGCGTGGCCCACAGGCGGTTCGCGATGTTGCGTCGGAACTGTCGGTTTGTCGGAGCAATGACGGCTTCGGCCAATTGCGCTCGACGGCTGAAATTCGGGATCGGACGGACATCCTTTGCAGGAGCCCTCGCATATTCCTGACCGAAGTCAAACTTGGGGTCGAATGACTCCATGCCGTCAAACACTCGCGGCAGAGTCGTTTGAGGACCCTTGGAGATTTTGTCTCGGATATCGAAAACCGATTCGAACTTCACTTCGCCAACGGCATCTTCCTGATAGACCTTCTTGCCTTTTTCGTTGAACAGCGAACTGCGCACCAGGTAGGCTGAAATCCCATAGTAGTGGGACTGCTTCCAATCCTCGACGTGCGGATGATTGTGGCACTGAGCACATTCCAGGTTCACGCCCATGAAAATGCGACCGATATCGCGTGTGATCAGATTCACTTCACCATCGCGATCCAAGTAAAATCGTGATGCAGGTCGAGTCTGAGGATCGATACCGTCGGAAGACAGGATCTCGGCGACCAGCTGGTCCCACGGCTTATTCTCGAGACAGGACTGATAAAGATATTCTTTCCATTCGGCCACCGGCACGTTTTGTTGTGGCCGGCGTTGCATCAACATCACGTCCAGCACGCGGGCCAGTTGTCGGGCAAATTCCCGGCTGGTCAACAGCTGGTCAATCAACTTTGCCCGCTTGTCGGGATCGGTGTTCGCGAGAAATTCACGCGCTTGCTTGCCGGTCGGAATGGTGCCGGTCAAATCGAGCGTGACACGGCGAAAGAATTCCAGGTCCCCAGTGACCGGTGCAGCGACCTTATCAAAGTCGGGAAGCTTGGCTGCGATCAGACGATCGACCTGCGCTGCGAGCGGTTCAGCGGGGACTGTAGTTGCTGCCGGAGCCGGAGCATCCTCGGCGCGAACCGTAGAAATAGAAAAGAGGAGCGTCAGTAAAGTGACAGTTCCCCAAACATGCAAATACAATCGGCTTCGAAACATGGCTGTACCTCATCGGCCAGGGCCAAGGCGTCAATTGACGCGTGCAGGCAGGTGAAACGGGCGGCGAGCAATTAGGTAGGACGGTGTTCAGAGTTTTACCGACAAAGCCGTCAGATCGAACCCTATTGGGTAATCTCGGACCGATCAACGACCTCGGTCGACTGCAAATCCAAACTTCTTGTTGCGTAAAGTAGGACGGATTCTCGTCCTGTAACGATCATTTAAGCGAACGTTGACGTGATCGTCAATAACCGAGTTACAAATAGATCCCTTTATTCGTTAAGGATATTGCCCAGACTGCCAGTTTCACCGATTGTGTGCAAACAGGACGCCTGAGTTGGAATCGTAATAGTGCGGATTCCATCGCGGGTCCGTATTTGCGTTCCGCATTTTTAACGTTTCTGGAAGGTAGAAACGACAAAATGGCCTTAAAGCTTACAAGACGCCAAGTCTGCATAATCCGGCCGTTCTGACGAACGCGTGGCACGAAATGCGTTGATGATTTGACCGTCGCGGATCAGGAATGCACCCGGTAACTGAAAAATATCAGCAGTGGGTATCGCCGACAAATTGCCGCGGAAAATCGATCCGATGGCGGGCAGGACATTTGCGGGCCCCATCACCTGCCAGGCTGAGCCGCGCTGGAGGTCAAATGCCTGGTAAAGCTTCTGCTCTGGATCGCTAATGCGAGGCAGGTCCGCCAGTTTGTACCGCGCGAACAGTGCTTGGGCTTCAGCTTCAGTTTGCATGTGCACGAATACAATTGCCGTGCCTGAGGACTCGATGGAAGATCGCAACCGGGCAACATCATCTAACGCTTCACGGGCAAATGTGCAGCCGCAATGCCGCAAAAAAACGACCAGCACTGGCGACTTTCGGGACAATTCACCGAGAGACGCCCCCGACTGAGTCCGCATGGAGTCCAGCAAATCGGCGGGCAGTGTAGCAGTTGTCATCTTGATAGGCCCTCTCTGGAAATTGCTCTGGCTCGGACGGTGTGAAGCGAGTCGATGACCCATTATAGAAGTGATTGCGTTTGAGTCTCCTGCAGAGGCCGTTTGGAATGGCCACCGTCACCCTAATCGCGGTGAGCAGTGCAGACGCGAGTTCCGATCTCGCCAACCGCGAGTCAGATCGCAGGCACTTAGTATCGTACGAACCGAATGTAAGGTCCGTAATCCCTTCATCGTGAAATGACGCATGAACCCCAATGTTGTCGCTAAACGTGAGAATTCCTGCAAAATGAACGGCAACGCATCGCGGATGGGACAACGTTGGTACTCTGTGCTGAGCGGACTCGGCCGGCAATTATCGGAAAGCTTCCAATAGACACGCTTCGGCTGCGGGACCGCTGGCATGGTCGATCAGGACGCTGATGCGAATTTCGCTCGTGCTGATCATCTGCACGTTGATGTTGGCTTCGGCCAGTGCCCGGAACATTTTATCCCCGACGCCGGTGTGGCTTCGCAGGCCGATCCCCATGACCGAGATCTTTGCAATTTGCGAATCGGACGAGACTTGTGTCTCTGGCCAGCCGGCAAGAATGTCCTGCAATAATTGCAGGCACTTGTCGAGTTGCTCGCGGGGCACCGTGAACGACAGGCTGGCGATTCCATCGTGGCCGGCATTCTGGACGATGATGTCGACCATCACGCCCGCTTGAGCAATGGCAGTAAAGATCCGGCCCGAAACACCCGGTTGATCCGGAATGTTTCGTAGCGTAACGCGTGCCTGGTCCGGTTCAAGCACTACTTCGCTGACGACGATGTCTTCCATACTGCTAAGCTTGGCAACGACAGATTTTTCGAGTTCCTCGTGCGAAACAGTCTGCTCGTTCCGCAGTTCTCGCGAAACCGTCCCCACGCTGGGGACCGCAGAAACTGCTTGTTCAAGCTTGAATCCCTGATGGACTGCTTCGACTGCAGCGAGAGCCTGATCGCGCGCCACCAGTACTGAAATCTTGATGTCGCCCGTGGTAATCAGGCTGATGTTCACGCCCGCCGCGGCCAGCGCCTGGAACATCTGGGCGGCGACGCCCGAATGTGTCTTCATGCCACTGCCGACGACCGAGATTTTCGACACGTTCGTCCCATGGCGTACGGTGCCTGCATCGAGTTCCTTCGCGGCTTCTTCGGCCGCTGTCAGGGTTTCTGCAAGGTCGTCCTGGGGGACCGTAAACGTGACTTCTGCCAGGCCTTCGGCTCCGACATCCTGCACCACCATATCAATGGGAATCTTGCGTTGTGCCAGTTTGGCAAAAATCAACCGCATCACTCCGGGGCGGTCGGGAATTGCGCTCAACGTGACGCGGGCTTCATTCTTGACCAGGGCGACGCCGGTGACCACAGCGGACGGATCGTCTGATTCCGGCGCAATCAGCGTTCCGGCGCCATCGGAGAACGAGGGCTTGACCCACAGCGGAACGCGGTATTTCTTGGCAAATTCGATCGATCGCGAGTGCATGACACCGGCGCCTAGGCTGGCCATTTCCAGCATTTCGTCGTAGGAAATCCGGCCAATCTTGCGGGCTGCCTTCACGATTCGCGGGTCGGTGGAAAAGACCCCCTCGACGTCGGTGTAGATTTCACAGAAATCCGCCTGCAGTACCGCGGCCAGCGCCACTGCAGTGGTATCGCTACCGCCACGGCCCAGTGTCGTAATATTGAAGTCGTCGTCGACTCCTTGAAATCCCGCGGCGATGACAATCTTGCCTTGTTCCAGGGCACGATGCATGCGGTTGGTTGAAATACTGCGAATCCGAGCCTTACCGTGGGTGGAGTCCGTGACAATCCCGATCTGTGCCCCCGTCATGCTGATCGACTGATGGCCCAATTCCTGAACGGCCATCGCCAGCAATGCGACCGATTCCTGCTCGCCGGTCGAAAGGAGCATGTCCATTTCGCGGGCAGGGGGATTTTCGCTGATTTCCTTGGCCAGGGCGATCAATTCGTCCGTTTTGTCCCCACGCGCACTCACCACGACAACAACCTGGTGACCGCTCCGTTGCGCCTGGATGGCGCGCCGCGCGGCAGCCAGAATCTTTTGAGCGGTGGCCACACTCGAACCACCGAATTTCTGAACGATTAACGACACGTCTCGGTCCTATTCCTGCAAAACGAACATGTGACGAAGGGCCGGTATTTTCAGGGCTCGACCGCCAATCTGCAAGCCAGACGAGGAAGAGAATGATGAATGTCTAAATTTGTTGAATGTAGGTCCAGAACCAGTATCACCGTGACCTGATCTGGCAGCGATGAGACCCGACCACCCGCGAACTTTGGTCAATTTAAACATGAGCCGCCAGACATGCGTCATTTCCACTACTTCATCTTCCCGCAATCTGCCGTCTCACATATACTCCCGCGCCTCAGCCCACATGCACTCCAGGATGGACTCAGGCGACGTAACAATTGACTCGGAGCGGGAAAGGAATCCCCCATGCGCACGATTGCAGTCATGAATCAGAAGGGTGGCGTCGGCAAGACGACCACCAGCGTAAACCTTGCAGCAGGCTTGTCGAAGATGGGCAAGCGGGTTTGCGTCGTGGACCTCGATCCACAGGCCCACGCTTCGTTGCACCTGGGGGTGGAAATTCTCGGCAACGAAACCACGATCTATAACGTCTTTACCGGCGAAAAGAAGATGGCCGATGCGCGGCGGCTGGTGGCCCCCAATTTGTGGCTCACCCCGTCGAGCCTCGATCTGGCCGGTACGGAATTGGAACTCGTCGACACTGTCGGCCGCGAGCTGATTCTGCGGGATGCCATCAACGAAATGGTGGCGACGCACCCGTTTGACTATATGATTATGGATTGCCCGCCGTCGCTCGGCGTGCTGACCATCAACGCCCTGTCAGCGGCTGGCGAGGTGTTCATTCCCTTGCAGCCCCACTTTCTGGCGTTGCACGGTCTGTCGAAACTGTTCGAAACCACGGCGCTCGTCACACGCCGGTTGAATCGGAACCTGCGTGTCAGCGGGATCGTCCTGTGCCTCTATGAAACGGGGACGCGCCTGGCTGAAGACGTGGCTCAGGATTTGTCATTGTTTCTGAAGCAAAGTGACCCTGAAGCCCCCTGGTACAACGCGCGGATTTTCCAGAGCCGTATTCGCCGCAACATCAAGCTGGCTGAAGCTCCCAGCTTCGGGCAGTCGATTTTCGACTATGCTTCGAAGTGCCCTGGTGCTCAGGATTACGGCATGCTGGCCGAAGAAGTTGAAGGTTTGGCCGCAACTCGGCAAGCTCCGCTGTCGAAAGCGGGCTGAGAACTCGCTCACAAATACTCTGAAATACCCTCGGTCTGCATTCTGCGACCGGGGGTATTTCGTTTTGCGGGCCTTGAATTCTGGCGATGCGTTCTGTGGTGATCGCGCAAATCTTTCGGGAAGCATTTGCGTAGCCGCGTCTAATGACGGCTGTCGGAGCACGTTGATACCTGGTGATGCCACCGGAAGCGGGGCATTCCGCTCCGTTTCGATCTGTCCCGATCTCGGGGAGATGTCTTAAACTGAAACAGTTCCATTTTCGCAAATCAACCAACTTGATATAACCTGCGCAGTTAACATAATCGGATTTGGCAACCGGACTTACGCGATTGGTTGTCAGGAACGTGCTGAACGCGATTCATTTCTCACAGGCCCGACCGCGCCCGAGGACCCATGAGGATTAGGGACAACATGCAATTCGACAAGATTCGACACGCCGCCCTCCGCTGGACGTGGGGAGTTTGCCTGGTATGGGCCCTCCTGTGTGGCGGCCCGGTGAACGCCCAGGACGCACCCGCAAAAGATAACAAGCCGACAGACTGGGAACGTCTGATCTACTTGCCCTATAAGAATTTTGCTTCAGTTCTTGAGCAGGAGAAGTCGACCGTCTTCATGCCCTACAGTCAATTTTTGCGGCTGTGGAAGAACGCGAAGCCTGAAGTGATCGATCCGGCGGTTCTGCCCGTGCACTCGGTGATCACGCAGGCCAACTATGCGGGGCGTATTGAAAACAATCTGGCGCGTCTGGAGGCGACGTTCAAGGTCAAAGTCCTGGACAAGCCGTGGGCCCGTGTGCCGCTGAAGTTCGGCGATGCTGCCGTGGGCAAGTTAACCGCTGAGAATGATCAGATACTGCTGATCGGTACAGGAGAAGGGACCTATGACCTCCTGCTACCGACCGTGGGCGAGCATACCGTTAGAATCGAGCTGATCACTCGCGTGCATACGTCGACAGAGGGGAGGAGTTTCGATTTGGAAATTCCCCTGGTTGG
>CAZQUW010000021.1:1581-6627 GCA_964596215.1 uncultured Planctomicrobium sp. | reverse complement strand
TTTCACGATGATGAGCTGAAACTGTTCGCCAATCTCGACTACACCGTCGAACGCGCCGGGGTATTCGAGTTGCGGTATGCGATCCCGGATGGAGTTAAGATTGACAGTGTCGATTGCGAGCAGAAGCAGGAGTTTACCGTGACACCTGATGGAGCACTCCTCACGCTGACGCTCGTTCAGAAGACTTTGGGGAATATCCAGGTCGCCATTCGTGGGCACCTCAGCTTTCCAGAAGGGCTGCCAGCAGAGACGATCAAACTGCCGCTCCTGGATCCACAAGGTGTCGCTCGCGAGCAGGGGACCTTGCAGGTTTATGCCTCTGAAGCGATCGAAGTCATCACTGACGAAAAAACGCTGGTCGCCGTTCAACCCGATCGCACTGCCGAACAACAAAGCCGCGGCAATCTGCGGCTGGCGTCCGCCTGGACATTCAATCGCCGTCCGATAGAAATCCCCGTCACGACGGTCCGTAAACCGACACGTCTGACCGCCCAGATGGCGACCACGTTGAATGTGGACCGGGAAATCGTCGAAGTGGTCAGCAAAGTGGTTTTCAACGTGCAGTACGCTGGCATCGATACCTTCCGACTGGCAGTTCCTGCTGCCGTATCAGAACACATCCAGATTGAACCGGTGACCGACTCCGGTGCGGTCCCCGTGAAACAAAAGAGCCAGGCGGAAGCGAAAGACGGTTGGGTGACCTGGACCATCATCACTCAACGCGAAGTTGTGGGCGATCAGACTTTCCGCGTGAAGTACGATCTGAAACTTGTCAAACAGGATCAGACAGCCAAAATCACCGTGCAACCCATTCGACCGCTGGGTGTGCCGGGTACTGATGATGAGCCTGAACGGGTTCCGGTAACGAATTTGCTGGCCGAAATCGCCATTCAGAAGGACCGTATCTGGTCCCTGGCGGCGACACCCACGGACTTGCAGGCAATTGATGTCCGCGAACTGACCCTGTTGCCACAGGATGGGGCGTTGGCTTATCGCTATTCCCGTCCAGCGGTGGAACTCCAGCTCACTGCGACGGAACACGAAATTCAGGAAGTCGTACAGACGGTCATCTCGCGAGAGCTCGTGGAAGTCGTTCTCACGCAGGATAATACCGTGACCTATCGCTGTCGTTACCGCTTAAAGACCAGTGAACGTCAACGCCTGCAGCTTGAACTCCCCGCCAAGGTCCAGCCGTTGGGAGTGATGGTGGCCGGCAAGCAAGTCAGCCTCGAACGCAGCCCCCACCCCAGTGCCACTGGCAGCACCGAAATGTATTTTGTGAATGTGGCCCGAACGGGTCGTTCGGATGAACAGTTCGGGTTAACCCTGGTGTACCGCATTCCGGCGGCCGGGCTGCCCGAAACAGGATTTGGGGGTAAGTTGAGTATGCATATTCCGCAATTGGGCGCCACGACCAATCAACAAGCGGTTGCTGTGCAACAGTTGCGAGTGGCCGTCTGGGTGCCCGAGAAATTAACTTTGGTCGGTGTTCCCCAGCACTTCACTCCCGAACATCGCCTGGGGTTCGTTGAAGCTCTGGCTGGAAGAACGACAGCAGTCAAATCGACAGGCGAACTGGAGTCGTGGATTGGTGATACGGGCAGCGGTCTATTCGAATTCCCGACTGCCGGACATGCGTATGTTTACAACAATCTTGGTGGCACAGCCTTGCTGGAAGTTGCCTGGTGGAGAACCAGCTGGACGACATGGATCTGGAGTCTGGCGTTTCTGCTGGCGGCCTTTCTGCTGCGTAGCACCGGTTGGGAAAACAAGCTGGGGATGTTACTGATCGGCGTGTTTGCAGCTGCCTTGTATGCCTTGAACGATGCCGATATGGCAATGTTTATCGTCAGTTGCAGCCGATACGGCGTCCTGACGTTGCTGGCAGTGTGGATCCTGCATGCTTTGCTGCAACAACAGAAGGACTTACCCCCTGCGCCCGCGGAATGGTCCGTACTGGCAGCGGTCAGTCCCCCGCCGGGAGTATTTGAAGATATGCGAGCAGCTGCGAAGCCGTGAATCACGGCGAGCATGCTCCCCAATTTATCCCCCCTCCCCCCGGCTTACCTGGGGAAAGGGAGCTGGTAACAAATCTACTGTTGCTCGTTGTTGCCAGTCCTCAGCCGTCAAAAAGAGACTGCCTGTGAAATCAATCTCCCTGCTGCAATTTGTGTGTCTGGGCTGGCTGGCACTGCTGTCCCTGCCCCTGACGACACCCGCGCAACAGCCGCCTCCCGCCGCAACGTCCGAGCCTCCCGGTCGCCGGGTCTTCGTGCCGTTGGAAGAGTTACAGACACTGCTGCAGCGCGATCGAAACTGGGTCCTGTTACCGCGAGACGAATTCCAGAAACTGTATGCTGAGGCCAAACGTAATACTCTCGATAAACCGCAGCCTCCGCAGGCGATCGGCGTGCGCGATGTGCAGTACGCAGCACGGATTGATGAAGATCAACTGGTCATTTCGGCCACGCTGAAAATCACGAAGTTCGCAACGGGCTGGCAAATGCTGCCGCTGGATTTTCGCGATCTCTCCATCGAGAAGGCGCTGTTGGGCGACCAGCCCGCCCGGCTCGGGCGAGATCCTCAAGCGGGCGGCCAGCTGGTGTTGCTGCTGGATCAAGAGGGAACGCAAGTTCTGACACTCGAACTGTCCAGGCCGCTGGCCGCAGTTGGCAGCGACAAACTGGCGGCATTTGGGCTGGCGCCGTTGTGGGCTGCAGAGTTCACCCTGGAAGTGCCTCCGCAAAAGCATCTGCAATGGAACGGTGTCGCCATCGAGCGACCTGTGGCCAATGATCAGGCCGCCACATTCAAACTGGCTTTTGGTGGTCAGAAACAGATTGAACTGCGGATCACCGATCGTCCGACCGAACAGTCGAGCGAAGGATTAGTGTTTGCTCACACGACGATGGGCGTGCGCGCCGCGCCGGAAGAGGTGACGTGGCAGGCGGTGACGTCCTTGCAAGTGTTCGGCAAGCCTCTCGATCGCCTCCAGTTCAAGGTGCCCGTTGGCCTCCAGATTATCTCGATTACTTCGCCGGGGTTGGAGAGTTGGGAATTTGGTCCGAAAGAACCAGATGCGACCGAATCAATTCTCGATTTGCGGTATCGACAGCCATTCCAGGAACCGCGTGAAATTATTCTACGAGGCGTGCTCGCCACGAAGATCGGTGAGAACTGGCAAGTCCCTAATTTGAAGCTCGCCAATGTCGCGTCACATGTGACGCAGGTCCTGGTGACCACAGCACCGGGGATGCGGCTGCAGCTTGATGAAACAGTGGGAGCTCAACGCAGCACGACCTCGGAAGACAACGCCGCTGTCGACGCGTCGGCTCCGCAGGATCCATTGCCTCCCCCTGTGGAGAGTGGTCCAGTTGGCCGCGCCGGCATGCAGTTCAGCGCCTGGCGCGAAGACTTCGTCTTGCGTTTCACGACTCTGTCAAAAGCTCGAGAGATCTCATCAGCGGTGGTCACATTGCTGGACATCACAGCGAATGGACTCGAATTGCAAAGCCGGGCCACAATTGTCGCCCGCTATGCGCCGCTGTTTGATGTGTCGTTAACATTGCCGGCCGAATGGACCGTTAATGATGTTGTCGTGAACCAGCAGCGGGTGGCCTGGGAGACTGTGCCGCAAGAAGCGGGGATCCATCTCCTGCGTATTTCCTTCGAGACACCATTGCCAGTTGATCAGCCCGCAGTCATGCAGCTGACCGCGCATTTTGATCCCAGGGATTGGCCGCTGGAGGAAGGCTCGACAACTTTTCCACTCCCTGAAGTGCGCATTCGGCAGTCGAATGCGGTCGAAGGGACCGTGGTCGTCGCGGCCGAACGCGATCTTGATATCCAGCCGCAGGAATTGAAGGGGCTGGCTCCGTTGTTACTTGACCCGGCGCTTTCTGCCCGGCTGAGCTATGAATACCAGGATACCCACTACAGCGGCAAAATCCTGGTGGCGCGAAAGCCCTCGCGGATCTCGGTTCGAACTTCGGCGTTTCATCGACTGGATCAGGAAACTTTCCTGAGTCACCTGGAAGCTCGCCTGACGATCGAAGGTGGCGGCACAAGAAAACTGCAGGTTGCGTTGCCGGAAACTGCCGGGACCAATCTCCGATTTGAACTGGCCGATGGCGCGGCGCGAATTATCGAACAAACGACCGCGGTTCCCGCGAATGGTCGTCGAATCTGGACGCTGTCCCTGGATCATCGGGCCTACGGGAATGTCCTGTTGCTGGTTGATATCGCGCAGCCGCGGAAAGACGCCAAGGAGTTTGTCCCCCCTACCATGCAGTTGATTGGTGCAGAACGCGAAACGGGCCAGATCGCGTTTGAGGCCGAACCCGATCAACAGCTGGACATTGTCGCCACGGATGCCACGGGCGTGGCCCTCGCGGATATTGATCCGACCGATTTGACAGTGCCCACGGGGTATGTGGCGAAAGAACGGATCGTCGCAGCCTACGGGTATGTCTTGCCCGGCTATCAGTCCAAGTTGAAGGAACGCCGTTTCTCTCGGATGGCCGTTCCGACTGCCATTTGTGATCAACTCCAGCTGGTCAGCATCCTCGGTGAGACTGGCGAGTTGCAGCATGAGGCGACGTTCCAGTTCCGGGCGGTCGGTGTGCAGAGTCTGCAACTTACCCTGCCGGAGAAGGCACAATTATGGGCCACGTTGCTGGACAACTCGCCGATCGAAGTGCGTCGGACGAAATCGGCATATCTGATTCCTTTGAAGGTGGCGACCAATTCAGAAACGGCGGAAGTGGAAGATCCAGCGCGAACTCGCACGTTGAAACTCTTCTATCGCACGGAAGTCGGCACGCTGAGCACATCGGGCACGTTCCGCCAATCGCCTCCGGGGATCACCGTGTTGAATGGCGACGGTTCGGTGCAACCGCTGGAGATCCTGCAGCAAGTCTGGACGGTGCATCATCCCCGTCAGACCGAGTTCGTCGCGGATCCGGGAAATTTCCAAGCAGAACAGCAACATCTGCCGCACGGCATGTTGGGCGAGTTGCTGCGAAGCTTTCAGGTTGATTCACCCCG
>CAZQUW010000021.1:0-1481 GCA_964596215.1 uncultured Planctomicrobium sp. | reverse complement strand
AAGCCCGAGGCCGAAATGGAAGAGCTTAAAGCCGCCGTAGAAGAGAAGGCGGCAGAAGACAGGCCTGCGGAAGAGAAGTCGGAAGTCAGAACGAAGGAAGGACTCGCAAAACAAGTCGATAAGCGTCGCCTCGCGAGAGACGCATCAGACAAGGATATCGTCGGTGGTTTCCGTGTCCAAATGGGTGAACCGGCCGCGACATTTGCTCCGACTGAAAAGCCGGGGGAGCAGGCACCTCAAACGGAAGTCGCCCAGGCCGTTCAACCTGGAATGGCGGGTCAGCCACAAAAACCTGATGCGAATGGCGACCGAGCTGCCGCCGACCCATTCCAGCCACTGCCCGCACGGCCCCAAGCGCCACCTCAACAGGCTGTCGAATTAGGGCTCAAAGATTCCAGTTCCGGCAAGGCGGTCTTGTCACTCGCCTTGAGTCTCGAGCCACCCGCAGATTCACAGTCCACGAAGTACAACTATCGGGGCCGCTTGCAACAATCGCCGCCGGAACTGGTCATTGCGTATCAGAATCGGGCTCGCCTGTCGTTCGTCATGTTTGTTGTCGAAATGTCCTTAATTCTCGTTTGCTGGTTGGCCCGAGGTTGGTCATTCGCTGCACGCGGCTTGATCCTGATTTTAGGAATCGGGGCTCCGATGGCATTAATGACCATTGTTCCAGAAGCGTCATTGCCACTCCTGGACGCGGTCGTCAGCGGCACCGTTATGGGGGGCATGCTGTGGGTGCTGATTGCGATCTGCCGGTGGTTTACTTGGCCTAAATTATGGAGTCGTTTGAACTCCCCGGTCGCGACCGCTGCGGTCTGCATGTTATCGGCGGGGCTGGCATTCTCTAACAGTTCAGTCTACGCGGACGAGAAGCCCCAGGCGACGCCCCCAGGGAAGTCCAAACCTGCGATACCGCTGCCCGGACCTGCGACACCACTGATCGATGCGGAGACGCTGGTCGTCCCGTTTGAGAGTGACACCGATCCACTGAAATCCAACAAGACCTTCTTGCCCTATGCGAAGTTCGTCGAACTCTATAGACAAGCTCATCCAGAAGATCCCGAAGTAAAAAATTCGCCAGTCCCAGCGACCATTGCGGAAGCCTTGTACGCCGCAGAACTCGTACCCGCCGCCGCTGGTGGCAAGGCCGCAGTTAAGATTACGGGGCGGTTTGTGGGCTACAGCTTCCGCGATTCGCAGGTCGCGTTGCCGCTGCCCCTGGGCAAAGTCGCTGTAACCGCCGCTCAGCTCGATGGAGCCGCCGCGCCCCTGGTTGCTGGGACCGAGCAGAATCCACTGGCAATCTTGATCTCGCAACCCGGTCTGCATGTTATTGATTTGCAGTTTTCTGTGCCGGCACAGCTGACTGGTCCGGCTGGGGTCTTTTCGCTGCCGCTGACCGCTGTGCCGTCGGGATTGCTGCGTTTTAAGGCCCCTGCGGGCGACTTGAACTTCCGCATCAACGGCAGCAGCGGTGCCTT
>CAZQUW010000020.1:24281-40941 GCA_964596215.1 uncultured Planctomicrobium sp. | reverse complement strand
AGTGGCACCCAACTCCAGATTCGCTCTGTGACAAATCGTTAACGTGTTCCGGCAGCTTGAGGACGTAGTTGACTCAATTTGAGTCGCTGCTGCAGGACCACACCACCTTGCTCATCGCGGACCTGCAGGCGCAGCACGGGATCGGGCTGCGTCCAGTCGACATCCAGCATACCGAAGTTGGTGTCGAAATAAGTCAGCCCCACACGGTAGGAATTAATCTCATTGGCGAAGCGGACGCCGGCCTTGGTGATATTTCCGCTGGGGACGTTCAGACTGCTGGTCGTCACATCGAATAACGGGTAGCCCACACCGTCCGCATGATCGGCCGGAAGCCGCGAGATTTCCGCGAGGTGTCGGTCCCCGCTGAACAGGACCACGCCGGTGGCGCCGCTATCCCGAATCGTCTTGAAGAGCCGCTTTCGTTCCGCGGGAAAGTTACCCCACATCTCGGATCCATGCTCATCAGGCACCGCTTGCACACTCGATCCGATCAATCGAATCTCGGCCGGCACTTGCAGTTGTTCCGACAGCCACTTCCATTGCGTCTCGCCGAGCATCGTCACGCCGGCGTCGGTGTTCGGAGCATATTTGCCGCGATAGCCTTCACCCGGTTCACTCGGTTGAAAACCTGTTTTCAAGGGACTCCGAAAGTAGCGTGAATCGAGCAGGATCACCTGGATTCGCTGGCCCTCGGGGCCCATCACATGTGATGAATAAACACCGTCATGCGTCCGTCGCACATCACCCTGGGGAACCTCAAAAAAGTCGAGAAACAGCTGTTGCGATTCGCGTCGCCTGGGGTAATCGGCCCCGGCGTCGTTACCGCCATAGTCGTGATCATCCCAAGTTGCCAGGACCGGGCAGACCTGCTTCAGCTTGACGTACCCCGGTTGTTTTCCCAGCAGATCATACTTCTGCTTGAGAACTGCCATGTCTTCAGTATCGCCGTAGATGTTATCGCCAATGAACAAGAACCGTTGCGGCTTCGTAGCGATGATGGCTTCCCAGATCGGCTGCGGTCGGTCCTGCTTCGCACAGGCCCCGACTGCGATTCGCGAGACGACCGGTTCGTCAGACATGACGACCGCTGTCGAGCCCGAAATTGCCAGCCAACCAATACATAACAATAACTGACGCATGCTGTGAGACCTCGCTCAGAACCTCAGGATGAATTCACTCGGAGCAACGTAGAACGGTCATACCGTGCTTCACACCCAGGCGTCAATCGATTCCCGTGAATCTCAGCGAGCCGGAGTGTTAAGGTCGTATGAATGTGTGCCAGCCGAGGGGAGGACAACCAGCAGATCTCGCCACCCCTCTCCATAAACATGCCGCTCAACGCCCTCTACTCGATCCCCAGCACGACTTCGACGTGGTGTTCCTGCCGATCGTCCGTCAGGGGAATCGAGGATGATTGAAGCTCCGTGCCGTCGAGCACGATACGGCTCACGTGATGCGTCGGTTCGTTCAAGATCTTGAACTCGATGCGATAGAAGGTCTGATGAAAGCGATAGTTAATCTTATAACGTTTCCAGGAGACCGGAACGCAGGGTCGGAAAGAGAGTCGCGTGCCGGCTTCCAGCCGCAATCCAAACAGGACTTCAGTAATCAAGCGATACATCCAGCCGGCACTCCCCGTGTACCACGTCCAGCCACCACGCCCCTCTTGCGGCGACACCGAGTACACGTCGGCAGCAATGACGTACGGCTCGACTTTGTAGATGGCCGCATCGGCCTCATTGCTGGAGTGATTCAGGGGATTAATCATGTCGAAGCACTCCCAGGCACGGGTATTGTCACCCAGGAGCGCGTAGGCCATCGTCGTCCAGATCGCAGCATGCGTGTATTGTCCGCCGTTCTCACGAACGCCTGGCACGTAGCCTTTAATATATCCGGGGTCCAGGACTCCCTTGTCGAAAGGAGGATCGAACAATTGAATCAACTGGGCATCAGCGCGGACCAGTCGTTCGTGTACGGCATCCATGGCCTGTCGCATCCGGTCAGGCTGCCCTGCTCCAGAAATGACCGACCAGCTCTGGGGGAGCGAATCAATCTGGCATTCCAGGTTTTCGCGGGACCCCAGGGGTTGCCCGTCGTCAAAATAGGCTCGGCGATACCAGCCGCCGTCCCAGGCTTGCGTCTCAATGGTCTCCCGCAGTGTTTCGGCCTTCTCCAGGCACAGTGCGTGAAAGGCTTCGTCGTTGCGCAGCTTGGCCAACGGAGCAAACTTTTTCAGAACATCGAACAGGAAGAAGGCGAGCCAGACACTTTCTCCCTTGCCTTCGGCCCCGACCCGGTTCATCCCATCATTCCAGTCGCCGCAGCCCATCAGGGGCAGTCCATGGCTTCCGAAACGGAGACCGTACATCACGGCCCGCTTGCAATGCTCGTAGAGAGTTCCTGATTCATCGGAAACCTGCGGCTGGTTGTAATAGCTTTCTTCCTCGGGCGCGACCAGACGGTCGCTTAGGAAGTGCGTTGTCTCATCCAGCACGCCCGTATCACCGGTCACATTGACATATTGAGCCGCAGCAAATGGCAACCACAAATAATCGTCGGAAAAATGAGTCCGGACACCGCGACCGGTGGGTGGATGCCACCAGTGCTGGACATCCCCTTCGCGGAATTGCCGCGCCGCACAGCGTAAGAGATGGGCCCGTGTGAGATATCCCGCCGACTGCAGCAACGCCAGCGAGTCCTGCAGTTGATCGCGGAATCCATAGGCGCCGCCCGACTGATAGAAACCACTACGGCCCCAGATTCGACAGGACAACGTCTGATACAGCAACCACCCATTCGTCAATACATTCAGTCGTTGATCGGGTGATTCCACGTACACGGCACTCAGCGTATGACTCCAGAAATTCCACACTTTTTCCAATGTTCGCCGACCGTCGCCAACCCGTTTGAACCGCTGCAGCAGACCGCCCGCGGCGACGGTATCATCCGCCGCACCCAGCAACAACATGACTTCGCGTTCTTCCCCGTCGCCCAGTTCCAGCCAGCTTTGGATTGCACAGCAGGGATCCAAACCCGCACCGGCTTTACCCGACAGCCGCTGGTTCTTCATCGCTGCCGGTTCGGCCAGAGTTCCGTTACGGCCGATGAATTCACCTCGATCACAGGTGATCGTGCGGGTGACTTCGCTGCTCTGGTAGAAGACGACGTGCGCGGGGAAATCAATGCTGAAACGGTTACGCGCGATGATCGCGCCCGTCTGGGCGTCAATTTCAGTCGTGATATGCGAAGCGGTGCGCGAGCGCTGTTCACCCAGAACCCATTCCACATAGCCGGTGACACTCAACGAACGCTTGCGACCGGAATGATTCCGAATCTTCAGCAGCATAATCTTGACCGGCGCATCGACCGCAACAAACGTGGCGATTTCCGTAGTCAGACCGGTCTCTTCGTACTCCCAGACGGAGTAGCCGAAGCCATGGCGGCAGACATAGGACCGATGTCCGCGTGCCGGCAGCGGGGTCGGACTGAAGAACTTGCCCGTTTCTTCATCACGGATATAAACGGCCTCCCCCACGGGATCACTTACGGGGTCGTTATGCCAGGGAGTCAGCCGGAACTCATGAGCATTCTTGAACCAGGTATGGCCCAATCCCGATTCGGTCACGATAGTCCCGAATTCCTCGTTGGCGATGACATTGCACCAGGGTGCCGGAGTAACCACGCCCGGACGCAACAACGTGATGTATTCTTTGCCATCCTGCGTAAAGCCGCCGAAGCCGTTATAGAAAATCAAATCGCGGCGGGGTGGCACAGGACTGCGGTCCGGCTCCCCTTTCTTCGTTCGGGTCGGTCGCAGGAGCGGCAAGGTAATGTCACTGCGCGGACGTCGCTCGAGCTGCTCGGCGAGCGGCCCCAATCCATCCGAGAGAATGACCGTCGCCACGCTCTCCAGCAGCAGGCGATCCTCTTCCGGCATCTGATCGCTGCGGCGGATAAAGATTCCGCCGGGCTTGTCGAGCAACGGTGCGTCATGTCCCGACGTTACCAGCCCCATCAGGGCGTCGTGGAGTTGGTGCCGATAGCCCCCCAGATCTTCATCCCAGATCACCAGATCAACACTCAGTCCTTTCAGTCGCCAGTAAGCATGCGCCTGCAGCAGACGACGGACAAAATTCAGCCTGGCGGGATCCGAAACCTTGACCAGCACAATCGGCAGATCACCGCTGATACTATACGACCAGAGATGGCTTTGATTACGCCGGTTCTGCGCAATCAGACTGGAGTTCGCACGATAAATGGAACCACCATACACCAGCGGGCCCGCCAGCTGCGAGAACATCGTGACATCGCCGTCCGATGCTCCAAACTGCTTCCTGGCAACTTGCTCATGCGGCCACGCCAGTTCGAACACGCGATCTGCCAGGCGATAATCCTGATACTTTTCGATCAGAGCCAGGGCTCCTTCGCGAGTCGGCGAAATGCCGGTGACAAAGTCGACCCGCACGCTCTCTTCGGCCTCCATCTGCAGTTCGCGACGAATACTGACGATAGGGTCCAGTACGGCCCCCGCGGTATTCGAGAGCCGCGCCGCGCCATGCATGGCTGCGGGATCGCGGGGTGTACGGCCCCGCCCCACAAACCGGGACCGATCTGTCTCGAAGCTCATCTCCCCTTGACGGGACTTCTCCACGATCATGATATGGAATATGTATGGCGGCCGTTCCTGCTGGGAACGTGGCCGCCGCGTACAGAGAATCGCACTGCGTTCGGGCAGCAGTTCAGTCGTCACGAACAGGTTCGAAAACGCACGGTGCGCCGCATCGGCCGCGGGGGGGGCAAGAATGATCTCCGCATAGCTGGTCAAGTCAATGGAACGTGGCAGACGGCTGATATTCTTGAGAATCAGCCGACGCACTTCGACGTCATCTTCTGGCGATACGCCAATTGTGGTTTGCACAACCAGCTTATTATCGACGCGGCGGAATTCGGCTTTGCCCGGGCTGAACGTCGCTCCATATTTTTCAGGGCGCCGTGCCGTAGGCTGCGCTGTGCTGGACCAGAACTCGCCCGTTCCCAGATCACGCACGTAGCAGAACTGACCAAAGCTGTCGCGCGTTGCATCAGGCATCCAGCGGGTGACCGCCAGATCGCTCCAGCGACTATAGCCACCACCCGAGTTGCTGATCATCACATGATACTGGCCGTTGCCCAACAGATGAATTTCAGGCACGGCACTGTCCGGCGACTCAAATGTACGAGTCGTCTCACCGGTCCCACCGGTCACCGTACGTCCATTGAGATCGGGAGATTCTGCCGGATGGGGAACCACAGGACGCAAGACATGCGGCACACGCTCCTGCAGCAACAGATCATGCGCCCGCAGCAGGGGATCATTCAAGAATCGACGTTGCATCGGGAGATCAAACAGCACCGCATCCAACGCCAGCAGGCTCATTCCGCTGTGATGTGCCATATAGGTCTTACAAATCACGGGCTCATTGGTTGGTCCACTTCGTGCGGGGGTGAAGTCGATGGCATCATAGAAGCCGTACTCGCCGAGAAATCCCTCTTCTTCCATCCGCTCGAGATTGCGACACGCCTCGGCAGGCGCCAACATCGCGCCCATCACGCAGGCATACGGCGCAACGACCAGGTCCTCTCCCAAACCACGCTGCAACCCCAGCCCCGGCACGCCGAACGCACGGTACTGATAGGTCAAGTTCGCATCGGTGACGTTATAGCAACTCTCCGACACGCCCCAGGGAACGTGTTGCTGGCGACCGTACTCAATCTGCCGATTTACGGCTCCACGACAGGCCAGATCGATCAACGTCCCCTCATAGGTCGGCATAATCAGAATCGGCATCAGGTACTCGAACATCGACCCCGACCAGCTCAGCAACGTCGGCTCGCCACCCTGGGTGGTCAACATACGCCCGAGCGCAAACCAATGCTCACGCGGCAACTGACCCTGCGAGATTGCCACGAAGCTGGCGACGCGCGCCTCAGAGGCCAGCAGATCATAATAGCTGCTGTCCATGCGCTGATCGGACACGTTGTAACCAATCGCCAGCAGATCGCGTCCCTCGTCATACAGAAAACGAAAGTCCATGATCGCATGGTTACCACAACGCAGGGCCAGCAGTTGCAGGGCTTGGGTCAAATTGCTGGCTGCTAATGCGGCCTGCTCGAACAGTCTGGCATACTGGCCCCAATCCTGACGATTCACATTCGGAAGGTCGGTAGAGGGCAGGATCACGGCCGAGGAAGTGGCTTGACCATTACGAGGTTCGGCTCCCCTGCTCGACAGAATCTCTTCGATCGCACGTTGGATTTCACCAGCGTGTCGAGCCATCTCATTAACGGAGCACCCATGGTCCAACTTTTCGATCAATTGCAGCACGTGTTCGGCGTGCTGCCGCGAATCGTGCGATGCGTTTCCGTTAAACTCCGGCACAGGATGCGTCGCCGTGATCCAGGGCGCCAGTCGCATGAGTTCGCTGTCAAATTCTCGACATTGGGTTTCAAAGGCGCGCACCCAATGTTGCACGCGTTGATCGCCCGCCGAGAGACTGCCGGCAAGATCCGCCGCTGTCGTTGCCATATGGTCCAGCAGCCGGTGAGCTCGCGACAAGGTCGTGACCGATGTCCGGCACTCCGCCAGCAGTCGGTCCAGGCGCTGAGTCGTCTCCCGTACGTTTGCTGGTGTCGCGGAGCCTTCATTCGAAGCGGACCGCGAGCGCGACAGTTCCAGCGCGATGCGCAGCGTGTCGGCCAATCCGTCAAACATTTCCGGGCGAACCAGCGGTTGATTGCCGAGATCCTCGAGTCCAGCTTTCAACACCAGCAGCAAGCCTGCGAGGTTGCCACTGTCGACGCTGGAAATATAACGCGGCTCGATGGGCTGCAACGTACGCGTGTCGTACCAGTTATAGAGATGACTGCGGAAGTGGTCCATCTGTTCGAGAACAGACAAGGTGCGACTGACGCGTTCCACCACCTGCCCGGTCGGAATATACCCCAGATCCCAGGCGGTCAGATTCGCGATCAAGCCCATCCCGATGTTCGTGGGGCTAGTTCGAGTCGCAATCACCCCATTCGGAGCTTCCTGGAAATTATCCGGAGCCAGCCAGTGATCGCGTTCTGTCACAAACGTGTCAAAGTAATGCCATGTGCGCCGCGCGATACTCCGCAAATGCAATCGCTGCCGCGGAGTGAGTTTCTTCTGTCGCGTATCCAGCGGTTGCGACAGTCGCCAGGCAATGGCGGGTCCCGCCAGCCACAGCAGGAGCAGCGGTGCAGAGGCCGGTAAGGCGCCGGGGGCCCACAGGATAATGGCCGCCACCAGTCCCAGGCTGGTGACCGTCTGCGCGAACATTAATTCATAGTGATCAGCCAGATTTCCCGAGACACGCCGCTCGGCATCGCTGGCAGTCGTCCACTCCAGCAGTCGTTTCCGTGAAATACAGATGCGATAAAGGGTCCGAATGACGGCATCCAGATTCCAGTGTGCTTCATAAGGCAGCACCGAAATCACAAACAACTCCTGCAGACACTGCTTGAACAGATCCCGCGACTTGGCTTTCAGGTGCAAGGCCAGCGGCATCTCATCCGGAATTCGGATCAACCCCGGGATTGCGGCCAGCAGCATCGGCAGAAAAATTAAACTCAGCGCCGTGACGGTCCAGAACATCGCGGCGCCGGGCTCCAGCAGCCACGCCGAAATCAATAACAGCAATAACGCTGGCTGCATTAAGCTGCGGCGCAAGTTATCAAACAACTTCCACCACGCCAGCCAGCTGAGCGGGCTGGGGACTTTCCCCTGGGTATGGGGGACTTTCGGCAACAACCAACCCAACAACTGCCAATCACCACGCACCCACCGGTGCCGGCGGCTGGCGTCGGCCAGGTAGCGCGACGGGAAGCCCTCGAACAGCTCCAGTTCGCTGACCAGTCCGCTACGCGCAAAACAGCTCTCTATGAGATCGTGGCTGAGGACGCAGTTGTCTGGAAATCGACCGTGCAATGCCGTTTCAAAGGCATGCAGATCATAAATCCCTTTACCGATAAAGCTGCCTTCACCGAAGACGTCCTGGTAGACATTGCTGACCTGGTTCGTATAAGGATCAATGCCCGGATCGCCGGCAAACATGCGGCTGTAGTTACTGCGTGTGCCTTCGGGAATCGTCACGGCCACGCGCGGCTGCAGGACTGCATACCCCTGGGTGACGCAGCCTTTCGCTTTATCAAAACGCGGTCGATTCAACGGGTGCGCCATGCATCCGATCAGTTTCTGTGCGGTATCGCGTGGCAACTGAGTATCGGTGTCCAGCGTGATCACGTAGCGCACGGTCGACAACGGCAGGATGTTGCCGACAATCACACTGAAGGCATCCGCGCGACCGCCGCAGAGCAGCATGTTGAAATCGGTCAACTTGCCGCGTTTGCGCTCCCGTCCCATCCAGACGCCTTCCTGTTCATTGAAGACACGCGGTCGATGAAACAGGAAAAACGTGTCTTTGCGGTCACCCGCATATTTCTGGTTCAGCAGTTCGATTCCCTGCCGCGCGAGATCAATCAGCGCCTGGTCACCAGGCTGAGTCTCCTGGTCGGCATCGCCGAAATCGGTCAGCAACGCGAAATACAAATTGCGGTCGCGATTGGCCAGGAAGCGGACTTCGAGTTGCTCGAGCAATGACTCCAGACCTTGCGCGCTGGTCAACATCGTCGGGACGACTACGATCGTCCGGCAATCAATGGGAATTTCTTCTCCAAAGTCGAGCTGATCAATCGGCCTTGGCGGCGCCAACAATCCGCAAATCCAGTTGATCATCGAGACTGAGAACTGCGAACCATAAATCGCCAGCAACAGCAGCGGAATCAGCCAGGTCAACGACCAGGTGGTGCTGATCACCCCCTGCGAATATGCAGCCGCGATGACGGCGGCCAGCAATGACAGCCAGATCGCCGCCATTCCGCCGACAAACAGCGGCATGCGAAAACGAGCCCCCAGCCGCTGGAGATGATCGGCAATGGAACGCCGATAGCCGACACTCTTTTCCAACAGGCTGCGACCATCATCGACGAGGTAATACCCGATGTGATGATCGGGCTCGCAGTCTCGAGATTTACGATATTCCTCTGCCGATTCCGGGTGATCTTTCTGCGCTTCCTGGGCCAGTTCGACCGCCACGCGGGCAATCTGTATCTCGGATCGCGGACTGCGCTTCGCCACGCGTTCGACCGCATGACGATAGCGATCACGGCTGGCAAAACTCATCTTCGGATAGACGTCAACGGGATCCGACCGCAACACTCGGTCAACGTAGCTCTGCTCTTCGACAAACTGCTTCCAATCCAGCGCCCCCAGCGCCCGCAGGCTGGTAATACTGTTCCCCATCGACACCTGATCTGCGGCCTGCGTCTGACTGTTAAGGTGCACCAGGCGCTCGACGCTCTGGCCGTGTTCCAGCAGCCATTGATCGAGCCAGGTGACCGCCACCGGAACCTGCCCCACGCGTCCCTGCAGCCGCTGGGTGTATTCGGCGACAAAGCTATTGCTGACGACCGGCTCACTTTTGATCAAGTCGGCCACGACGACGATGACCTGCCGGGGATCCTGTTCCAGGGCATCCAATACGCGACCGGCCCACAGGGCCCCCAGGTCTCGATCCTGCTGCTGCCAGGCGATGCGCATCGCAATACGCCGCAAGTTCTCCAGCAGCGCCAGACGCAGCATAATGGGAATTGCCCAGAGTTCACCCAGCTTCAATGGAGTGACCGTCTGGTAGGCGGCGACGAAATGCCGCAAATTTTCGGCATCGAGCACTCCGTCGGCATGCGAGATCAACTCCATCGCAATGTCGTACACGCGCGGTCGCCCATCGGCCGGACCACCTACGAGCTGTGGCAGTTCCAGGCTGTAGCCGCGCGGCAGGTGCTGCCGCGCCATCCGGACATGTGTCTCGATGATGTAGAAATTGTCGAGTAGCCACTCGGCCGCCGGCACGATGGTCCGGCCTTCGCTCAGTGCGACATTCGCCAGTTCATAAGCTTCACGCAGGACGGTGGCATTCTCGGCCAGGCTGGGCAACAGGCGATCTTCGCGCGGCCGAACGGCGATCTGGTGCCAGTTGGCCAACGTGTGCCCGTGGCGAGTGAGTTGATCCAGACTCAGAAACTCCGCGCGTAGTGCCTCGTCCTCGCGCCCGAGTCGAAAGATCGTTGTGCCTTGGGCCGACTTGGCGCGTGAACCACTCCGCAACTTGGGAGCCCTGGTGTCTGGATCCATAATGCTCCTCAAGCCTTTCCGAATTGTTCTTTATCTCATCAACGATCACAAAACCTCTGCGTCAGTTCAGTACCGCTCAAAATACCATGGTTCTGAACTTGCACAAACGGTGTTGTCAGGAATGCCAAGCCCACTCCCACGTCGGCTCGGCATCAGAATACGGTGCGCTGCCTCGCAGCATCCTCGAGTTCGCTTCAACAGCCGGTCGCGCGACGGCGGGCTCACGAAAATACCCGGGTCTCCTCCAGGAAGACGACCGGGTATCTTGCACTGCGGAATATCAAGCACCGTCGTACCCCGCCAAGAATTTACTTCACCGGCAAATCTGGAGTGCGAAGGACCAGGGAAGCTGGGGCGACATCGAAAGATCTCTCCGCTGCGACTCACTTCAGACGACGGGCTTACGAACGCCGTGGATGCGTGTCAGGGCAACAAACAACACGAGCATGCACAGGCATGTCACGTTCGCCACTCCCGCAGCTGCAACCGTGAACTTACCAATAACGGCGGCGAGCATGGCAATCGCAAATAAGACCAGCAGGGTTACCGACATGCTCGAACTCCTTCTTTTTTGTTCAAATCGCATTGCACCTGAGACGGACTCACCAGTCTGACAGCGTGTACTTCGCGCAATCACACCGTTGAGTAGTAAAGCACGTGGCGTGCCAAATCGTCGAGTCCAACGGGTACACATGCACCCGATCCTGGCTCTCTGATCGGAAAATGACGCACTGCGCCATACCGAGTCAAAAACCGAATCCCGCTATCCCGAAGCTCGGCAGCGATTGTGCCCGAGTGTCTATGACTTACGAGAGCGCAGAGTGAACGATTAGAATCCAAGGTCCCGTCAGGTGATCCGGGCCCGCGACTAACATGCACAGACGCACTCGTTTATGACAATAATCGAATGCCAACAACTTCAACATTTGTTGAAGACCCTGAGTCAAGATCCAAGATGGAAGAATGAAAACCTGACGCCCCCTGGAAGACTCAGTGACACAAGGCGGCAGTGGGTAGCATACACAGTTCACAGGGCGATTGTGTGATTCGCGTGAAAACTCATCAGGCATCAAGCGAATGGTAAATCTGCCGGAAGCCCACTGCCCAGCATAGATAAAGGCCTCTTGATTCGGGGCGATACGAGATGCGCTGACCCGCCAAAGCACTCTGCGCAGTCATTTTGATTTTCAGCGGATCTTCAATCAGAGCCAAGAGAAGCGATATGGCCAGTGTCACGTTTCGAGGGGCAGGACGGAGTGTATAAACTCTGTTTGATTCGTCTTTTTGCTGTCCATCAATCCTGATAATTACGTCATTCAACGGCAGAAAACGCTGGCTTTCGATCATAAATCTGGTATGATGGGTTCTTGTTACCGGCAATTCCGGGGCTTTTAATGGTTCCGAATAGCGTGCTTAGCTAGGATTTTCAGGGCCAGGCACTCGGTAATGCAATGACGTTTGAGGATTGACCTGCATCCGACCATGGTGGTCGAATTGGTTAGGTCCTCAACGTATTAGTATGAGATGAAGTGCCTTAATCGGCTGTGGCAGGATTCTGGAAATGGTGGCCCTAGGGCTCGCACTGCGAGTATCACCCCCATTTCACGCCATGGAACCCGGGCATTGTCAGGATTGTCGAATGCGGCGACCGAGCCGCCCTGACACTTGCGTTTTTTGGCCTGGGAGGCCCCGGATCTTGGCTCTTTTAAGGGTTCGGGGGGGCGGTCCATCGATTGCAATAACCAGTTGACGCATCAAACTGGCAACTGCCGGTCTGGATTCTGGTCTTCCGATTGGGAAAGGTATCGCCGCGCCCTCTGTGCAGTGTGATGCCGGATCATGTCCGCGACCGATGCTTGAGAAACGAGGAAGGCGACCACTGGAACCGCTGACACCGGTCCGGTTGGGTAACCTGGAGGCAACCTGACGGAGACGGTCGACATTTAGGGCTGACTTAAGTCTGCTCACCTTCTGCCATCGCTGCCCTCCAAACAAAACCTACTCCTTCCAAGCATTACAGAAACCACCCAACCCGAACAATCCTAAAACCCGAGCACTGCATCAGCGTACGCTTTCATTGCCTATCACGCGCGGTTCCATGAATCATACCAAATCCCGAGTGCAGCCCTGTTCGATCGATCAACCGTCCTCTGCGGCGGTCGATGTGATTGACGCACCCAGGAAGGATGCCATGGCCAATCCGTTCGACACTGCAAGCTGGCTGTTCCCGGGACTGGGTTGTCGATACGTCGGCATGGGGTATGACTTGTTCGGACATTTTGCGATCGCCGACGAAATGATTGCCACCGCAGAATCACAACTGGGCTATGACTTGGCCGAGGTGTGTCTGACAGGATCGGGGCGAAAACACGTTCCCGCCCGGCAGGAAGCACAAGTCATCTACGTGCTGGATTGTGCGTACGCTGCAGTACTCAGCAGCCAGGCTTGCCGACCGCAAATTGTCGCGGGACACAGCCTGGGCAGCCTGGCTGCCGCCTGGGCATGCGGTGCTTACGACTTTACGACCGGACTGCAGCTCGTCACTCACGTTGAAGAGCTGATGGAAGAAGTGATCGATGGCCAGGGACTGGCAATGGGTGTCATCATCGGCCTGGATCACGAAACCATTCAGACCTACCTGGAAGCCACCCCGGACATCAGCCTCGCAAACTGGAACTCGCCCCTGCAGTATGTCATTGCGGGCCCCGGAGCCGCCGTCGACGGCATCCTGGCCCAGGCCACCGCGCAGGGTGCCAAGCAAGCCCGGCGGCTGGTTTCAGACCGAGCAATGCACACACCGTATGTGAATGAAGTTGCCACTCGATTTCGACAGCGACTGGAGACTGTTTCCTGGTCGGAACCTCAAGTCCCGATGGCAAACAGTTACAACGCCAGCATCCTGCACACTGCCGATGAGATCCGTGGTTTTCTTGGAGAATTCCTCGCTCAGCCGGTCTTGTGGCAGGCAACGATTGAAACTTTGCGGAAAAATTGGGGAAGTCACTTCGTGGAAGTCGGGCCCGGCAATCTGCTCGGCGGCATGTTGCCGTTTATCGACCGCACGGCTGCGATCAATACTGCATCCGAAATCCTCGATCAAAAGGCCAAATTATAATGTCGCGTTCGCGACTCCTACTTTCTGGAAATCAAGCGGTTGCCCGTGGCGCTATGGAAGCCGGCGTCATGATCGCCACCAGCTATCCTGGTACGCCCTGCACCGAAATCCTGGAGACCCTGTCGACCTACAGCTCTGTGCAGGCGATGTGGTCGACCAACGAAAAGGTCGCCTACGAGACGGCGCTGGGTGCTGCATTTGCCGGCGCCCGGGCCATGGTCTCCATGAAGCACGTCGGCCTCAATGTGGCCGCCGACCCGCTGTTTTCGTCGGTCTATACCGGCATCAATGGTGGCCTGGTGGTGGTCGTCGGCGACGATCCTTCGGCGAATAGCTCGCAGAACGAACAAGACAGCCGGCATTACGCGCGGGCTGCCAAGCTGCCGATGCTCGAGCCTTCCGACAGCCAGGAAGCATACGAACTGATCAAGCACGCCTTCGAGATGAGCGAGCGGTTTGATACGCCAGTTCTGCTGCGGATGACGACACGCCTGTGTCACTCGAAAACGGTGGTCGAGATCGGCTCTGCCCCGGCAGAACGCTCGAAAGCCACCGGCTTCGTGCGCGATTTCGACAAGTTCGTACTGCTGCCCCGGCAGGCGATTCAACGGCACGCCGTGATCGAAAACCGCCTGGAAGCTCTGGCGGAATTCAACGAAGACTCACCCTATAACCGCATCGAGCTGCGTGATCGTTCGCTCGGTATTATTACCTCGGGCGTGCCGTACTGCTATTCGCGCGAAGCCTTCCCGAATGCTTCAGTCTTGAAGCTCGCCCAGACCTTCCCGTTGCCCACGGAACTCATCAAACAGTTCGCGGCACAAGTTGAACGCATTCTAATCATCGAGGAACTCGATCCCTTCCTGGAAGAACAGATCCGGGCGATGGGCATCAAGGTCCATGGTAAGGAATGGATTCCCCGCGTCGGCGAACTGACGCCGGAGCGCATTCTGCACAGCGTCGAGCGACTAGCCCCGCAACCGCAGGAAAAAGGTGACTCCACGATTGCCGCGCGTGCACCGAGAATTTGTGCGGGCTGCCAATACCTGGGAGTCTATACCGCGATTGCGCGCCTGGGTGTGCGCGTCACTGGAGACATCGGCTGTTACACACTGGGATCGCTGGAACCGTGGAATGCCATCGACACGGTGGTTTGCATGGGTGCGAGCATCAGCACGGCACTCGGCATGGAGAAGGCGCTGGGTGAGGAATCACACGGCAAGATCCTGGCGATCATCGGTGACGGGACCCTGCTCCATTCGGGTATCACTTCGCTGATGGACCTGGTCTACAACCAGGGCCGCTGTACGGTCCTCATCATGGACAATTCGACGACGGCCATGACCGGGCTGCAAGGGCATCCGGGCAATGGGACGACGGCGAAGGGCCTGGCTGGCCCGGGCGTGAATATCGAAAAGCTGGTCGAAGCCATCGGAGTGGAATGGATCCGGGTCGCGAATCCCTATGACCTGGAGCAAACCGAGTCGATCCTGCGTGAAGCCCTCGCTCACCCGGGACCATCCGTCGTCATCAGCCGGGCGCCGTGCCTGCTGTTGAAGCCGAAGACTCTCGTGCAACAGGCTCACTTGAAAGCGGAACTCTGCACCGGCTGCGGTGATTGTTTCAAAGTGGGCTGCGTTGCCATTGAACGACAAGACTTGGGCGGAAAAATCGCCCCCAAAATCAACTTGGACCTGTGTGTTGGCTGTACGCTGTGTGTGCAAATGTGCCCCGAGGAGGCACTCGCCCCACAAGCGGTCACACCTGAACTCGTGGAGATTCGTCAATGGAAGATGCCGTTACCAATTACCCCCTTACCGTATTGATTGCCGGTATGGGGGGCCAGGGTGTTGTGCTGGCTGGAGATACTCTGGCCGAAGCCGCGCTCCTGGCGGGGCTGAATGTCAAGAAAAGCGAAATCCATGGCCTGAGTCGGCGCTTTGGCAGCGTCTCGTGCCAGGTACGGATCGGTCGCGACTTGTATTCACCCTTGCGCGGTCACGGCGGAGTCAGCACCATCTTGAGCTTTGAGGGCTACGAAGGTTTGAAGCACCTGCCCTTTCTGCAGACCGATGGCGTCGCGCTGATGAATCGATTGTGGAGCAAGCCGGGAGCACTGACTCCGGCTGAGGCGACTGCCCCATCCTGCGTCAACGACAAGCGAATTGAATGGTTCGAGGGTACCGTTCTGACGCATCAGGCAGAATGTCCGCGAAGCCTGAACTTCTTCATGCTGGGTGTCCTGTCCGCTCGCTTAAGTATTGATGCGGGTGCCTGGCACGAGGCCCTCGAAAACCTTCTTTCGAAGCGTTCGCTGGATGTCAATCGCGAGATGTTCTCGGCCGGTCGCCGAGTTGCCGCGGCCCACATTGCAGCTGCCGCGGGACGGCCTGCTGCACCCGTGGCCCCGCCCCGCCTTGTTCCTCGACCCGCACACTCCAAGCATCGCGTGGTCGAACAAGTCGTAGGCACCACGGCGAATGGCGTCGGGTAAACTTCAGACGGTCCTGCTTCGACAGTCCGAATCTGCAAGCGGACGGGTATCACCCTTGGGGCGATGCCCGTCCGTTCTGCTTTTCAGGAGGGCCGCCTCGAGCAGTGAAACCACTGATGGCCATGTGACCTAATTAGCGGAACACTTCAAAGTCCACCTCCACCCACGGCAACTGCTGGCGCAGTTTGGCCACCCCTTCGGGCGTGACGGCCGACATCGTCAGGTGGACGTATTCCAAGCCATTGCACTTCCGCAAGGTCTCCAGACCTGCGTCGCTCACCCGCGTTCCACCCAGATAGAGAAATCGCAGTTTCGGCAGTTTCGTGAGATGCTCCAGTCCCGCGTCCCCGACGGCGGTGCCAAACAGATTGAGATAGACCAGTTGCGAACAAGTGCCGACTGCCGGCAGACCCGCATCTGTGATCATGGTTCGCGACAGGTCTGCCACCCGCAACCCTGTCTGTTGATCGAGCTGCAATAATCCCCGATCAGTCAATGGGCTCTGCTCTGTTCTCAATCCCCACTCCGGCAACTGGAGCAACTCGCCGCGGATCTGTGCGAGATGATCATCGACTTTGGGATCATCCTTAAACTCGATGTTCCAATAGTCTCGATAGACGACTTTATCCCGCAGGCTGAATCCGCTCATCCAGACGACGTCCGTGGCCGCCCGACGAATGGATTCAGCTGCCACCCGTTGAGTGCGTTGATGCCACCAGCCATTGCCAATTCCGCCGATCGCCAGAATGACAAGCGCCGCCAGCACTACCTGTTGCATCGTGGTCAGGGTCAATATGCG
>CAZQUW010000020.1:0-24181 GCA_964596215.1 uncultured Planctomicrobium sp. | reverse complement strand
GCAATGCCAGTTGCCACATCGCACGGCTGGGGCCGTCTTCCCGCACGATATAGCCACGTGCCGCCAGTATCCGGCCGATTGCCAGCAACAATTCACAAGCATCGGTCCGTCGATTCAGCCCTCGCACGGCAACGGCCGCGTCCCAATGACGGTCTGTTTCTTCACGGAAGCGATAACCTATTGACAGTCTATTAAGCTGCGGCCCGCGTCCTTCAGGCCCCACCGACAGCGACACCCGATTGATCTGTGCGAAAGCAATTTCGACCGTTCTTCTGCCCCACATCAGATAGCCACGACGATGTGCCGTGAAGAATTGCTCGTTGGCATCGAACGTGATTTCGTCCCAGAAACCCAGGACCTGTCCCAGCCACTGACCGCAGATCCAGACCAGGGCGATCCCCAGGCAGGCCATCCCCCCCAGCAGGATGTCCTCACCGAGATCGCGGGGCCCGGGGGCATTGATCTGCTTCCACGCCGCATGCCAGACTCCCCCCTCACCAGAAGTCCAGAGGATGAACGTCAGCAGCACAAACGGAACGGCCAATCTGACCCAGCGCCACGGAACCGGCCCGATCCAGCTCAGGCGCAACAGGGTTCCCGGAATATCGTCGGCGATTCGCAGGCCACCTTGACGATTAGTGGTCGTAACCAGGGAATCGAACTCCGGATTTGACATGGCGCGAAAGTACCTCGACGGCGAAACCAGAAAGACTCGGTCTCGCCGTATCTTACTCGCCAAACGGCAGGAAGAATATCAGCCCGGCGAAGTCGACTTCGTGCCGCATCGGGTCTCGGCGTCAGCTGACATTTCGCCGGATCGCGGCGTGAATTCCATCCCAGAGTGCCAGTCGCGCGGTGAGGGCGGCGACCGCCGCATCGGTGGCCGCCTGCCAGTTCGTTACGGCATCTCCACAGAGTGTGGTCATCAACTGCGCAGCCAGCGGACCATGTTCTTCGCCATCGAGTTCGACATGTCGCTTCAGGTAGAACTGAAAATCATCGAGACGGCCATCGACGTTCTGGTTGAGTTCATCGACGATGCACTGGAATACTCCGGGCAGAAGATCCTCACGACCGAACGTGAATGCCGAGGCGATCTCGCAGACATCGCCCCCGTCAATGGTCTCGAAGGTGTGCTTCACGAACTGTTGAATGGGGAGGGCGACCTCCGCCAACTGCAAAGCTCGGGACACACTGGAGCCGGTGCGTAAAAAGTCGACGACCTTTTCAATCTGGGCCGTGGGGGCCCCAAAGCGAGTCATGGAACGCAGGTAGAGGTCGAAGTGACTGCAGTAGCCCCCCTGGCCATCCGAGTCGGTTTCCTCACCCAGGACGATTTCATTGATCAAACGCCCGCCCGACGCATAATTCGAGGGAGTCCAGGGAACCGAAACACAGCACAACCGCTGCTGCAAGGCCTTCAACAGGGACATGAAATCCCAGACGGCGAAGACGTGATATTGCATAAACGTACGCAGTGCCGACGGGCTTTTCAGGTCCCCATACAGGGGGTGGGCCAGCAACGCTTCACGCAGCGGCTGAATTTCGTTACGCAACTGGTCCAAGTTCACGGCGTGGCGAATCCTTATCTGAAGTTGAGATGATCGAACCCTGTGATTATAGATCGCCCCGTCCAATCTGTCATTCGCCTATCTCCGAGGCTATCACCGGTCACCCTCGACCTTCTATGATAAGTGGCCGTGGAAGCACGATTTCCACAGCGCTGGTGCGCCGAGTCCCGCAGACCCCGGACGATTCGTTTTTTGATTTAAAGGACGGTCCGGCGCCTGCGGCACTCGGCGTAACAGCACCTCCTTTTTCTGTTGATCTACTTAAGTTGCGGCGAGCGGAACGGTGTTGAGGTTGGCATGGCATGGCTGCAGTTGCGGAATATCAGTTTCAGTTACGGCGGAGCAAATATCCTCGAGGATATCACACTGCAGATCACACCCGGCGAGCGTATCGGCCTGATGGGCCGCAATGGCGCCGGCAAGTCGACCTTGATGAAGTTGATCCATGGAGAACTGCAGCCCGACGCCGGTGAGATTGAACGGGGGCCCAATCTGCGGATCGCTCGACTGGCCCAGGAAGTCCCCGCCGGTGAAGAGCATACTGTGTTTGACGAGGTCGCCGATGGACTCGGAGACCAGGGACGCCTGGTCGCGCGCATCCACGCCTTGACTCAGTTGCAGCAGCAGAGCGAAACGGCTGAACGACACGCGGAGCTCGATCGGCTGCAACATTCGCTCGACACCGAGACCGGCTGGAAGATTCAGCACCAGATCGAAACGGTCATCGAGCGCATGGGACTGAATCCCGAAGCGCGATTTGAGAGTCTCTCGTCGGGAATGAAACGCCGCGTGCTGCTGGCCCGGGCACTGGCCGGAAATCCCGAGGTCCTGCTGCTGGACGAACCAACGAACCACCTGGACATCGAATCGATCAGCTGGCTGGAAGACTTTTTGCTCCGCGAAGCGATTACCCTGGTTTTCATCACGCACGATCGCATGTTCCTGCAGCGTCTGGCAACCCGCATCGTCGAAGTCGAGCGGGGACGGCTCTTCGATTGGACGTGTGATTATGCGACGTTTCTCGCTCGCAAGACCGCGGCCCTGGAAGCGGAAGCCCAGCAGGAAGCACTGTTTGACAAGAAGCTGGCCGAAGAAGAAGTCTGGATCCGCAAAGGTATCAAGGCCCGTAACGTTCGCAACCAGGGGCGTGTGCGAGCACTCGAAAAGCTGCGGGAAGAGCGTCGCGCACGGAAGACCCAGACCGGCAACGTCAACCTGACCGTGCAAACAGCCGAGCGCTCGGGCAATCTGGTCATCGACGCCCGGGGAATCAATCACGATTTCGGCGGCCGCCCTATTCTGCGTGACGTGAACACCACCATCTTTCGCGGGGATAAAGTCGGAATTCTCGGTCCCAATGGAGCGGGCAAGACGACCCTGCTGCGAATTCTGCTGGGCGAGCTGACCCCCGATTCTGGTACCGTGCGGATCGGCACGAATTTACAAGTCGCCTACTTCGATCAGTTGCGCGCGGTCCTGGATGAGAGCAAGACGGCCATCGAGAACGTCGCAGAGGGCAATGACACGGTCACGATCAACGGCCAATCGCGTCATGTGCTGGGCTATCTTCAAGACTTTCTCTTCTCCGGCGAGCGTGCCCGCAGCCTGGTACGTTACCTGTCGGGGGGAGAACGAAATCGGTTATTGCTGGCCAAGTTATTCACTAAGCCCTCGAACATCCTGGTTCTCGACGAACCAACCAATGATCTCGATGCTGAAACGCTGGAGTTGCTCGAAGAATTGCTGATGGAGTACCCGGGAACGCTGCTGATCGTCAGCCACGATCGTGCGTTCCTGAACAACGTTGTGACCAGTACGCTGGTCTTCGAGGGCGACGGACAGGTAAAGGACTATGCTGGCGGTTATGACGACTGGCTTCGCCAGAAGCAGGCCACGGCAGCACAGGCCCAGGCAGCAACGGTCAAACAGGAACCGATCCGGGCCAAGCCCGAGCGTGCGAAGAAGCTCAGCTTCAAAGACCAGCGCGAACTGGAAACACTTCCACAGCTGATTGAACAACTCGAAACCGAGCAGGCTGATTTACATCAAAAGATGGCCGATCCGGCGTTCTACCAGCAGGGGGGAGCAGAAATTGCACGCCTGACGAATGATCTGGAAACCATTCATCAGCGACTGCAAACCGCCTATGCCCGCTGGGAAGCGCTGGAGTCGTAGGGACCGGCGTTCCTTGTCTTGCGATGACCACGCAAAGCGGCGTACAGGGCCGGCGGAGCGCTTGCCCCTCCCTGTCGATCGAGGGACGAAACCGCGATCGCGTAATCATCGCGGAGCGATCAACGACTCACGTTGCTTCCTACTTGTCCGATTGCAGGTGCGCTTCCAGGAACCAGAGGTACTGATCCAAGGTGCGTGAAATTCCGGTGAACAGATCGGCCGTATCGGCGTCGCCCAACTCTGCCGACCGATCAATGGCTTCACGGATCGACTTGCCTGCCGTGGCGACGGCGGTCGACAAGGCTTCCAGATGGTCATGACCAGAAACAATCTCGAGTGAGTAACCAGGCAGAGTCGTGCGTTTATGGACCGTGGCCACGGTCCCCTCAGCTGTGCCCCCCAGCGTTGTAATCCGCTCAGCGATGGAATCGATGGGCTCATCAATTGCCCCCGTCACTTCATCGAACAGCTTGTGCAGGGCGATAAAATGAGGCCCCTTGACGTTCCAATGTGCCTGTTTCGCCTGCAGCTTGAGATCAATCAGGTCCGCCAGTCTCTCATTCAGCAGATAGACCAGCGTCGCCCGTGTTTCCTGGGGAATATCAATTTTTGTTTTGTGCATGCTGATTCTCGATAGGCAAGGTTGCCGAGTGACTCGGCGGAAACATTTGGTCTGTCTGGATTGTACTCAGAGAGTCAAGTGTGCGTCGCGGGTTGCCTGGAACAGGCAACCGCGGCAACATGAGAAGCTGGAAAGTTCATAATGCATTCCGTCACGTAAGCAGGTCTGCATTTGTTTCATTGTCGCTGCCGTATGGATGGGCTACGATCGGTGCTGCCTCGCTGATGAGACTGACCGAGATTTTCTGAGAGAAAGACACCATGCTGACAGAAGCGGTACGAGGTCGCGATTTTCCATCACTGGCCGGAATGACCTACCTGAATTCGGCCGCCGAGGGAATTCCCCCGCTGGCGGTGGGAGCGGCACTCCAACAGTATTTCGCTGACAAACAACTGGGAATGGACGGACGCGAGCGGCACGCCGCGCAGTGGAACGCCGCCAAAGACCTGGTCGCCGAGTTCTACGGCCTGACCGCGAGCGAAGTCAGTATCTGCTCGTGTTCGTCGGAAGCCTATAATCTGGCCGCCGCTGCACTGCATCTGCAGGCGGGGGATGAGATCGTCATTAATGATCTCGATTTTCCTGCGGGCGCGACCCCGTGGCTCCAACCCAGTTGCCCCGCCACGGTCAAGGTCTGGCGCAGCCAGGCCGGGGCTTTGCGTGTCGAGGACCTTATCCCGCTATTGAGCCCCAGGACGCGACTGGTCACGACGTCGCTGGTAAGTTTTTTCAACGGGTTCAAAGTGGCGCTGCCGGAAATGATCACTGCCGTGCGCAAGCACTCACCGGCGCTGGTCTCTGTCGATGTGACACAGGCCCTGGGGCGCATACCACTTGATCTAACCGATGTCGATCTGATCGTCAGCAGTACTCACAAATGGATCCTCGCCAGTCACGGCGGCGGATTGATTGGTGTGCCGGCGAAGCGTGCTGCCGATTGGACGGTGCCGGCAGGAGGCTGGTTCAATTTACAGGACGCTTTCGGTGCCCAGCGCTTCGAGCAGGCCGTCAGCCTGCCGGGAGCCGCCGGGTTCACCGTGGGGATGCCAAACTATCCTGCCGTGTATGCAATCCGCGCGGGACTGGAATACATCCGTAGCGTGGGACTGTCGGCGATATATGACTCTGCACAGCCCTTGACCGTCGCCTGCCTGGAAGAATTAGCCCGTTTGCCGATTGAACTGCTGACACCCAATGATCCGTCGTCAATCGCCGGTATCCTGGCGTTCCGGCATCCGAAAGCCGATCAGATCCAGCAGCACCTGCGAGCACAGAACATTCACGTCATGTCCCATGCAGGGCGCGTCCGAATCGCGGTCCATGGTTACAATACGGCGCAGGATATTGAGAAGCTCCTGCGCGAGTTACGAATCGCGTTGAAGTAGCAATCTGGCCTGCCAGTCGACGCTGCTCGTTTTCGAGGCCTGATATCACGAACTCCCCACGCCGGCTTGTTGCGACGCGGGGAGTTTTTATAGATTGAGACGCGTATTGGGCAACGACAGTGGCGGATCTGGATCGGGCCGGACCTGTCAGTGCTGACTCAGGCAGGGTCCTTAATGGACGCCGGCCAGGGTAGAGTCGTCCGAAATCCAACTGAACTGCTGGGGCAAGGGCTCGGTGCGTGCTCCGAAATCGTGATCCAGTTCGTAGACGTTGACCGTGCGGATTCCCGGCAGGGCATCAAAAAATGCTTTAGTTACTGCGGGATCAAAATGAGTTCCGCGGCCATCCTCGATGATTTGCAGAACCTGCTCTTCCGGAAGTGCCCGGCGATAGACTCGGTCGTGAGTCAATGCATCGTAGACATCGATAATCGACAGAATTCGGGCGGCTTTCGGAATGTCTTCACCCGCCAGGCGGTTCGGATAACCCGTGCCGTCCCAGCGCTCATGATGAAAATGCGCAATCTGCTCGGCCATCTGCAGGACGGGCGATAACGATCCGGACAGCATGTCGGCACCGATCACCGTATGCTGCTGCATGATGCGAAATTCTTCGGGCGTAAGCTTGCCGGGCTTCCGCAGGATGGAATCAGGTATTCCGACCTTACCGACATCATGCATGGGGGCAGCCAGCTGAATCAATTCGACCATTTCGGTCGACCAACCGGCGGCCTGTGCCACCAGGGCGCTGGACAGTCCTGTCCGTTTAATATGTCCGCCCGTTTCATCATCACGAAACATGCAGGCGGTCACCAGGCGCTGGATCGTTTCTTCATGCGCCAGGCGGATATGTCGAGTTTGTTCGCGGACTTTCCATTCGAGCAGGTTCGTGTATTCCCGATTCTCAACCACCAGCCGGCGATGTTCGAGGGCGCGTTCGATCTGGCACAGCAATTCTTCCTGTTCGATCGGCTTCAGCAGATAGCCATAGGCCCCCAGCGTTAAGGCCTGGATCGCCAGTCGCGTATCGGCGTTCGCCGTCAACATTAACACTGCCGTTTCGGGATATTTCTCTTTGACCGTACACAACAATTCAATTCCCGACTGACCGGGCATCGAAATGTCCGAAGTGACGATTTCGAATGCCTGATGCTGCAGGATTTCACTGGCGGTGGCCACGCTTTCGGCGCACGTACACTCATAGCCGACTCGTTCGAGCCAGCGGCGGATGATTTCTCGGACATATCGTTCGTCATCGACGACGAGCACGCGCGGTGTCTGCGGTGTGGAACGCATTCCGGGGACGCTTGACATAATAAATACCTAGTGGAGGTCACCGAATGACTGCGGCGGCAACTCGATCCGAGAAACAATTCTGAAGATCAGCAAACCGATCAGGCTCTGCACTGCGGCAATCAAGGCACAATCACCCGCTTGCCGAGTCTGCCGTACTGGTCTGACAAACCCTATGCGTGGAACTTCAATCCATGAGACTTCGGCTTGTTCACCAAAATCGACATGCTGCATTGTCCAAACATAGGACGGGAACTGCGGGAGCGAACGGAAAGGCAATTCTGTTGTCCCGGTCGAAGTTGAATAGTGCCAAGTCGCCCGACATATCTGACAGGCGCGCCCCACTCAATCCACTCGCCAAAATCGCTAAAATCACTAAAATCGACACGTTCACCCGATCTGCACGCAATAGTACTCACGTACCCAAGATCGTTTCGTTTCGCTAAGACTTCAAACAGGCAGGGACAGATGACAACCATTAATAAAAAGACAACAACTCCCGCAGTTGACTGCGCGGCCGAGTTGATGTGAATCTGCCACGCTGTCCAGACAGCGATCAGGCAAACAGTTGTCGGATGAACTCATTCATAGAATATGAACCCCCTCAATGAGCAGGCGTATGCCATTCCATATCACGATCCTGCAACGCGGTCTGATTCTGGTGATCGTGCCGTTCCTGATCCAGGCGACTTTTGCCTGGCTGGTGGCTGATATCCATCAACGACAGACAGTGGCACAAGAGCAGTCGTTGAAGACGAAAGAAGTCCTTCTGCAGGCTCGCCAAGCCCTGACCCTGCTGCTGGATGAGGAAACGGCCGTGCGCGGCTATGTCATTACGGGCGATTCGACATTCAACGAGCCCTATGAAGTCGCCAGCCAGCAACTGCCTGAAGTCTTGCGGAAAATCCAATTGCTGGTCAGCAACGATCCCAGCCAACAGGCCGCCGTGCAGGCGATCACCGCCAAATCTCTCACGCTGTTTGAATGGCACACCAAGACCCTAAGCGACATGCGGGATGGTGCCACCGAGACTGCCGTCGCCGCGGTAAAAGGTGGACAAGGCAAACGTCAAATGGACGATTTGCGCAAGGATCTCAGTACATTCATCGAACAGATGGAGTTTGCCGGCCAAGCTCGAGAAGCCAGTTTGCTGGTGGCCCAATCCCGACTGCGCGAGTTTGTCACGGCCAACACGATCCTGGGTTTCGTGGCCATGATTTCCCTGGCACTTATTTTTTATCGCGGAATCAGCCACCGCCTGGATTACGTTGTCGAAAATACGCGTCGCATGGCAACGAACCAGCCATTGCTGACTCCACTGGAGGGGCGTGACGAAATCGCCGAGCTGGACCGGGCATTTCATTCCATGGCGAGCAATCTGCTCGGCGCGCGAGCGGCTGTGGAACAGAAAATGAATCTGCTGCAGTCAATTCTCGACAACATGAGCGAAGGTGTCATGATGGTCGATCAGCACGGGCAATTTCTACTGCATAATCCGGCCGCAGCAGAGATGCTGGGGGTCGGGGCGAAAGATGTGGCCCCCGATGCCTGGTCGCGAACCTATGGACTGTTCCTGCCAGACCAAGTCACCCCCTACCCCGATCGCGACCTGCCGCTGCCCCGCGCCTTGCGAAACGAAACAATCCAGGGTGAAGAGATCTATGTGCAGTCACCGGCCAGCCCTGCCGGACGCTGGATCAGCGTCACGGCCCGGCCGCTGCGAAATGCCGAGGGCAAGGTCTGGGGGGCGACGGCCGTGTTTCGCGACGCCACACAGCGGAAGCACGCGGAAGAACAGTTACGATCTTCCGCGAATGAGATACGCGATCTTTACAATCACGCACCGTGTGGGTACCACTCCGTAGATAACACCGGTACATTCGTGGCGATGAACGACACCGAACTCCGCTGGTTGGGATATACCCGCGATGAAGTCCTCGGAAAGAAAAGATTTCCCGAACTGATCACCCCTCCGGACCGTATCCAATTTGAGGCCGCATTCCCGCGTTTCAAGCAGGAGGGCTGGATTGAGAATTTGGAGTTCACGATGATCCGTAAGGACGGCTCCACCTTCCCCGTGGTGCTGAACGCCAGTGCGATTCGTGACGATCAGGGGAACTATGTCTCGAGTCGTTCGATTGTCCTGGATATCTCGGAACGCAAGGAGGCGGAAGAGAACATCCGCCGCTTGAACGCCAGCCTGGAACGTCGGATTGAGGAGCGTACCGCGGAACTCACGGAAGCCAACCGTGAACTGCATCAGAAGAACAAAGAAAACGAGATGTTCGTCTATAGTGTCTCACACGATTTGCGCTCCCCGCTGGTCAACCTGCAGGGTTTCGGGCAGGAACTGGGACTGTCTTGTGCGGACTTGAGGGCGCTGCTGCTGGGTGACGAAGTCCCGCAGGGCATTCGGGATCGCGGGGTCGCCCTGCTGAACGGACCGATGGCCAAGTCGCTGCGTTATGTTCACTCGGGTGTCCTGCGGCTGAGCACCATTATTGACGGAATGTTGCGGCTCTCGCGCACTGGCCGCGTGATCTATCGCTGGCAGAAAGTGGACATGAACGCGGTCGTGGCCCGCATTGTGGATGCACTCCGGGGCACAGCAGAACAGCAGGGAGCGGTCGTAAATATCACCCCGCTGGAACCGGCCTGGGGCGATCCCACGGCGCTTGAGCAAGTTTTTGCAAATCTGATTACGAACGCCATTAATTACCTCGATCCCCAAAGACCGGGGCAGATTGAAATTGGCTGCGTAACAGCAGATTCACAGATGCCTGATACCCAGCGAACCTATTACGTGAGAGATAACGGGCTCGGAATTGCCGAGGCCTATCATCCCAAAGTATTTCAAGCCTTCCAGCGATTGCACCCGGAAATGGCTACGGGGGAAGGAATTGGATTGACGATCGTACAGCGAATCGTCGAGCGACATCGGGGAAGAATCTGGTTTGAATCGAACACCGGCGCAGGGTGCACATTCTACGTAAGCCTTCCCACGAGTATGACTTACGAAGATCGCGCACTTACAAACTAAAACCAAACCCCCAAAAACGGCAATAAGTATTGGGCGCCACGCTGTTCAGTGTGGTTCCAGAAACGCGGGCGATTTCCATTCTATTTCGAAATTGAATACCGAAGTTCGATTGAAATACAGGATTCGTTGGCCGTCTTAAGCACGCACGCTGTCTCTCGATTCAACAAGTCGGGCTACGGAGGATCTTATGCATACCGAACCCTTTGTCATCCTGCTCGCCGAAGATGATCAGGGACATGCGGACCTGGTGGAAATCAATCTCCAGCGGGCGGGGATCGTCAATCGCATCGTGCACGTTCAGGATGGGCAAGAGGCCTTAGACTTCTTCACGTGCCAGGGGCGCTTTGCCGAGCGCGACCGGGGAAGACCACTGCTGGCCATTCTGGATATCAATATGCCGCGACTCGATGGCGTCGAGGTCCTGGCGCGGCTGAAGTCTGACCAGCAGACGGCCACCTTGCCCGTCATCATGCTGACCACGACCGACGACCCGCGCGAAGTGGACCGCTGCTATCAACTGGGCTGCAACGTCTATATCACTAAGCCGGTGGGATATGAATCATTTGTGGAAGCCATTCGACGATTGGGATTGTTTTTGCAGGTTGTCAGCGTGCCCCCCGAAGTCCACCTGACAACTTGATCCGACCTGATTGTTCGGTATTGAATCAGGCCATGTTCAAACAGGATATTTCGACTGACATTACGGCGATAGGGTACCTGTTACTCACGCCTTGGAAGCAACTTGCTGAAGATCCCGTTGACAGCCGGGGAGACTTCGCTGCGGATTGGTGTGTGAAACATGCAACAAAAGCAAACCAACCGAATACTCATCGTCGAAGACGATCCGGGGGTGGCGGAACTGCAGCAAATGCGGTTGCAACGTGCCGGCTTCGACACGCTGTGGGCCAGTAGCGCCGAGCAAGTTCGTGAGTACCTTCTGCAGTATTCTGTGGAACTGATCGTTCTCGACTACCTGCTCCCGGGAAATGTCAATGGGCTGGAACTGCATTCGCAATTGAAATCTGCCGGCCATGACGTTCCCGTCATCCTGGTCACTGGCTATGGCAACGAAGCGCTGGCCATTCAAGCCCTCCGCACGGGCGTGCGGGATTTTGTCAGCAAGTCGCTGGAGTACCTGGATTATTTGCCGGAAGCAGTCGGACGCGTCCTCTATCAGGTCCGCACGGAACGTGAATTGATGGAATCGGAGAAGCGCTTCCGGCAACTGCTGCTGTCGGCGCCCGATGCCATGCTGGTCAGCGATAAGGGGGGGCGGCTGGTCTTCGCCAATCAGATGGCTGAAGAGATGTTCGGGTATGCTTCGGACGAACTGGTAAAGCAGCCGGTCGAGCTGCTGATTCCAGAACGATTTCAAACCACTCACCGCGAGCACCGGGAAAGGTTTGCTGCAGATCCCCAAATCTGGCCGGCTGGAACACGCCTGCGGCAACTCGCGGTACGCCGGGATGGCACGGAGTTTCCCATCGAGATCGGACTCAGCCTGATCGAGTTTGCGAATGACGAGCTGGTACTCGCAAATGTGACCGATGTCACGCAAGTCCGGCATCTGGAGAATCTGCTGCGCGACAGCAATCAGGTACTCGAGCAGATCGCGACTGGACAACCGTTGGACACGGTACTGACGACGCTGACAACCTCGGCGGAACGCTCACATCCGGGCCTGCAATGTTCGGTGATGATCCTTGATCGGATCGGGAAGCGGCTCCACGTCGCGGTCGCTCCCAGCCTGCCGACGGCTTATCTCCAGGCGATCGAAGGGCTGGAAATTGGCGAACATGCCGGATCATGCGGTGCGGCCGCATTCAACAAGTGCCGGGTGATTGTGAATGACATTCGTAATCATCAAAACTGGACTGGCTTTAAGGAACTGGCTGCTGAACACGGGCTTGGGTCCTGCTGGGCCGAGCCCATCATGAATTCCTCCGGCGAAGTGCTGGGCACCTTCGCCATGTATTACAGCACTCCACGTGAACCGTCTCAGGCGGAACTCGATTTCATTTCGCAGGCCGCGCAACTGGCGGCGATTGCGCTTGAACAGAAAGGCCAGGCCGACGCCCTGCGGCTGAAGGAAGAACAACTGCGACAGTCCCAGAAGATGGAAGCGGTCGGTGCGCTGGCCGGGGGTATTGCCCACGAATTCAACAATCTACTGCAGGTCATTCGAGGCTACACCGAGCTGGTCGGAGAGGCCCTCGACGCTGACCATGCCGCCCGCCAGGATCTCGAATACGTGATGGATGCATCACAAAGGGCGACCAACCTGACGCGTCAACTGCTGTACTTCGGCCGGCGTCAACCGTTGGAACGCGCGACCATCAATCCGAATTCGATGATCCGTGACCTGCTGCAACTGCTGCGGCCGCTGATTGGTGAAGATATCGACGTGCAATCGGCCTATGGCAAACTGCGTGGCGCGGTCCACATTGATACTGATCAGTTTCAGCAGGCACTCATGAATCTGTGCATCAATGCCCGGGATGCAATGCCGCAGGGGGGCGTGCTCCGGATTTCCACCGAGCAGCTGATGCTCACCCCGTCAATCTGTGAGAGTTTGCGGCATCCGACACCTGGCGACAATGTATTAATTACCGTGACCGATACTGGCAGCGGTATGACACAGGATGTTCTCTCTCGAATTTTCGAGCCATTTTTTACCACGAAAGATGTCGGCAAAGGCACGGGGCTGGGAATGGCCATGGTCTACGGCATGATCCAGCAGCATGGCGGCAGTATCCAGGTCGAGAGTGAACTGGGAAACGGTACGACCGTGCGTCTCTACCTGCCACTCGTCGAACCACAGCTGGCAGCAATCCATGGCAGCGAATCTGATGAACGTGTGCATGGCAATCAGACCATTCTGATCGCCGAAGATGAACCGCTCGTGGCCTCGTATGCCGAGCGAATCCTGCAGCATGCGGGATATCGCACGCTGCTGGCACGCGATGGCATCGAAGCGATTGAGTTCTTCAAACGCCATTCCCATACGATCGCTCTGGCGATGCTGGATGTCGTAATGCCCAAGGTAAATGGCCATCAGGCAGGCGAGCAAATTCGGGCCATCAAACCCGATCTCCCGATCATCTTTTGCACCGGCTACGATCCAGATTCGTCACAAACGGGTTTCGTGGCTCAAAGGGGCGAAAGCCTGATTACCAAACCGTATTCGTCCGAGACACTCTTAACGACGATTGCCGACGCACTCGAAACTCTGGTTCAGAATTAAGTCTGCGGTTGACGTGCCGTGACAATTCAATATGGCCCTCCGACACCAATCACGCTGCTCAGCCGCTTTCTTGCAATGGAGGCCCGATCGCCCTCTTCCGCTGTGCGGGGCCGTTTTGCGTCCCATCTGGCGACAGCGCCCAACCACTCCATTCACCTCAAACACTCCAATTTCCCGGATTCACCCAGTGCAACTGTCTATGAAATTCCTTGGGATTCGGAACACACTCTGTCACCTGTGCCGCGACATAATTGCCTAGCCCGTCACTGTTTCCGCAAGCTAACCGGTTTGTAATCCGCTTGGCCTTGGCGGTTAACGCAACCAGCGCGTAGAACGACTGTAGATCGATCGGCGAACCACAGAAACCAGCTTCGAATCAGTCGTTCCTGGTACGGAATCGACAAACAGTCAAAGAATTCTCCTTCCGGACACACCCGGCCCGGAGGGATTGTGACCGTGCCTGGGGTCATTACTGATTCTTCGGCCTACCTCTGCGTCAGGTGTTAGTCTTGGTAGAATCTCAGTTTTGATATGAGCCAGTAGCCCCATCGGCCTTGCGCCAGGCTTGTATCCTCGCAACATAAAGCAGTTGCCGTGCACGACACCCTCATTGAGCCACCCGCACCGATCAGTAACGCGTCTGATCAGGAATCGCGTCTGCACGAACTGCAACAAGCCATCAACCACGCCGGACACCTGCTTCCCGCACAGGGCCCGATCACCGTTTTCATTCATCACAATACACTGCACGCCTTCGAGGATCTGCCATTCGAGGAGGCCGTCCAGAAAGGGGCTCGGATTTTTGGATGCCAGCCCTTCTTGAGCAAAGAACGCTATCGCGCCGAACTGGCCCGAGGACGAATTCTTCCCAGTGACTTACGGGCCGTGCTGCGTAACGACCTGGGGATTCGTGCGGACGAGCCTGTCCTGTCGTTCGGCACGCGCTTCGATCTGCGACTCGCGATGTTGGAAAATCGCCTGCGTTCCGGACCCGATGTGGAACTGCGCTGGTTCATCGCGGAAACCGATGCCTTGGCGAAAATCCGCGATGAAGTCCCCACTGCCACGCGTTCTCTGCTGATCGGCAAGACGCGTCATTGGATCATGCGCGACGTTCGCAGTTCGGGACGCCACGATGCTGGTTCACAAGGTCCACAGCACCAGCGGCGCGTCAACGAGATGTTCGCGGACTTGTTGCGGCGATTCGGTGAAGCATCGATTGAGTCCTGGGAAGAGGAAACGTGGGAGGCATTCACACTGCAGGTCCTGTGGCGTCTATGCCGCGAGGGTGTCCATGGACTGCCCAGCTTTACCCCCCCGCCAGTGGAACCAGTCCGCCACCGCGACCTGCTGCTCCAGGCGACCGCTGTCGATATTGATCCGCAGGTACATGACATCCTCATTCGCTACTGTGCGTCGTTCCTCGACCAGGGCTTTTCCAACTGGCGATTGCCACACCGGGTGCTCGGCTTTTACCGCGCCTTCATCATTTTATATGAACAGCCGGCCGGTCCCCCTGATACTTGGCTGCAAGGACTGTCGAAGGAATTAGCGCGGCTGGGTGACCAGGAGATTGGGCCGCTGGAATCAATCCTCGAGTCACTCGATCTGCTCGGTGTCGCTGAATCGGAATGGGAAGAGTATCTCTCGGCAACCCTGCTCGCCCTGCGTGGCTGGGCGGGCATGCTGCTGCAGATTGAATCGCGTGGTGACCGCGTCGCTCACCCGATCCCGGAAGGGAGCTTGCTGGAGTTCCTCGCGATTCGCCTGGTCCTGGAACGCCTGGCACTGCGTGATGCGGCAGCGACAGCCCTGGGCTTCCAGGGGCCACTTTGCCAGCTGCGGCAGGTGGTGAAATCACGGATTGAAAAGCAAACCAGCCTCAGTGTCGATCAGCGGGCTTTCCAGGTCTTCCAACTGGCTCAAATCCTGGGCTGGCTGCCCGAAGAACTGAATCGACTGTCGAAAGCCGAGTGGTCTAAGCTCGTGGAAGAAATCGAAGCGTTCTCCGTGATGGAACGGCGGCGCGTCTTTCACATGGCATACGAGCACCGTTTTGTTACACAGACGCTGGACGCCATTTCCATCCAGTCGCGTCGCAGTCCCGAACGCATCCCGGCAGCTCGTTTTCAGGCGATCTTTTGTCTCGATGAGCGAGAAGAATCGTTCCGGCGTCACATGGAAGAAATTGCCCCCGACGTCGAAACCTTCAGTACCGCCGGGTTCTACAGCGTCTCCATGTACTATAAGGGAACTGCCGACGCGCATTTCGTCCCGTTGTGCCCGGTGGTGATACGGCCGCAGCACTGGGTGGTCGAGAATGTCGTCGAGAGCCTGGAACAAACCAGCCGCCAGCGAGCCAAGGCGCGGCGGCTGCTCGGTAGTGCGACTCATCAGTTCAATGTCGGCACCCGCGGGTTCGCGGGTGGTGCCGTCCTGGCCGCAGGAGTGGGCGTGCTGGCTTCAATCCCGCTGCTGGCGCGAATCTTGTTTCCGCGGTTAACCGCCAGCATCCGCCGATCCGCCAGCGGGCTGGTCCGAGCCCCGCAATTGACCGAACTGCAACTGGAACGAAGCGCCAGCCCCCCCGGTCCGGAACCGGATCATATCGGCTTTTCACTGGAAGAAATGGCCGATATCGCGGAAAAAGTACTGCGCGAAATCGGACTGACAGACAAATTCGCCCGATTGGTCATTTCCCTCGGACATGGCTCCAACAGTTTGAACAATCCGCACAAGTCGGCATATGACTGCGGGGCCTGCGGTGGCAGCCCGGGTGGTCCCAATGGCCGGGCTTTTGCCAAGATCTTGAACGATGGCCGCGTCCGCGAGATCCTGGCCACGCGAGGTCTGCAGATTCCAGCCGAGACGATCTTTATCGGCGGGTTTCACAACACCTGCAATGACGAAGTCACACTGTTTGATACCGAAAACATCCCGGCATCACACCGCGAAGAATTCGACGAGGCCAGCCGAATCATCTCAGACACTTGCGATCGGAATGCTCACGAGCGCTGCCGCCGCTTCATTTCAGCACCGCTGACCATGTCCTTCCCCGCGGCGCGGCGACACGTCGAGGGCCGGGCGGAAGACCTGGCGCAAACGCGACCGGAATGCGGTCACGCCACGAATGCCATCTGCATCATTGGTCGACGGTCGCGCACACAGGGTCTGTACCTGGACCGCCGTGCCTTTCTGACCTCGTATGATCCGACTCAGGATGATTCAGAGAGTTCAATCCTGGCCCGCATTCTGGGTGCCGCAGTTCCAGTTTGCGCCGGTATCAATCTGGAATACTATTTTTCGTATGTCGACTCCTACGGTTGGGGATGCGGAACCAAGCTGCCGCACAATGTTTCAGCCCTGCTGGGTGTCATGGACGGTGCGGCCAGCGATCTCCGCACCGGGCTGCCCTGGCAAATGGTCGAAATCCACGAACCCGTCCGACTGCTGTTCGTCATTGAAACCACCACCGCATCCATGCTCAAATTGATGGAGCGCAATCCCGTCATCGGCAAGCTGGTGCGAAATAACTGGATCCAGATGTCACTCCTTGACCCTCATTCCTCACGAATTCAGATTTTCCGCAACGGAGATTTTCAGGACTACCAACCTCAATCCAGTGAATTGCCCAAGGCCGATTCGTCAACCGACTGGTACCGCGGCTGGCGTGAGAACCTGTCATTCGCAGCGATTGAATCCTGATGCTCATACTCGTTGTACAATTAGGCAAACCCACCAGAACTCATCAGAGTTCCGGCCGCAAATACAAACCAATACAACTCGCCGCCGAATGCACAGAACGCCTGAATGGGTGTCGTTGATATTTTGATCGCGAAGTCGGATTGCATGCAAGTCCATCAATCCTGACCGCGTGGAGAACAAGTTGAGTTACGATCAGATCTTCCATCTCCTGGGGCTGTGCGTGGTCGGTGCTCCAGCAGTGCTGTTTACCATCTTGGGGTTATCGTCGCTCCTGATGCACCGCCCATTGCCGGAACGGACCATTTCGCGCTGCTCACAGATTGCGATCCTCACGGGACTGGCGTGTTCAGTCGGCATCCTGGGAATGATGCTCGCCCTCGGGCGGCGGCACGTGCCGATTGCATTAGGAACGTGGGTCCTGATCCCGCATTACCACTTCGTCGTGAAGTTCGAATTTGACCGGCTGTCGGTGCCATTTGCGATTCTGACGTTTGTGTTGTGCGGGACGATCGGGGCCTTCGCCTCGCGCTATATGCACCGAGAACCGGGCTTCAACCGGTTCTTCGTGCTTTATTCGCTATTTGTGCTGGGCATGATTGTGACGTCATTATCCGGCACAATCGAAACGTTGTTTTCCGGATGGGAAATGGTCGGACTGTCCTCCGCCTTGCTGGTGGCGTTCTTCCATGAACGGCCATCACCCGTGCGGAACGGACTCCGGGTATGGGTCGTCTATCGCTTCTCTGACGCCGCCTTGCTGATCGCATCCGTCGTGCTGCACCATCTGACTGGCGGGGGTGACTTCGACAAGTTTCTCGGTTCCGGCCCCTGGCCCGACGGCCGAGCGCTGGTATCCGGCAATGAGGCACTCGTCGTCGGTTTGTTGCTGCTGGCCGCGGCCGCCGGTAAATCCGCCCTGATACCATTTTCGGGATGGCTGCCACGCGCAATGGAAGGCCCGACCCCATCCAGCGCCGTCTTTTACGGCGCCCTGTCGGTCCACCTGGGGGCCTTCCTGCTGTTGCGAGTCAGTCCCATTCTAGAGCTGTCGCCCCTGGTGTGCTTCTGTGTCGTAGTATTGGGATTAAGTACGGCGCTGTTTGCCACAATTGCGGGACATGCCCAGACCGACATTAAATCGGCACTCTGCTTTGCGTCGCTCACTCAGGTGAGCATCATCGTGGCCGAAATTGGACTGGGGCTGCGCTATATTGCCCTGATTCACATCCTGGGCCATGCCTGCTTGCGAACCTTGCAGTTCGTCCGTGCTCCCACGCTGCTGCAGGACCGGCGCGTTCTGGAAAATGCCATCGGCGAGCGTTTGCCGCGCATGCCCGGCTTCTGGGAACGCAGAATCTCCGAACGCACCCGGATCTGGTTGTACCGCTTCGCGATTGAACGCGGGTACCTCGATTCGTTTCTCAACGACTACATTGTGGCTCCGTTCCTGCGCGTCTTTCAGTGGTGCGATGGAATGGAACGCCGTACGACCGATCTTATTACTGGAGGCAAGTCCCGCGAATCCGATCGGACCGAGCCGGCTCCAGGACCGCTGGATGAACTGCTATGACCGATTTGCATTTACCGTGGCTGGAAGCGTCAATCCTGATCTCCCTCCTGGGAGCTCTGGTTGTTTCCCGCTTGCGCAACTCCGATGAAGCACGCCGCTGGGCCCTGGGTTTTTCGGGGATCGCACTCTTCTCAACCGTGGGTGCGTGGCTCGATTTCCACGAACTCCACGTGCTGGAAGCCGATGATTGCTGGCATTTGATGACCTACATCTTCGGACGCGAAGTGTTAATCATCGACCAGCTGAGTGCCCCTCTGCTGCCGCTGGTGGCGTTGCTGTACTTCTTGACGGCGCTGGCGACGCTGCGCACCAAGATTCGGCGATTTTCGTTTGCGCTGACAATGGTGTCCGAAGCCATCGTGCTCGCGACGTTCAGCTGCAAAGAACCGTGGGGCATTATTCTGCTGCTCAGCCTGGGAACGCTTCCGCCCGCGATTGAGATGCTGCATCGCGGCCGGCCTATCCGTGTTTACGCGATCCATATGACGCTGTTCATCACCCTGATGATTGTCGGTCAGTGGTATGTGGATATGGAAGGTGGCGAAGCCCAGCGCGTCCACTCCTTGTGGGCCATTGTCCCCTTACTGCTGGCCGTGTTTATCCGCAGCGGAATTGCTCCCTTTCATCTCTGGATGACTGATCTGTTTGAACATGCCACGTTCGGCACGGCGCTGCTGTTTGTCACCCCGATTGCCGGGGCCTATGCAGCGGTCCGGCTGGTATTACCTGTGGCCCCCGACTGGGTGCTGCGCAGCATCGGGTTGATCTCGCTCTTTACCGCGGTCTATGCCTCGGGAATGGCGTTGGTCCAGCGTGAAGCCCGGCGTTATTTCTGCTACCTGTTCCTCAGCCATTCGGCATTCGTGTTGATGGGACTGGAAATCGTCACGCCTACGGCATTAACAGGCGCCCTGTGCGTCTGGTTGTCGATTGGCTTGTCATTGGGTGGATTCGGCCTGACCCTGCGGGCCCTGGAAGGGCGTCGCGGCAGACTGTCACTTACCGATTTCAAGGGCCTCTATGAGCACACCCCGGCCCTCGCGGTGTGCTTCCTGTTAACCGGTCTCGCGAGCGTCGGCTTCCCCGGCACCCTGGGCTTCATCGGTACCGAACTGCTCGTCGACGGCGTGGTGGAAGCGTATCCCTACATTGGCATCGCGATCGTGCTGGCAGGTGCATTGAACGGGATCGGGATGGTACAAACCTATTTCCGGCTCTTCACCGGCACCCGCTACACATCGTCGGTCTCGTTACAGATCAGCCCGCGCGAACGGTTCGCCGTCCTGGCACTGGCCGCGCTGCTGCTCGTCGGCGGCCTGGCTCCCCAGTCCAACGTGCGATCCCGCTTCGATGCCGCCCAGGAACTCCTCATCGAGCGCGAGGCCGTCTCAGGCAGTCCGCCTCTCGAACGCGAAGCCGACCATGACCATGACGACGACGAGCACGAGCATAAAACGGATGACAAACAAGCCGCCCCCAGCGTAGAGCATGAGCCCAAACACCCCTAGCGCTATGTCTACGTTTGATTCCGGAACTGGGTTCCAGTGGAACCCAACTTCTTGACTTTGAACGCCCTAGTTTTTCCGGTCGGGATCGGGTCGGTCATCTTTCGAAGGGAGACGACTTGCGGCTGAGCCATCAGTAAAATCTGAGCGATCACGCTCCAGACATCGTGTCCCTGCTCTCCAGCGAATGCACCTGGCTGACAACGATTCTGTAAACTCCGCAGATGCCACCCGCCACTCGCATTGGTATGATCTGATGGTTCATGCCGGTGGTATGAGCTGGCCTCACAGCGTCTGCCGCGCTGACTCGATCAATGTTCACTTCAAGTCTGTAGACCGACGGAGATTCGAATGCGAGGGAGTCTCTTCCTCTTTTGCTGCATCGCGGTGACCGGGGCGTTTCCGGTGGGCCTGACCACGGCTGCCGAGCCCCCCAGTTACGAACGAGAGATCGCCCCCCTGCTGAAGCAGCAGTGCGTCAAGTGTCACGGCCCGGCCAAGCAGGAAGGCAAACTGGATCTCAGCGTCGCAGGAGCCATCGTGCGCGGGGGCAAAGAGGGACCGGTCCTTGTCCCCCACGATACTGCAGCCAGTCTGCTGTGGCAGCGGGTCGAATCGGACGAGATGCCCCCGGAAGCGCCCTTGACTGACAAAGAAAAGGCGCTTCTGAAGGCCTGGATTATTGCTGGCGCCCCGGGCCTGCCAGCCAAGGCCTCCAATTCTGCACCCGATACACATTGGGCGTTCCAGCCTGCCGCATTTCCTCCTCTGCCAGCCGTCCAGGATCGAACACCGTGCCTTAATCCCATCGATGTCTTCATCCAGGCCAGACTGGAAGCTCGGGGCCTCAGCCTGTCACCGCTGGCCGATCCTTACACCAGGTTGCGGCGAGTTACTTTTGATCTGACTGGCCTCCCCCCCGAGCCGGCGGACATCGCCGCATTCACCGCCGACCAGACTCCCCTCGCCTACGTTCAGGCTGTTAATCGTTTACTTGCCTCACCACACTATGGCGAACGGCTGGGAAAAATCTGGCTGGATGCCGCGGGCTATGCCGACTCCAACGGCTATTTCAATGCCGACAGCGACCGGCCACTGGCCTTTCGCTATCGCGATTGGGTGATCCGTGCGCTGAATCGAGATCTTCCATACGATCAGTTTGTCCGTGAACAAATCGCGGGGGATGAGCTCGCACACTTCGTCCCTGATCAGGACACCGATCCCGAAACGATCGAGCGGCTGGAGGCAACTCACTACCTGCGCAACGGGCAGGACGGCAGTGGCGAAAGTGATGGTAATCCCGATGAGGTCCGCATCGATCGCTATACGGTTCTTGAATCCTCAATGCAAAACCTGTCCTCCTCGCTGCTCGGCTTGACGGTGCAATGCGCGAAGTGCCACGACCATAAGTTCGAACCGATCACGCAGCGCGACTATTATTCATTCCAGGCCCTGCTCGCAGGCGTCTTCGCTCCCGATGCCTGGAAAAAACCCAATGAACGCATCGTCTATGCCTCACTGCCGGGGGAATTCGCCGCCTGGCAAGCAGCGACCCAGCAGTTGGAACAACAAATCGAGCAACGACAGGCAGACCTCTCTGCCTGGGTGAAAGCCCATCGCCCCCGCGGCCAGGTCTTGTTCGAGGATACGTTTCAAAATGCCACGGACTCGCTGCCGCTCTGGGCCAACGCGACGCCCGGCGATACCGTTCCGGCTGGAAAAATCCCCGTGCAGCTCAACCAGGCAGCGTCGCCGGGCCAACTGGTGCAAGGCGGCCGCATGCAATTCAATGGCGGGGGAACTCAAGGCAGCAGCGGGTTCTCCACGAAGACCGAATTTGATTGGACCCCCGATGCCGTGGGGGGCATGATCCAAGTGACCTTCGATCTGGTCGACAACAAGCTGACACCTGACGGCAAGCCGGCCGAGCGCATCGGCTACTTCATCGCCATGCACGATTTCAACGATGCGACCGAGTTGAAAGGGGGCAACGTTCTGATTGATGGCCACCCCACCACCGGGTCCGTGGTGTATGTCGACTATCCGGGAGGCGATGAACGAATCGTGGGAACGATTGGGACGACGCCCTACATCCCCGGTCATAACTACGGCGCTCGGGTGACCAACCAGGGCGAAGGCAAGTACCTGCTGCAGCACCTGCATGACGGTCTCGTAGAAGAGAAGACCGTCACGCTGTCGGCCACAGATCTGCCAAACGGCGGTTTCGGTTTTGAAGTCTGCTGCGGCCGGAGTGCCATTATCGACAATGTCAGTGTCGAAACGTTCGCTCCGCCGACCCCGACCGACGACCTGACAACATTCCAGAAAGACATCCAGGCACAACAGAAACCGCTGGAAGAGGCTCGCCAGGCACTCACCGCGCTAAGTCAGAATCGACCCGGCAAGATCGCCGTGGCCACCGATGTTTCGACAACTCCCCCCGCAATCCACTTACTCGTTCGTGGCAACTACGCCGCGGCCGGGCCAGTCGCTGAGCCGGCCCCCTTCCCCATCTTGACCGAACCGGATGCCCCTTTCAAAATTCAGCCCCCGGCCGACCCCGACCGCACCACCGGCCGACGCCTGGCCCTGGCCCAGTGGATCACCCGGCCTGGATCCCGTGCCGCTGGCTTGCTCGCCCGCGTTCATGTGAACCGCTTGTGGCAACATCACTTTGGAGTCGGACTGGTGGCCACGCCGGAGAACCTCGGCATCAGCGGCGCAGCCCCCTCGCATCCTGAACTGCTGGACTGGCTGGCAGCGGAACTCGTACAGTCGAACTGGAGCACAAAACATATCCACCGCTTGATTCTCAACTCGACCACGTATCAGCAGTCCAGCGCCGCCGATGCGCCCCGCTTGAAGGGTGATGCCGACGGGCGGCTGCTATCATGGTTTCCCGTCCGACGCCTGGATGCAGAAGCGATACGCGATGCCATGCTGGCCGTCAGCGGGGATCTCGACGCGCGAGTCGGCGGCCCTTACGTCCCCTCCACACGCCAGTCCAACGGTGAGGTTCTGATCCCTGCAGACCACCCGCAGGCCAACCGCCGCGCGGTTTACCTTCAACAGCGCCGCAGCCAGGTCGTAAGCATGCTCCAGGTTTTTGATGCTCCCTCGATCATCTTTAACAGCACGCGCCGCCCCCGTTCGACGATGCCGTTGCAGTCACTCAGCTTGTTGAATTCCGAATTCGCCGTGCTGCGAGCCAAACACCTGGCCGAGCGACTGCAGCGAGATTACCCCAGTGAACCAGACCGCCTGACAGCGGCCCTGCTGCTGACGACCGGACATCCCGCCGAGTCCGATCAACGGGAAGTCCTGACTCAGTTTCTCGACCAGCAACTCCTGGAATATCCCGGTCAGGCCGATGCCAGGCAACGGGCCTGGGTTGATCTATGTCAGATGCTGCTGGCCGGAAACGCGTTTCTGTACCTCGACTGAGATCCCGCAGTACAACCGCACGCTGCATATGTATTTCCGACGGCCTGGGCCGAGGCGCCTTCCCCATTACCAGGCTCTGCTATTCATCAATTGAGCGCTGCTCCCACGGAATGCGGAACGTGGGGGCATGTCGCTGGAATGACTTGCGCACGTCTTTGGGCCGAGGCTGGAAATAGTTCACGTAGCCGCATAGCTGCTTCACCGCTTCCACATAAGCCCGCTCGCCCTTCTCCTTTGTCGCCTTGGCCGCGTCCCCCAGCACGCCCGTATCGGAATAGCTGCTGGTCCAGGAAACGACCGTCGCCGGCCCCGCACCGAACAGATCCACCCAATTGTAGGCGTTGTCCTCGTTGTTAAAACTGATGGTCCCGCTCTGGATCAAGTCCTTCCGGACGTTGTCCTCATCCAGGTACAAGTACAAGGACGTCTCCAGCTCACAGGCATGCGAACAGCCGCCAGGAAACTTGCTCTCACGCCAGCTCGGCAGGAATGTTTTGTCGACCGTCAGCAGATTCCACCACGCGATCACGACACATTCCGCGTCGGTCTCCAGGTTCGTACGCCGGGCGGCCAGATCGAGATTCGGCATGTTCGAGCCATGGCCATTCAACAGGATGATCTTCTTGA
>CAZQUW010000019.1:38488-41327 GCA_964596215.1 uncultured Planctomicrobium sp. | reverse complement strand
GTGAGTAATCTCTTCTCAAGCGGGCGGGAGGCAAAACTCGTAAGGGAGCAAAGAGAACAAAGAGAGCGCGAGTTGACCGTCGGTCCGTAAGGCGCGCAGTCAAGGTTTCTTAACCGAAAGTCATTCTGATTCCTCGGTAACTTGCGCCTTCCAGCGCAGGAAATCTGTTCGGATTCAGTTCCTCATTCAAACGACACTGTAAAAAAGGACGCTGCAGTGACCTCCGTCAGTGCGAGACTGGGTGTCTGTTGCAGGATATGAACGATTCCGATTCGAGGCACAGCTGATGAATGACGTCGATCCGCAGATTGCCGAAGCCGACGAACTCGTGGATCTGCTGCTGGCAGACTATTTTCTGCGAGCCGAGAACGGCGAGGAAATTGACCGTGCGGCATTTGTCGCCGCACAGCCCCCCGAGGTCGCGCGGCTGTTGCTCAATTTTTTTGCCGTGCATGATTCACTCGGGGACCAGATTTCGGGACTCCATCAGCAGGATACCGCAGCGCGCAACCGTGAAACGACGATTGTTTCCCGGTTCTTCGAACCGCAAATGGACGACGGGGCGCCGCATCCCCTCCGCGCCGCGGACGAGCGGGACGAGGCCCTGTTCAATTCGTTCCCGGTCGACCTGGGTCCCTATCGCGTACTCAGGCAACTTGGTCGCGGGGGTATGGGAACGGTCTTTCTGGCCCTCGAGCTGTCATCGGGGAATCGCCAGGTCGCCCTCAAAATTCCCAATGCCGGGCGCAATTGCCCGCGCGAACTGGTGGAGCGACTGTTTCGCGAGGCCCGTCTGGTCAAGCAACTCCAGCACCCGAATATCTGTGAGGTTTATGACGAAGGGACCGTGAATGGACTCCCTTTCATCACGATGCAGTACATCGAAGGCCAATCGCTCGATCTGTTGCTGCAGCAGTCGTCCAAGCCCTGGCCAGCGGCCGAGATCGCCAGACTCATGCTGCATGCGGCCCGGGCGTTGCAGGCGGCGCATGCCAAGGGAATCATTCATCGCGATTTGAAGCCCAGCAATTTCATGGTCGACGGTCGCGGCGAACCGGTCCTGACTGATTTCGGACTGGCACTGCAATACGACGACAATGCGGTGTCGCGGTTGACGCGCAGCAGTGTAATTGTCGGAACGCTGGCGTATATCTCGCCCGAACTGGCCCGCTTCGGACGACCGGCCGTGGTTCCGGCCAGTGATGTCTACAGCCTGGGAGTCATGTTCTATGAAATGCTGACCGGCCGCCGTCCGTTCCAGGACGATGAAGCGGGCTGGTTCCCGCCGCAGCTGATGTGGGACCGCCCCAGCCGCCCGCCAGCTGCCATTTACCCGGAGGTCGACCCCGACCTGTCGGCGATCTGCCTGCGGATGCTCGAGAAGAGTCTGCAGCGTCGCACGCAGACGGCCGATGTCGTGGCCGATCAATTGACGCGGTGGTTAGCTGGCGAGCGAAACTTCATCACAGCGCCGGCTGCCCACGTCGATCCTGCCGAGACTGTCGAATGGCCCCTAGCGCGGACGAGTCGTGAGGTCAGTCCAGCGGCCTTTTCGAAGTACACAAAAATTCTGGCGGCCGTACTGGGCCTGGCGGCCGTCGTAGTGGCATTCCTGGTGATTCGGGTTCAAACCGATCGGGGCGAACTGCTGATTACGTCGCCCGAGGCCAATCTGGATATTGCCATCAAACGGAATGGCGTTGATGTCAAGGAATTCAAGCTGACCGCGGGCAAGAACGACGTGAGCGTCTTCTCGGGTGAGGTGGAAGTGGTGATTCGCGGTGCTGCTGCGGACCAGTATCGCGTGAAACACGGCAAGTTCACGCTGACCCGCGGCGGCCGAATGGTGGTCAATGTCGAGCGGATCGAGACCCCGCCCGCTGACACTGAAAACGTGGCCCAAAAAACGAGCGGGAATCCGGCTGGCCCGGCGGCTGGAATCGCGCCGCAGATCACGGGCGGCTTCGTGCCGCTGTTTAACGGCAAGGACACGACCGGCTGGATCCTGGACGGTTCGAAGACCTCTGCCATCACCGTCAATGACGGCGTCCTGACTGCGGCGAATGGTGGACCGCCCAATTTTTGGGATCACCTCATCACAACGCGGACCGACTTCACCAACTTTCACCTGCGGTGTCAGTTTAAGAAGGACGACATCGGCCGTGGATTACCTTCGGTACTGGTTCGAGTGGATCCCTCACCGGTCGTGTTTGGCGGGATGCGGGGTTATCTGGTACGCATCGACAAAGCGCCTGATGGCGCTGGTCAGGAAACCGGAAATGTTGTCTCGCTGCATCTGTCTTCACGCATTCGCAACGACTACGAACTGGCCAAATCGAATCTGCCGACGCTTGCAGCCGATGCCTGGCACACGTTGGAGATTATCACGAACGGTACGCAGATCGACGTCCTGGTCGATGGTCAGTCCGCGCTGAGCTATCGCGATGCCGGTGAGACCTTCCAGGGCGGCGCAGTGGCCTTGCGACTGGTCGATGGAGCAAAAAACATGTACCGCGAGGTGGCAATCAAAGAGTTGCCCCCGTCACCACGGCGGGACGCTGCGAAAGACTCACGACGCCGGTGGAAGAATCAGGAACTCTCGGGCAACCAATGGAACGAGACCTGGCGCGTGTTTCAGCATGCGACAGAGAAGCAGTGGTTTGAAGCCGTCTGCAGCCATCCCAGTTTTGAGCGCTACGCCTTTACAGAAATTGGCCGCACGGACGAGTACATCGAATTGGAACGGGCCGTGGGCGAGAACAAAGTCATCGTCAGGATCTACAGTACGTACTTTGAGCAGGGCCCAACGCGTGAGCAACTACGGCGGGGCGCATCGGGC
>CAZQUW010000019.1:6999-38388 GCA_964596215.1 uncultured Planctomicrobium sp. | reverse complement strand
GGGCGCTACGCGGGAAACGCCGTTTTTGTGGGAGATTTCTGGCGTTGAATCCACAGCACGGCCATCCCGGTGGCGGTAAACGACGGTGCTTCCAGCAAAGTCCAGAAAAAGGGCATCCCGACTGCCAGGTCGATTCCCAGCAAGATCACGCCGTGAACTACCGCGACCAGACCCAGGAACGTAATCAGGGGGCGATAGCGGACAATATCGAACGAAATAAACAGTACCAGGGCGCCGTGTAACGCGTAGAGGGCCGAAGTCGTTCGAGCGAGATAACTGACAATCCGGGATTCGGGAAATGTCTCCAGGCCACACAGATCATTGACCTGCGACATCCATTCCAGCGGCATCACGACAGCGATTAAGGCCAGCATGTCGAGCAACCCCAACAACCGTAACCCCCAGATCAGGATCAAATCGCTGAGGGGGGCATCGCTGTTCGAAGTATCGACATCGGCCGGCGAGTTCATAGGGAGGTGCAAGGGGGTGAATGCAATGATGGTTGAATTTCAGGGATTTGGTATGTCGAATCGTGTGTGTCGCACAATGACTTTGGTCCGCATCTGCGACGTCGTTGGCGCTAATAATTACTCCATGTCGGATGGCGATCTCGGTGAAATCGGCCCGCTAGTCAATTGTCCATTCGTGTCACCCAGAGGGCAATGTAACAGGACGACCAGCGAGGCGATAACGGCAATGATCCCGGCAGTCAATAATGCGAACGCCCAAAGTCGAGGATACAAGTCTACCTTCAAGTAGCCCCAATGGATTCGGAAGTATTGGTCGTGAAGGATACGTCCGGGATACATCGATTGAAGTCGTTGTTGCATTATCAAATGTTGCCGATAGATCATGCCTCCAAACGCGATATAAATACAGGGCAACATGCCGATGCTCACCAGGCACCACAGAGCAGCCTTCATGTGAATTCTCCAGTCCGTTATTCGCGTTGGGCAACTCAGGAAGCCAGTATCAGCAACGCCTTTTCCGAAGTGGGTGTTTGTATTGAGCCAGTCTGAGTGGCGAACGAAAAACGGGGGACGAGGATTACGGACTCACTCCAAATGGACTGGGCCGTGCATAAGCGTTAGCAACTTGTTGGCTGCCGCCGTCGCGAATTCCGGGTCGTTGATGTGGTTGTTAAGTTCGATCAATTCTACAGAACCCCGGTTTTGGCGGACGGCCTCAAACAGGGCTTCGCGGGCGGACGGATCGTTGAACGGCTGCCCGGACTGATCAATTGCCGAAATTCCCTGCAGGGGCAACAGAATGGCAGTGGGGCCGATTGCGGCGGCTGCTTTGCGAGCGATTTCCAGGCCCAGCTGTCGATTCTCGGCGGGAGTCGTACGCATCAGGGTGACGTTGGAATTATGGATGTGGAATTGGCGCTCTGCAAACTTGGCTGGGACCGTCTCCCGCGGCCCGAAATTGACCATGTCGAGCGCCCCGACGGAAATGACCTGGGGAACTCCCCGTAATCCGGCCGCGGTCAATCGCGTGGGGCCTGCGGTCAGTGTGCCTCCGACCAACTCGTCGGCTAATTCTGTCGTCGTGATATCCAGGACGCCGGCGATCAGGCCGTCGGCAATTAACGTTTCCATGGCCTGGCCGCCGTTGCCGGTGGCGTGAAAGACCAGGACTTCATACCCGGCAGCTTCCAGGAGTTCGCGGGCCTTGGCAATACACGGCGTGGTAACGCCAAACATGGTCGCGGCGATCAAGGGGCGTTCCGTGGCGGCCGGAGCGGGAGCGGGGAGTGTGACCATGCCCGCCATGGCACGTGCTGCCTGACCGAGAACTTCCCGCGAAATGCGATTGATACCGATCAGATCAACAACCGAATTCAGGAGCAGAATATCCTTATCACCAACATAGGGCCGAGTCTGGCCCGAAGCCAGCGTGCTGACCATGAGCTTGGGAATGCCGATTGGCAGGGCGCGCATCGCCGCCGTGGCGATGGTCGTCCCGGCGGAGCCTCCCAGTCCCAGTACGCCCTGAACCTGGCCGCGGGCGTGCAAATCACGGATCACGCTGGCGACTCCGGTCGCGGCGAGCATCACCGCTGCGCCGCGGTCCCCACGGAGTGCCACGGCGTCACAGGTTGTGCCGGCCGCATGAAATACGGCCTCCCGAGTGATATCGGGAACAATGGTCGGAGGCTGCAGGCTGCCCGCGTCGATGACCTGGGTCTGAATTCCATAACCAGACAACAGGTCGCGGACGTAGGCGACCTCCGGTCCCTTGGTGTCCAGTGTTCCAATGAGATAAACACTCATGTTGGTTGCGGCCTGGCTCAATTTCGTGGAAGAATCCTTGCCCTGCGGGTGGGGAACCGGCGGTTCCGGGGACGTCCCAGGCGTGTCTGGCGAACGGCGGCAGTCTTCCGAATTCCGCCGACACCACGATTCTACTTCGATTCACGCAACCAGTCGGCCAGCCACAGCTGGCTGCTCTTATCGCCTGAGCGGGTGGCGGTCCATAACAGCTTCTTGCCGTCAGGGCTGAAGACCGGCAGCACATCGCTGACGTCACTGTCGGTAATCTGCGTAATCTTGCCGCCAGCAATCGTATTGTCGGGATAGGTCAGCTCCATCGTAAACAAATGGAATTTGGCCGTCGCCGGGCCCTTGGAATAGTCGGCCCCGGACCAGATCAGGTACTTGCCGCTGGGATGGAAGTACGGGCACCAGTTCACTTGATCGAGGTTTTTGGTCAGCTGGACTTCCTGCTTGCCATCGACCGAAATTGCAAACAACTGCAGCATATGTTCCTTGTCGCGATCGCTGCGGAAGATGACCCATTTCTGATCGGGCGAGAAGAATGGCCCGCCGTCGTAGCCCTTGGTGTTCGTCAACTGCCGAACTTCGGTTCCATCGGCATTCATAATATAGAGATCGGGGTCTCCGTCGCGCGACGAGGTGAAGACAATCTGCTTGCCATCCGCGGAATAGCTGCCTTCAGCGTCATACCCCGGAGTATCCGTCAAACGCTTCAGGCCGGTGCCGTTCAAACCAATGGTGTAGAGATCCATATGCGGATCGAAGTCCCACATGTAGCGACGGCGGCCTCCTTTGGCAGCTTCCTCGCGGGCCTTCAGTTCGGTCGTTTCGATATCCGGGTCGGTATGGCTGGAAGCAAACAGCAAGGTCTTTCCATCGGGAGAGAAATAGCTGCACGTCGTGCGGCCGCGACCGGTACTGATCAGTCGCGGCGTGCGCTCATCCAGCTTCTGCAGATAAATCTGGTAGAACGGATAACCGATGGGATAGGCCTGGTAAATGATCGATTGGCCGTCGGGTGAGAAATAGCCTTCGCCAGCGCGGGGCAGTCCCGAGGTGACCTGCCGGGCGTTCGCCAGAAATTCCGATTCCTGTTTCGACAATCCGACAGGTGCGGCCGGCGCAGCAGGCTCAGCGGCCCCCGCGATGCTCACCAGACATAACCAGGCACAGAGTGTTACTCGGCACATGCGGCAGTCCTTTCAGAAGAAACATCAGTCATCTCCGTCAGCGACGGGGGATGGCGGTGATTAGCGAATGTCGCAGAACTCACCTGAGTTCTGGCCAGGTCTTGGACCACATCCAGGGCCGCAGGCCACGGCGCCGGGAAGTTACGATTCCATTGTGGCGGCGGTGCAGGCAAACTCCAAGCGGGCGGCCACCTTGCCGGCCGAGGAGACTTTGCCAGTCATAAAGTAGGTGTTCTGCAGAACCTCTGTGAGTTCCACTTCAATCTCCAGGACATCGCCCGGCCGCAGCATGTGACGGAACTTGACATTGTTTACGCGGGTGACGACCGGAACTTGTCCCGCGCCGACGGATTGCAGGCGCGAGACCAGGATCGCCCCGGCCTGAAAGCAGGCTTCACACTGCAAGACACCAGGCAGCACGGGGAAATGAGGATAGTGGCCACGGAAGACATCGAGGTCCGGGGACAACACCTTGCGGGCGATAATTTTCTTGTCGGTGACTTCCAGGACCTCATCGATCCACAAGAATGGATCGCGATGAGGAATGGCATCGCGAATTTGATCAATCGTCAAGGCTGTCATGCGGGAATAGCGCTCCGGAACTCGGGACGGCGGGATTTCTGTCGGGGCCGCTGCAAAAGCAAACGATCCGAAAATCCACTGATTTTGGGATCGTTTGAGGTTAAGCAGTTGTCGCGCAGAATGCCAGCCAGCCGAAACGGTTCGCCGGGACCGGGGGCACCGACGGGGTGGGCAAGCGAGACCTGCCGGCTACTTGTCGATCAATTGCCGGTACATGTTGATCGCCGCGGGCCCGACCAGTACCACGAAGATGCCGGGGAAAATGAACAATACCAGCGGGAAGATCATTTTCACCGCGGTCTGCTGAGCCCGTTCTTCGGCCAGCTGACGCCGCCGGACGCGCATACTGTCGGATTGGACGCGGAGGGCCTGGGCGACACTGGAGCCGAAGCGATCGGCTTGAATCAGGATCGCGGCCAGGGCTTTTAAATCGTCGACGCCGGTCCGCACTCCCAGTTCATGCAGGACTTCACGGCGCGGTCGGCCGATCTGCAGTTGGAAGTTGCATTTGTCAAATTCCGAGCAGAGTTCCGGCGCTGAATCGGCCAGCTCTTCGGAGACGCGACGCATGCCCGCATCCAGGCCGAGGCCCGCTTCGACGCACACGACCAGCAGATCGAGTGCGTCGGGAAGGCTCATGAAGATCTTGTCCTGGCGGGACTTCTTTAAAAAGACCAGGACCAGTTCGGGCAGGTAGAATGCGATTCCACCGCCGATGACAATGGCCGCCAGTCCATTCTGTTTGAATCCGTACATGGTCAGCCCGTAGCCACCGCCGATCAGGGCGCCGACCAGCAACATGCAGAATTTGATTGCCAGATACATCGCAGACGCGTTGGGTGACTGGAACCCGGCATTGGCGAGTCGAATTTTCAGTTCGCTGACTTCCAGTTCCGACTTCGGCTGCAAGGCCTGAGACAGCGCAGGAGCAGCTTTTTCCAGCATCCGGCCCATGTTCGTGGCCGTGCTTTCCTCGCGTTCCCGGCGTCCCGGATCCCGCATTTCGTCCAGTCGTTCAGTTGCCCGAGACTGTTTGCCATTGAAAAAGCTGATGGCGGCCCAGGCAGCGAAGGAGATCGCTCCAAATGACGCGTACGGCAGCAAGCTGGTGAAGTCCATATAGTTACCTCAAACGTCGGTCACTGGTCCGCAATACTCGGGGCCGCGATAATTCAGCGCTGACTTCCATGTGCCACACAAAACGTTGAACCATCGCCAGTCGGGGAAAGTTTTTCTTAATCTCTGTCGGGGTGGGCACGATTGCCAAACAACGCTTGGGATCCTGACAAAACCGGTTGCGGGAAGATCCGAACTGCGGCATTTCATGCGGTCCTGAGCTAACGCAGAGGTTTTGTCAGCGTTGATTTCCGTTAAACCTTGATTGCAATAATCTTCTTGATGACGACCGCACCCAGCACCTGGAGTCCGGCGGCGACTGCCAGCATCTGCTTGCCCAGCGGATCACGGAACAGCGTCATCATGTAGTCAGGATTGAGTTGATACACGGCGATAAAAATGGCGATGGGCATTGCCATCAGCACGATTCCGCTGATCCGGCCTTCGCCGGTCAACGCCTGCACCGCGCCCAGGATCTTGAAACGTTCGCGGACAATATGCCCAATCTTATCCAGGATTTCCGCCAGATCGCCGCCCGCCTGACGCTGAATGACGACTGCCGTGACGAAGAATTTCAGGTCCATGTTCGGCACCCGTTTCAACATGCTCTTCAGCGCCTGATCGATTGACTGTCCCAGATTCTGCTGTTCGTAGGCCATACCGAATTCGGTGGAGATCGGTGCGGGCATTTCGTCAATGACGACGTGCAGACCCGATGACAGACTATGACCGGACCGCAAGGCCCGCGCTATGAGTTCGAGTGCATCCGGTAATTGCTTGCTGAAGGCATCAAATCGTCTTTTGCGACGCCACATGATCCACATAAAGGGCAGAGCCCCCATGACGATCGCGGCAATCGGATAGAGCGGTGGCGGAGACTGCACAATGATGGCGCCCACCAGGCCGACGCAGGCCAATCCCCCCGTCATGGCAAAGAACATATCGGCTTTGACCGGAGAATCGGCTTGCTCCAGCAATAGGGGCAAGTGTCCCAACCGGCCAAAGAACGAACTGATGCTCTGGCTGAATGAACTCATGCCATCGCGCATCAGGGAGGCTTGCGGGGTGTGGCTTTCCCCATGTTCGTGCTTTTTGCTGGTCAGGATTTGCAGGCGATCTTCCGCCCGGGTGGGTTTCAAGTCGCGCACCAGGTACGCAACGGCCACGACTAGTGCCGTGACGGCGAGAAACGCGACCCCCGAAACCATTAACGGATCCATGACTTATTCCCATTATCGGCGACCAACGTTGGCCCCGTGATCGGGGGACCATCAAACGTTCGGTCCTCCCTGTCACGCTAAGCGGCCAGTGTCCAATTGATGTTCGCGAACGATGCCTGGACCTTATGGCCGTCCCAGCACGCGTTGCTGGAACAGTGTCGACGGCAGGCGAATTCCCGCTTGCTGGAAGCGATCCAGAAATGACGGCCGGACGCCTGTCGCTTCGAAGTGACCGAAACAGCGACCCGTTTCATCGACGCCGTCTTTCACGAAGACGAAGATGTCCTGCATGATGACCGTGTCGCCTTCCATGCCCATCACCTCCGTGATGTAAGTAACCTTGCGTGGCCCACCCTGCAGTCGGCTGGCCTGAATGATTAAGTTCACGGCTGAAGAAAATTGGTGCCGCAACGCTTTCAAAGGCATTTCCACGCCACCCATGGTGATCATGGTTTCAATACGGGCCACGGCGTCGCGAGGATTGTTGGCGTGAACCGTTGTCATGGAACCTTCGTGGCCGGTATTCATGGCCTGCAGCATGTCCATGGTTTCGGGGCCGCGACACTCACCGATGATGATGCGGTCAGGACGCATACGCAGGGCATTCCGCACGAGATCGGTGGCGGTGACTCGTCCCTTGCCTTCAATGTTGGCCGGCCGCGTTTCGAGACGCAGGACGTGCTCCTGTTGCAGTTGCAGTTCCGCCGCGTCTTCGATCGTGATGACGCGATGATCTGATTGCACAAAGCTTGACAGTGTATTGAGCAGGGTCGTTTTCCCCGAACCCGTACCGCCGCTGATGATAATGTTCAACCGGGCCTTGATGGCCCCTTCGAGCAGCATCACCATTTCCGGGGTAAAGGCGCCAAACTTCAGCAGGTCTTCCAGGCCCAGTGGCTTGGAACCGAATTTACGAATTGTGATCGAAGGTCCGTCCAGCGCCAGGGGCGGGATGATCGCGTTCAGACGCGAGCCATCGGGCAGACGGGCATCGACCATCGGCGTGGTTTCGTCGACACGCCGACCGACGCGTGACACAATGCGGTCCAGAATTTGTAGCAAGTGTGCATTGTCGCGAAACGTCACATCAGAACGAATGATGCGGCCGTGCTTTTCGATGAACACATTCTTCGGGCCGTTGATCATAATATCAGCGACCCCCGGCTCCTTGAGCAGGATCTCCAGCGGACCGTAGCCGAACGTCTCGTCGAGAACTTCTTCGATCAGCCGTTCGCGTTCCGAACGATTGAGAAGTGAGTTCTCGGTATCGCACAGGTGTTCCACGACCAGGCGGATTTCACGCCGCAAGGTTTCTCCCTCGAGATCGCCGAGTCGTGATAAATCGAGCTTCTCGACGAGCTTCGAGTGAATGACCGTTTTGAGTGTTTCGAAATCAACCTCACCACCACTGATATTGCGGGAACCGACGCGCGGTGGAACGGGACGGGGGGTAGCCGAAGGGATAGTGGCCATGGATGTCGCAACTCCAACCAGTTCGAACGATCAAGAATTTCGAGTAAAAACAGCCATCGGAGCAATTTCCAGTTTTCGCCTGACGACAGGTCTCCTCAAATCTAGGTCACAAAATCGAGTGATGCCGGATTGCAACGATCGGGTTGGGAAAAAAGTGACGGCGACCACCCGGATCGAATGTGCTTAGGACGCCGATCTGACCGTCCTGAACGCGTGCGATTTCCAGGGTATTGCCGTGCGAAACTGATGTTCCGGAAATTCGTAGACGACGCGAGGAACGAGAGTTGACTTTTGTAGGATTTTTCCGGATGGGAGCGGCCCACCAATCCCTCTCACCAATACGAAGCGTCTTGGGCGGTGACGGTTAGAGGGAATTTCCGCAGTTCGTTCGGGCCACGAACGATTGCAAGGCTACTGTTTCAGACGTGGCAAGAAAGCCTCATTGCCTGCAAAGTCTTGGTCATGTGAACATTATCGTCAATGTGCGCTGATATCAGACTCCAATTCTACAGACATAAGGTAGATTGAATCTGCACCCTGACTCTCGAAGAGATTTCCAGCTCACGCTGAAATCTCAGTCCGCAGCGGCGAAAGGTCATTGCCGCATGCCGTTACGAGATTTAAGAGAACGAAATGTGAGTGCCTGCCGAACCGCAAGTGCGGCTTCCGGGCCGAGTCCTATTACCATCGCTCGATTACCTGACCTGGCGAAACTGGAATTAGAGATCCCAGTGCGCAGGTTGTTACCATGAGATCCGCCTATGAGTCTGCTGACCAAAAGAAACCTGTTAGCTCATTCGCTTGTGGGCAGCGGCTGTGAATGGTTTCTTCAACGCCTGGGGGCCTGGCGCGGTTTACTGGTGTTGAATTATCATCGGATCGGTAATCCAGGCCGTACGCCCTGGGATCACGACTTATGGAGCGCTTCGACTGAAGAGTTTGACTGGCAAATCAGTTATCTCAAACAGCATTTTGATCTGATCAATGCGGCCGATCTGGAGCACGCCCGGAAACATCCACGCGGCAGGCATGTCCTGATCAGTTTCGATGATGGATACCGGGATAATTACGAAGCCGCCTATCCGGTGTTGAAGTCACATGGAGTTGGAGCGACCTTTTTTCTGGCCACGCGATTTCTGGACCAGCCGCATATCAGCTGGTGGGACGAGATTGCCTGGATGATTCGCAATACGACACATGATTTTCTCGATGGCCCCGACTGGCTCGCCGAACCGATCCTGGTCGATCACATGGATCCTCAAGCGACCATCCGGCAATTGTTGAAGGTGTTCAAGGCGCTTCCCGGCCATCGGACTCATGAGTTTCTGCAATGGCTCGCTGAAGAAACGGGTCATGGCCGCTGTCCGACCCGCCTGGCACTGAACCAATGGATGACTTGGGATATGGTCCGCGAAATGCGAACAGGCGGCATGCAGTTCGGCGCGCACACCGTGAATCACCCGATCCTGAGCCGGATTCCGGTCGAAGAGCAACTGTGGGAAATCACCGAGAGCCGTAAGCGGATCGAGCAGGAGCTCGGAGAGCCCATCCGAATTTTCAGTTACCCGGTCGGCGGCGCAATGAGCTGCAGTTCGGACACAATCGAGTGCCTCAAACGAGAAGGTTTTCAGTGGGCCTTCCGCTACGGAGTCGGATTTCGGTCGGATCCGTTCGCAGATCCGCTGCAGATTCCGAGACTGGCCGTTGAGCTTACGACCGCGCGCACGATGTTCCGCGCGCTGACGACACTGCCACGACTGTTCAAATAGCAGACCCGCCGGCCAGCAGTCCACGCCATCAAGTGTGTGACAACCGAGGCCACTGTGCTACGATGCGATTGCATTCCACTTCGCTTCGCACTTGTGTGACAATCATGGCCCGGCAGAGTTCTGATCGAGAAGATTTAATGGCCGAAGCCATAGCGCTTTCGCCGCGCGTGTCGTTCCAGATTCCCGATCACCACGATGAAATCGTAGCCGGACGCCGCTCAGATGGTCGCTGGTCGATATTTTTCGGCGGCGACCCGGTCTATCATTTCGACGCGAACGACCGTCTGCGACGCGCTTTCGTCCGGGGCAACCTGTTTCGCTCACAAGGGACCACGCTGGCCCGGCTGACCCGTCACGAAACGCCTGCGGAAACTGTGTTATTGAGACATGACCTGGCCCCCGCAGAGCTTGAGGCGTTCCTGCGGGAGATGCAGGACCTCCTGGCTCGTCTGGCCGCAGCTCTGCACCGCGGATCAATCAGGATTTCGCAATCCATACCGGATGATGCGGATTTTCTGCTGGAGTTGGCACCACATCTGGAGGCTGTTCAGATCTCCTCGAACCTGCTGGCTCCCGCCCTGAAAAAGTAGACGTCCTCGGCAATCGTCAGTACACTGGCACTCCACATTCACCCGAGGAACCCGATTTCATGTTGCACCGTCAGCTGAATTGCCGCGCCAAACTGCTTACGCCGCGGAGAATTTCCGCCCGTATGGGGAATTGGGTTTCGATTGCGATCCTGGTTTATGTGTCGCTGGCCGCCAGTCTGGCCCCTGCGGCAGACTGGAAATTTCGCATTCGCATGACACCCGCAGCCCGGCAGGAGCCGTTCACCGGGCGCGTTTATCTGTTCTTCAATGCCCGCAATGCAGCCGAACCGCGAGAAGGGCCCGATTGGTTTCATCCCGAACCGTTTGTGGCCCTGGATGTCGAGAGCTGGAATCCGGCCGAACCGCTGAGTATCTCGCCCGCGACACCCCGGTTGCTCAGTTTTCCACAACCACTCGCTGATCTCGACCTGAAAACTGCCCGCGTCCAGGCCGTGGTACGGCTGAATCCATACGAGCGTGAAGTGGGGACGGGGCCAGGTAACGGTGTCAGTTCTCAGACTGCGGCGGCCCCGGCTGAGAACGCGCCGGGGATCGACTTGCTGGTCGATAAGATCGTCCCGGAGGAAGTGTTCAAGACAACCGAGCGTTGTCAGGAGCTGGTGGTCCGCAGCGAATTGCTGAGTCAGTTTCACGGACGAGAAGTGCAGTGGAAGGGGGCCGTGCAGCTGCCTGCCAGTTATCAATCCGCACCTCAGCGGCGCTATCCGGTCATCCTGGTTGTCCCGGGGTTCGGCGGTACGCATTACACGGTGGCGGCCGCACCACCTGTGCAGGAACAGAATGAACGTGGCGTCGAGTTTATTCGTGTCACGCTGAATCCCAGCTGCGCTCGTGGTCACCATGTGTTTGCGGACTCGGCCAACAACGGACCGGTGGGCCAGTCATTTGTCACCGAATTCCTGCCGCGGCTGGATCAGGACTATCGGACTGTGGCAGCTCCCACGGCACGTTTACTGACGGGCCATTCGTCAGGCGGGTGGAGCACTCTGTGGCTTCAGACGACCTATCCCGAAACATTCGGGGGTACCTGGAGCACGGCACCTGATGCCGTCGATTTCAATGATTTTCAACGGGTCAACCTGTATCAGCCCAATGCCAATCTGTTTCGTGACGAAGCTGGAAATCGCCGGCCGCTGGGACGCAATGGCGAGACCATTCTGCTCTGGTCGGACGCCTTCTGTGACATGGAGCATGTGCTCGGGTATGGCGGTCAAATGCAAAGTTTTGAGGCCGTTTTCAGTCCGCGGGGGGCCGATGGTGCGCCCCTGCAAATCTGGGATCGCCGGACCGGAGCCATCAATCAGAAGGTGGCAGAGACCTGGAAACGTTACGATATCCGGTTGCGGCTGCTCATGAACTGGCCGCAATTGGCACCTCAGCTGGCAGGCAAGTTGCACGTCTTTATGGGGGCCGACGACACTTTCTATCTGGATGGCGCCACGCGGCGCCTGAAGGCCACACTACAAGAACTGGGCAGTGATGCCGTGATTGAAATCCTGCCTGGAAAAAATCACTTCAACCTGTTTGCGGATGGACTGGCTGCGCGTATTCGCAAAGAGATGGTCGAAGCCTTTCTAAAACACCACCAGCCGTAAGTTCTGCGGCAAGGATCAATAACTGATGACCATCGTTCTCAACCCCCATCACGCCGTGTATGCGGGTAGTTTTGACCCATTTACCTTCGGGCATCTGGACATTGTACAGCGGGCTTCACGGTTGTTTGAACGCGTCACGATCGGCGTCGGGACCAATCCTGAAAAGCGGGCCCTGTTTACACCGGATGAACGCATGGACCTGATTCACCAGTCGATTGCGGGCCTGACGAACGTGAATGTCGATGTCTTTCGTGGGCTGACGGTCGACTTCCTCCGCCACTGCGGGGCCGCCGTACTGGTACGCGGCATGCGGACCTTGTCAGACATTGAGAATGAATTCACGCTCACCCTGGCAAACCGCGCCCTGGCACCCGAGATTGAAACTGTCTTCCTGATGTCGAGCGAGAAATATACCCACATTTCCAGCTCATTGATCAAACAGGTGGCGCAGTTGGGGGGAACGGAATCGGTTCAACAGTTGAAGGTCTTCGTGCCATCCGCAATCATTACCCCATTACTGCAAAAACTGCGACCGGGGACGGCCCCGTAGGCAAATATTTGCAGTTTTTATGCGGGCAATACTTCCCAGTACAAACCCTCGATATCAGTGAGAAAGCCCTTCGCATGGCACAGACACCCTCCACGATGCTTCCCCTGGGAACTGTCGCTCCGGCATTTACGCTGCCCGATACTACGCTGCAGCAGGTTTCCCTGGAAACGTTTACCGGGGCGCCAGCGCTGCTCGTCATGTTTATCTGCAATCATTGCCCCTTCGTGAAACACTTGCGGTCGGAACTGGCCCAGCTGGGACGTGACTATGTTGCCCAGGGCCTGGGCATCGTGGCCATCAGTTCGAATGATGCCGACGCTTATCCGGCCGATAGTCCGGCGAAGATGATCGAAGAGCAACAAGCAGCGGGCTACAACTTCCCGTATTTGTTCGACGCGACTCAAGAAGTGGCCAAGTCCTATCGTGCCGCGTGTACTCCCGATTTCTATTTGTTCGATAAAGATCGCCGGCTTGTCTACCGCGGTCAGTTCGATGACAGCCGTCCGAGTAACGGGCTGCCGGTGACTGGAAAAGATCTCCGCGCGGCGATCGACGCCATTCTGGCCGGCAAGCCGGTCTCGACCGAGCAACGTCCCAGTATCGGCTGCAATATCAAGTGGCGCCCGGGACAAGAGCCCGATTACTACAACAAGTAACCTACTACAACACGTAACCACTCAGCACCAACTCTTTAAGAGTTCCGGCTCGACACGCCTGCGGGTGACTCCTCAATAGTGGTGGATGAACCACTCGCGGGCACTTCGAGCTGACATCGTGACGTATTCGGGTGCCCGGACTTTCCCGCGATGAACCGTGTTGCCGGGAAGCGTCAGTCCGCTCCACATGTGGTGTTTTCGCCACACGACGCGGCCTGCTGGGCCCCCTCTATTGACGGTCTCTCGAAAGATCGAGACCTCTTTCTCTGCATTCATCGGCGTAATCGGTCGCCACATCGCAGCACATTCCGCACAGTCACTACGGCCAGCAGGACTCGGTGATTTGCAGCGGGACCGGACGTGAGATTGCGCGGTTGCGAACGGAACTTGCTTATTGCTGGCTCTCATCGTGCGTCTTCGCGAAGCAGGCCGGAATAGTCCTGGGCGGATCAGCCCCTGCTTGTTCAAGTTCCAGCGTGCTGACACTGTCGTGACATTTCGGGCCCTGATTCACCTTCAGAAAGGTATGACACATGTTCGGCACCAGGCAGTCTAAGAAAAACAACCCGCAAGACATCGCCGCCCCCCTCGCCAGTCTCAACAAGGCGATGACCAGGATCGAAGATTCGCTGGCTCAAGATGTGACCGATACTGAGAGTCGAAATTCCGTTCGCACCAAGCAGTCGGCCCCGCAGAACATTATCGGCAAAGGGACCGTGATCGACGGCAACCTGATTGCCGAAGGGGACCTGATTGTCGAAGGCACGGTCCGGGGTGATGTTGCGACCAAGGCCACGTTGATGGTCAGCCCGACGGCCGTCATTGAAGGCAATATCGCCGCGAATCACGCGGAAGTCTCGGGCCGCGTCAATGGCACGGTTCAGGCGTTTGGCCTGCTGATTATTAAGGCCTCCGGCATCATTGACGGTGACGTGATTACCAAGAACTTGAACGTCGAATCAGGCTCGACTTTCAATGGTCGCTTCAAGGTCGGTGGATCGGCTGCGACCGGTAAACAAACCGACGCCGCTCACAAGCAGGCTGACCTGGAAAAAGGCCTGGCCGCGGGGAAGTGATCCCATTGACGGACGACCCAGAACTGTGCCAGTCATGATTGTGACCCGGGAGCCGAAATGGTGAATGAAACCTGTGACGAGATCGAACACCAGTTGCGGCGACTCAAAGAGTTCAGCTTTCGCCTCGGGGATTCCATGGAGAGATCGGCCGCAGAACTGCGCACGGAGGGAACCAGTCCTTCTGCCGAGCTCATCGCCGAACTGCAGAGTTACCGTGAAGTGTTCTGTCGAATGCGATCACGGCTGCAGGAGCAGCAGTCGGTGACCGTCGAAGTCGATGCCGACATGGTTCCCGCAACGCTGATTGACCTGGAGAGCAAGTTCACCCGGCAGATGGCTCGTAGCCGGGCCCTGGCACTGCTCGACAAGGTCGAAGGTCTGACACACGTGGAAGGCGATCAGCACCTGGTCGTCGCAGTCTGTCAACAGGCGTGCGAGAAGGCTCGCGCAGACATCCTCAGTGAAGACTCAACATCTCAGGACACAATCGACGACCTGGATCACGGCCGGCATCCGCTGGCCGTGCTGTGGACCCTGGTCACGCAGTGTGACACGTTAGAAGACATGCGATGGACAGAGTTACTCGAACAATGTGCAACCCAGCTGGGCCGCGAAGTTGCCACCGCGGTGGCACGTCACAAGTTGTTAATACGTGAAACGACGAATCACATCTGACGAATGGCTGGCCTCCAGAGCAGATCCTGGATCAGCAGCGCGAGCCCTGGGCCAAACTCCCGATAATCGACCTGTAACGGAACAGAGAACAAGTATGAATCCGGCACGCTATAAACTGATGCTGTCCTATCTGCCTGGTATGGCAGCGATTGTCAATTCATTTCAATCCCCGGAAGTCCAGCGATCGGTCTATGAATCGTTAATGGAGGCTCTCAATGTGCGCATGGATGCCGAAAGTCCCGGCGCCGGCACCGTCACCCATGGGCGTCAGCGAGTATCGAGTTCAGCGGCGCGGCCTCCTGCGGTCACTGCCATGTCGACGTCAGATTCAGATGTCATCGCGGCAGTGGAAGACCTGGCCCATGACCTCGAAGAGGGGGACAGCATTCACAGTCTGATGGAACAGCATGCGTCCTTGCCTTAACTCGGTCGAACCCTGGCCACTGCGGGTAGCCGCGGCGTCAGGTACTCTGCTCACCTGATTTGATAATTGATGCGTTCCGCCACTCGAATGACAAAAACCAGTTCCAGTGAGCGGGAGGACGACATAATGCAGCCTGCCTGCGAATTCACGACAGCACGCGCAGAATTGCATCAGCTCCGGCAACTGCAGGAGACTCTGAGCACAGAGCTCGCACGCCATGCCAGTCAGCTCAAAAGTGTCGGAGCGTTACCGCCGGATGAACTGGTGGATGGGCTGATCGCCTTCCGTAGCCGAGTGATCAAATTGAGCGAGACCGCTCGGCTTAGTCCTGCCGCGGACGTCTCCCTGGTCGATGTGCATGCAGCCCTGATTCGCAGTGAAACGCACGACCAGGTCCGTGGCATTCTGAGCCGCATTCTGGGACTGAGCCATGTCGATGATCCCGAATTTTCCGCATTGCGGGACTGTCAATCGCAAGCCACCGAAATCCTGACGCAACTCGATGCCGTAACGATTGGCGAGCCCACCGCGGAAATCACGGCATTGCTCAATGGCAGCCATCCCTTTCTGGCGTTACTGCAGCTGGTTGAATCTGCCGAAAACCTTTCCGATGACGACTGGACGGCGTGTCACGACCGGGCGGCGGCCACGTGGGGCCGCGCCCTGGCGACGGCCGTCGCTCGTGGCAAACTCCGTGCGACAGCAGCGCAGCAGAACCTGTTACCGATCGCAGTTGAACCACCGGTCCCCATTGAAGACCACTCGGGAATCGAAACCCTCAGCGGGGACGCTCACGTCGACGAAAATGCAATCGCTCACGACAGCAGTATCAATATTCATGACCACGTTGGGCCTGGCTCGACAGCTGTTCCAGCCGATGAAGTTCACTCCCGTGAGGTCTCTGCTCCCAGAATTAAGCTCATTCACGGCAACACGCGACCGGCCATCACCTCCCATAAGCTGTCGGCGATTGAACCTGTGGTTGACATCACTCCGTCGGATCCAGCACCCGCCGCTACTCCCGGAGATGCCGTTGGCTGGGAGGTACTCGATGCCGAGGAGAGCGTATTTGACAGCCATCAGGATTCGATCTTTGATTCGATCGGACACGCTGCCTCTGAGCAGGTGCCGCGACGCAACGCGCGTTCGCTGGATCTGAAGTTGTTGTCGGAAGATCCTTACCAGTGGGCGAAATCGCAGCCGATTCGTACTGCCAGCTCAGGGGTGTCGGCGCAGGCCACTGGAAATGTCGCAATTCTGGCCCGGCGGGCATTGCAGGCCAATGCAGCCAGCCGGCGGAGCATGATGTCACAGGTCACGCTGCAACTCTTGTGGGACGATCGCGCTGCTCTGGCCTATCATTTGACTCGGAGTTCGGAAAGCCATCTGCGAGGTGAAGCATATGTATTGCCGTCGTGGGTCATGCGTGCCATGGCGCTCAGTCGCCACCTGTGCTATTCCAAAGGGGAGATTGCTCGCCTGCTGGAAGAGGACCTGAAACAGTTCAAGCCCGAATTGCTGAACACGAGCAGTCCGGAATGGAATGCTGGAACTGGCTTCTTCCTGCGAGCCGCAGCCCTGATCCCGGCATTGCTGGCTTCATCGCCGTCTGCGGCGCTGATCCTGCGATCGTTTCGCATCACGCCTGGGTTAAGTCACCTTTATAATTATTGCAGCCGCGTTCTGACGTACGGTCAGCAGCTGAACGGACAGGCTGCCGACCTGTTTACGCCCGACTGTGATCTGGCCAGATGGCAGGGGGAAATCGAGGCCCTGCAGCAGACTGTGGACACCTGGCTCCCGGAGACCATTAAGAAGCACTCACTGGCGACACGCACCTCATTGCTGTTTCTGCATGCTCACTGGACTTTGACTGCCAGTCCGACGATTCGCCATCCTGAAGCCGTGCGCTTGTGGAGCAAATGGCAAGAAGTGTTCCGCATCGTATCCAGGCTGCTGAAACCGATTCGCACCGGGCAGGAGACAGAACGCAACTGGGTAAAATCCGAGATCGATCGGTTGACTCAAAGTGTGCGGTTGGAGTCTGCCGCCGGCGAAACGACCGCCACGGTCGCGTTGGGTGCCGTGACGTTCCCTCAGGAATCAATGGTGGCGATGATCCGCGAGGCGATCGACTATGCCAGTCGCTGGTTGCGTTTGTGTGCATCTAAACCCGCCCAGGGACGCACCCTGGCGAGCCGCGATGCCGAACTGTTGCGAGATGAGATCCTGGATCGCACCGACAGCGTCATCACCGAGCTGGCTGCATATAGCCGATCTCACGAGGCACCGCGCACGAAGTCGGGAATCGCGTGCCTGTGCCGCACTATCGAACACTTGCGGGCGATCTTCTCGCCGCATTCGACATTGGCGCTCCGCGAGAATGACCCGCGACATGTCGTCAGCGGCGAACTGCTGAAAATTCCGCATCTGCGATTCAACGAGCAATGGATGCCCACCGTTGATCCGGTGACGCTGGAGACGGAGGTCCTGTCACATCTCAGCCATGATCCGCGAGATTGGCGTCAGGCGTTCGAAATGCAGTCGGCCCAGCACGATCATCTGGCAACCGGCCGAATTCTGGAATTGAATGTCTGGCGGAACGAACAGGAACGCGAAGCCCTGGCACTGCGACGCCAGTCTGAAATTGATGATTGCCGACAACATCTGATTGCGGAAGTGGACTCTGTGGCGCAACACCTGGCCGCCACGATCGGCAAACGCATCCTCAGTGATCAGGTCCAGGCCTCGCTGGAACAACGTTTGCATCGCATCCAGATCATTGCGGCCCAGACCGTCGATTTCAGTGATGCCCAGCGCGAACTGCAAGGCTTGCGACTGGCAATTGATCAGCGTGTGCGAGATGCAGGGCAAGGGGCCAGGCCGGCGAAAGCTGCAGTCCGTGATTCAGCGCAGAGCCCCTCGGACCGCCCGAAACGTATTGATCAAACCGAACCTCCGCCAGCAACCAGCAATGGCTGGGCCTGGGACATCTTCTCAGACAACTGATAACTCAACTACGAAACATCCAGGCCGCAATACTTTTTGTTTGCTGATCTCGAAGGGAACTACGTCAATGCTAACAGCTCGCCTGGGAGATCGTATTCGCATTCATTACGAGACTCGTTCCAAACAAGGCAACATGATCGAGACATCCGAGCACCGTGAACCATTTGAATTTACGGTCGGAAGCACCGACGTCATCGAGGGGCTGAACCTGGCAGTGATGGGATTGAAGATCGGTGAACGGAAGCATGTCATCATTTCGCCCGACCAAGCTTTCGGCTACCGCGACCCGCGTCTCCAGCAGAACGCACCGCGGCTGGCCGTGCCGGACCGCGTCGAAGAAGGTGATCAACTGGCCGTGACGTGTGCCGGGCAAGAGCTGGATGTCTGGGTGCGGACCGTCAACGACGACGAAGTCAGTCTGGATGCCAATCATCCGTTAGCTGGTGAGTCGCTGGTTCTGGACATTGAAGTCGTGGGGATTGGTTCTTAGTCCGTCGTTTCTCGCCAGGATCTCGATCCTTGCGGTTAATCATATTTGTTCGCGTGTCATTTTCTTTTCCTGCGGCTCGCAGTTCGCCTGTGAGATGAGTCACCATGACGATTAAATTAACTCCCGCCTCATTCCTGCTCGGTGTCCGTCAGAGCGGTCTGATCGATGCCGTCAAACTCGATGCGATCGTGGCCGATCTCGATCGGAACGGTGTCGATCAGCATGATGCCGCCGCACTCGCCCATGCCCTGGTGCAGCGTGGTGCCCTGACCGACTGGCAGTCGGAGAAGTTGCTGCAGGGGCGGCACAAGGGATTTATTCTGGGCCGATACAAACTGCTCGGGTTGTTGGGAGCTGGCGAAATGAGCGCCGTCTATCTGGCCGAGCATATGCTGCTGGAACGACGCTGCGCGATTAAGGTGCTGCCTGGCAATCGAGTGAAGGATACTTCCTACCTCGGACGATTCCATCGCGAAGCCAAAGCTGTCGCATCGTTGAATCATCCGAACATCGTGCGGGCCTACGACGTCGATCAGCAGTTTGATGGCGGGGCCGAGATTCACTTCCTGGTCATGGAGTTCGTGGAAGGCCGTAATCTCGAGAAGATTGTCACGGCGAAGGGACCGCTGAAATACCCGGAAGCAGCGGACTACATCCGGCAGGCAGCCGAGGGGCTCAGCCACGCTCACCAGGCAGGCCTGGTACATCGCGACATCAAGCCGGAGAATCTGCTGATCGATGCCCAGGGGACGGTGAAGATTCTCGACCTCGGGCTGGCCCGGTTGTTTGATCAGACCGATGAAGAGTCCCTGACCATCAAGCACGATGAGAAAGTGCTGGGGACCGCAGATTATCTGGCACCGGAACAGGCGATTGACAGCCACAAGGTCGATGCGCGTGCTGACATCTACAGCCTGGGCTGCACCTTCTACTTTGCGATGACGGGGCACCCGCCGTTCACAGAAGGCACCCTGGTGCAGCGCTTGTTCGCTCATCAGACCAAGTCCCCCAGGCCTGTGCTCGAGGAGCGGGCTGACGCGCCGGCGAGCTTGATGGCGATCCTCGACAAGATGATGGCCAAGAAGGCGGCCGACCGTTATCAGTCGGCCACCGAACTGGCGGAGGTCCTGACGCGGTGGCTGGTCGAACATGGAGGGCACGCCTGGAAGACGCAACACATTTCATTGGTGGCGACAATTTATGGCCTCGATTCGCTAAAGCCACAGATGTTCGAGCAGGCCGGAGCCGAGTCCCCCAGCGCGGCCCGGCTGATCACGGCGGAGCCCGCATCGTTCGCGACGACTTTGCCAGGGGGGGTGACGATGCGTGGTGCAGAGACGGGCTCAAATCAACCACCCATCTATTCGACGGCGGCCGGCGTCGCAGTGGCGACCGAACGGATGCGGAACGAATCTCCCGAACCGGCCGGTGAATCGTCGCCGGTGGCTGTGGCCTCACGCGCGCCGGAACGAACCGAGGCCGAACGTAAGGAATTGGAACGACGTCGCCGCGCCCGGCAACGATCGGCGCAACAGGCTGCCGCTGCCGCCGGTGACAGCGGGGTGGCTGCCGCGTCGCGGGTCGCTCAGAAATCGCGTACGGCGACGCTGGAACGCGCTGTTCCCCGCAGTCTGGAAATTGTCGTCGATCAAATGCCCCGACTGCGTTCGTGGATCAGCGATCCGGTCCAGCAGCAAACACGCTTGATGGTCGCCACCGTGAGCGTTGCGACCGTCGCCCTGGTTTGCTTGTCGGCGTTCCTGTTCTGGTTCTACCAGAGCAATTTCCCGACCAATAAACAAAGCGAGGCGGCCACACCTTCGTCGATGGTCATCGACGCGTATTCCAGCTACAGACCGGCATAGATGGCCAGACGCTGACTCCGCTATTGTCCTGTCGGCCGCTTCTGTGACGTAGCGACCTGCAGGACGGCGAGGACTGCGGGCCCAATCACCTTCGTCTGTGGGACAAGTCCATGCAGGACGGACAATCCTGTCCGTCTGCTGAGAGTCGACTATTAAAAGGCGGACAGGATTGTCCGTCCTGCGGCCTGATTGGCGTGACGTCAGTCTGGCTGAATCGTGCGAGGTTATTCACGTATCCCAGTCCAGCCTGACGATGCGGCCGGAATCGAAGCCGACGACCAGGCCTTTGCCCAGGGGATCGCAGGCCACGCGGATGATGTCCTCTGGTGCCTCTGCAGCCCACAGCATCCGGCCGTCGACGTTCAGCCAGTACAGTTGCCGTTCGATCGTGGCCACCGCAATACGATAGGGGAGATAGCTGCAGGCCACCCGTGAAGCAGTCCCTTCAACCTGATAAGAACCGGACTGCGAACCTTCCGAGTCGTAGCGCGTGATGCCATGCGCAAAGCAGGCGACGAGCACCATGTCGCCATTTCCGCTGGCCGCGATATCACCGGCACTCGCCCACAGCTTTTCTTCCCACCGAATTCCTCCCTGGAATGTCCGGCTGCTGAGCAGCCCATAGTCTGCGACGCCGATCAAGCCGGGGATCTCGGAGAGAAACTGGAGCTTGACGAAGGGCCGCTGCGATTCAAAGCGATGGATGGGCTTGCGCGGCCCATCGAAGATCAAATTGGTTCCCGAGACCAGGCTGGCGGCCACGTATTCGCCATGGGGATCAACAGCCACGGCCAGCGCCGTATCGGGCAAGTCATACTGGCTGCGGAATTCGAGCTGTCGCGAAAACCAGTGCAGCCTGGTGTCCCCAATCAGGGCCACACCTGCCGCCCCGTTATCGCTCCAGGCGAGCCCCCGCACAGGCACCTGCCCGCGGGTCACGGCGATGACTCGTCCGTTACGATCGAGCAGATAAATGCCCCCCGAACGATCCGCGGCCAGAATCTCGCCAGATTCCCGGGCCAGTTCCAGCCAGGCCAACGGCGCGTCCGTGGCAAACGACCAGCTCAACTGAGGAGTCTGGCCGCTGCCGTTGATCAGCCATTCGCGAGGGTTTGCCATGTTGCCACGAGTCGTCTGGAGCGAGCGGCGAAGTCACAGTTCCGTTGAGCGATGATCTGCTCGAAGCGTCGGCGTACGCAGCTCACCGGTGCATTCACAGCCAGTATCCGCTGGGTCCTCGGGCTTGTTGCTGCGATTTGATGAGCTATTCGCTGACGTCCACGTACACCTTCAGCGCATTCTTGTCGGACACCAATAGACGCATCATTTCCTCGTAATTGTCCAATCCCTGCACGGGATTCGTCAGGATTCTCTCGGTGACTCCCGGGAACAGGGCCTGGCCGTGAGCCAGATCCTTGATGCCCAGCTCGAAATGGCGTCGATTCCCATTCACGCTGGCCACCAGCAGCTTGTTGCCCAGCACCCAGTTCATATTGATCTTGTCGCCGGGTACGGTCACTTCGGCCTGGCCGCCCGTCACGCTGGTCCAGATCAAGGCCCCGTTCAGCCCCAGCACTTCCATGGCCTGGAACGCCACCTTACTGCTGCCCGTGGCTTCGAAAATCAGATCGGGGGCGCCGACCTTGTGAGCCAGCTCGTGCATGGTGGTTTCTTGCGTGCTGACGTAGTGAGCACCGTAGGCCTGCACGATTTCCGACTTGCGATGCGGTCCGGGGGCCCGGGCCAGGGTGAAAACTTCCAGCCCTTTTAAACGCAGCATCATTGTCGCCAGCAGACCAATTTGTCCCGACCCCAGGACAAACGCCCGTTTGGGTGACCAGACCTGCAACCGATGCTGGGCCAGATAGGCTTGTTCAATCGCCTTTGCACAGACGCTGGCCGGTTCCGCAAGCACTCCAATGTGCTTCAACTCGCGCGGCACCTTGACCATGTATTCGGCATCGTCGACAAAATACTCAGTCAAGAATCCGTGGCACAGGTTGATGCCCCGTTCGTAGTATTCGTTCTGACTGGTGATGTCATTCCGGCCAATTTGATCGAAGAGTGACTTACCGGGCCGGCGGACCGTGCACGAAACCAGATCGCCCGGCTTGAATTCGGTAACCTGACTGCCGACTTCCACGACCCGGCCGAAGCTTTCGTGCCCCAGGATCAGATAGTCGTTCCCGGGGGGGGCATTACCGTACAGGGCTTCATTGATTTCACGATCAGTGGCGTCCACCCCAATCTGCAAGACCTTGACCAGCACGGAGCGGCCGGGCGGAATCAGGCAGACATGCGGATGAGGCTGGGTTTCCAACGTCGGAACCGCGACCTCCCGTTGGTGAACGCTATGGGGAGTTCCCGGCCGTACGGCAATCGCTTTCATCATTTCGAGACTAACGCTACTGGTCTGAGTAAAACCGTGAGGCCTGGCACTCCGTTGTGCGAGGCGCAATGAGGTTATGGAGCCCGGATTCTAGCCGTGCGAATCATTTGACGCCAGAATGGGCTCGCCACCGGCGTCGATCTGGGGGACTTTCCAGCGGCCTCCGTCGGCAGCCATTCATTAGTGAATCCTGATGCGAACCGACAACACAGCGCAAACGAACTACCGCGGCTGGCTGCAGATGCTAGAATCGGGCTCCGCTGCGGGTAAACTCGGTTTTGAGTCGCGGTCGGAATACGAGAATTCGGCTGAAATCGAGGTTGAGCCGCCTGCCGGGAAAAAACTCGACCGAGCTCGAACCGCCCAGCGGTTTGACGGCCGGTCTCACCTTCGATTGGCCTGTGGCATCATGCATCTCTTTGGGAGTCGACACAAGTGATTACAGTTGGAATGAACTACCACGTCCTGCCGGGAAAACAACAAGACTTCGAAGAGAAGTTCGCCGCCGTGATCGGGGCCCTCCGCGCTGCGCCGGGCCACACCAGTTCGACTCTCTGGAAGGACATCAGCGACGATGCGTCGTACTTGATCACCAGCGAATGGTCCGACGAGCCCGCATTTGTCTCGTTTATCCAAAGCCAGGCCTTCCGCGATGTGACCACCTGGGGCAAGGAACAGATTCTGTCTGGACGTCCGCAACACAAGATTTACAAGAATTAAGTTTGAGATTAGAACTGCCAATCCGTCTTGCGGTCGGAACGTGGATCTCCGATGCCTGGGATGAAGGCAGCGACGCTGAAATCAATCGCAGTCAATGGATTTTCTCGGGGGTCACTGGCGGTGCCAGCGGATCGAGTTCCTAACGGAAATTCCTGCTGGAAGTGCCGGTGACTACTGAGAAAACAGCCTGCTTGTCAAGCGGATACGACGGCCTTTGCCCGCAGATTCACAAGGACGCGGTACAACGCTTGCACGCGCTGGCGGCAGCCAGTTGTGTCTTGCTGACGTGACTTGCCAGCCTCCAGTTGTCTGATCCAGCCAGTTGTCACAGGAAAGTCAGGACGATTACCAAGTGATTCAGTATCCCCGCACCAGTTGGTGGAAGGTTGTTCTCAGTTATCGCGGTACGGTCTTGCCGAGCATCGTCGGCCGTGTCTGTGCCATGACGTTGATGGCGCTGGCGGTCGAGTACTTGTATAACCTCGGGGTCTCGGTTGGCTGGATTACGAAGCAGGGCTCCGGGCTGGTCGAACCAGCCGGCTATGCGGTCGTGGGTTCCCTTTTGGGGTTCCTGATCGTGTTCCGCATGAACTCGTCCGCCAACCGCTACTGGGAAGGCCGGTCGCACTGGGGGATGTTGATCAATTCCGCGCGCAGTCTGGCGCGGTGCGGCGCAATCTACGCCCCCCCGGCCCAGGATCTGGCCTTACTGATCGGCGGCTACGTGCTGAGCATCAAGCAGACCCTGCGCGACTCCCGCGATCTCGAGGAGCTGCATTCGTATCTACCCGGTGAGCTGTATTCAAAAATGATCCGCTTTGGCAATCCTCCGACAGCGATTGCGGCAGCTCTGTCGCAATGGGTGGCCGACCGCTACAAGGCTGGCAAGCTCGACTCGGTTCAACTGCGGCACATGGAAGATCTGATTGCCCGCCTGGTCGATTCGCAGGGGGGCTGTGAGAAAATCAAAAAGACTCCATTACCCTTCGTGTATGCCGCCATGATCAAACAGCTGATCCTGGTCTATCTGCTGACCTTGCCGATCGTGCTCTGCGGCCGCACAGGCTGGTGGACGCCACTGATGGTCGCCATTGTGTCGTTCGGTTTCTTCGGTATCGAAGAGGCCGGCGTGGAAATCGAAGATCCGTTCGGTCTCGATGACAACTGCCTGCCCCTGGAAGCCATCTGCGTGGGGATCATTCGCGATACGGCCCAGGTGACCCAGGCATTCAATGGCTCAAGTCAATCCTCCGACAACAATCGTCCCTCCGCGTTCGTGGGCAATACGAACAGCATTTCCCAGGTAACGACCCCGCAACTGAAGTTGTGATGGGAACGCGGTCTGAGAGCACGTTGCAGAATCACGCCAGCGCTCCCGGTCCGCGGGGACGGAAGCGTGCCGCCTGAGTCTTAATCGTAGCAGTTTGAGGCTGGGCTACGACTCGATTGCCAGTTCAGGGCCATTAACCGCGCGTTACGAATTCATCCAGGTTCAGGATGACATTGCTGACCGCCGTTAACGCGGCCAGGACGGCGTGGTCAACACCCTTGGGGGCTGCACCGAGCGGGTTCACGGCCAGCTGCTCTGCCGCTGCGGCGTCTCGCTGGTAGAACTTCAGCCGCTGATCATACAAGTGCCGCAGTGCGGCGAGCTCGCGCGGCTGGGGTGGGCGAATCAATGCGGCCTGGAAACCCGCCGCCAGTTGCACATCAATCGAGCCCTCAATCTGGGCCATCCGCCGCGCCAACGCCTGCGCGGTTTCCACGTAGACCGGGTCATTGAGCAACACCAGCGCCTGGAGCGGCGTGTTGGTATTGATGCGCCGGATGGTGCAGATTTCCCTGCTGGGACCATCGAACGTAATCATCGACGGGTAGGGTGACGTCCGCTTGATAAAAGTGTAGAGCCCACGCCGGTACTTGTCTTCACCGGGGCTGGTCTTCCATTTGTCCAGATTGTAGGTGGAGCGCCAGATGCCATCGGGCTGGGGGGGCATAACGGACGGACCATACATCTTGCGACTGAGCAATCCGGAAACGGCCAGCGCTTGATCACGCAGCATTTCGGCTTCCAGCCGGAACCGCGGGCCGCGCGCGAGCAGCCGATTGAAACGATCACGTTCCATCAATTCCGGGGTCACTCGCGATGACTGCCGATACGTGGCCGAAGTCACGATCAATTTGCAGAGTCGTTTCATCGACCAGCCATCCCGGACAAACTCGGTCGCCAGCCAGTCCAGCAGTTCCGGATGGCTGGGGGGGAGGCCCTGAATGCCAAAGTCCTCCTGGCTTTCGACCAGGCCAATTCCGAACAGCTGGCCCCAGAACCGATTCACGGCGACGCGCGCTGTCAGTGGATTATTCGGGTCCGTCAGCCACATGGCGACGCCCAGTCGATTGCGCGGTGCGTTCGCCGAAAGACTATGAAACGCAGTCGGCACTGCAGCGGAAACTTCGTCCCCCCTGGCGAGAAAATTACCGCGGACATGAATGTTGGTGACTCGCTGCTTGTCGGCGGGCAGTTCGCGGAGAATCGGGGTGTCGACCGGTTTGTTCGCTGCCAGTTCTCCTTGTTGCCGGGCAATCTCATCCCGCAGGGGTTGAGTCAACCTGGAGCGCGGAGCGAAGTACCGATAGAGTTGCTGCTGCTGGTCCGCAGTACGTTTGTCAGGGGCCAGACGCACAATCGCCTGGATGGCGTCGGGCAAGTCTTCCTGCAGCGTGGGTTGCGCATCGGAGGTAGCCGAAATGCGGAACCGGCCGATGCTGAACCCCGGGTAGCTGTACTCAAACTGGTGGTCCAGCGTAACAATTAACTCGGCGGCATCAGGTAACTTTTGCCCCTCGCCGATGGTGAAGACGGCCGTGTGCGGCTGCGTCAGTTGCGGTGAAACGGCCCAGCCATGCTTCTTGAGGTCTGCGTTTTGCAGAGCATGTTCGACCGGATAATTCGTTTGCGCGAAATCGGCCACGGCCTTCGTTAAGGGGATCTGTTTGATCTCCCCGGACTTCGACTTCCAGGCAACTCGAATGGCGGACAGCACAAAGTTGCCATCATTCAGCGATCGTCCCACGCCCCCTTTGGGCAGCGACTTGTCAGGTATGACTTCCAGCCGCAGGCCGGTCAGCTCCTTTTCCGAATAGGGCAAATTCAGCACGTATTGTTCCTTCGCCGGTCCCGCCCCTTCCACGAGAATCGACCCGTCCTCCAGTTGCTTCATTCCAGATCCACTGGCCGCGGTCATCTTTTCTGGTTTGAGTCGCGACCACCCGTGCGTGGTGCGGGCTGCTGCTTCCCACACGGCCAGTTCCGCCTGAATTTCCGGTGTCGGCGTATCCAGCTTCTGCTGCAGAGCGGTGATTTCTGCGGTCAGCTGTTTGATGCGTGCGGCTTGCTCTGTGGTGGGCGTCGGTGCCGTCGGCGATTCGTCACCCTTGTCGCTGTCTGCCGTCTGATTGAAGAAGGCATAGAACTGGTAGTATTCGCGCTGGGGGATTGGATCGTATTTATGGCTGTGACACTTGGCGCAGCCCATCGTCAGTCCCATCCAGACCTGCATCGTCGTGTCGACCCGGTCTTTGACTGCGGCGATGCGGAATTCCTCGTCGTCAGTTCCGCCCTCCTCATTGACCATCGTGTTGCGATGCATGGCAGTCGCCAGCAGTTGATCCGAGCTGGGATTGGGCAGCAAGTCGCCAGCCAGTTGCTCACGTGTGAACTGATCGAAGGGGAGGTCGCTATTGAAGGCCTCGATCAACCAGTCGCGATATCGCCAGATGGTGCGTGAGCGATCTTTCTCGTAACCGCGCGTGTCAGCGTAACGTGCCAGGTCGAGCCACAGGCGCGTCCAGCGCTCGCCATAGGCGGAAGATTGCAGCAGTCGATCCACCAGTTTTTCGTAGGCATCCGGAGACTGGTCGCCCACGAATTCAGCCACCAGTTCCGGGGCAGGAGGCAACCCGGTCAAATCGAGAGCCACGCGCCGGGCCAGCGTCAGGCGATCGGCTGCGGGTGACGGCTTGAGACCTTCCCGATCCAGACGGGCGAGCACAAAGCGGTCGATCTCATTGCGGCTCCAGGTGGCATCACTAACTGCCGGTAACGCCGGACGAACCGGCTTCTCGAATGCCCAGTGGGCGCTCCAAGGTGCCCCTTGTTCAATCCAGCGTTTCAGGATTTCAACCTGTTCAGGGGGGATTGTCTTCCCCGATTTCGGGGGGGGCATCCGTTCGTTGTCGTCGGTCGAAATGATGCGTTGGAACGCTTCGCTCTCTTCGACATTCTTGGCGACAAATGCCGTGGAATCCTCGTTCTTCGCGAACGCCCCCGCTGCCGTATCGAGTCGCAGGTCCCCTTTGCGATGCCCTTCGTCAGGACCGTGGCACTCGTAGCAGTTACGGGCCAGAATTGGCCGCACGTCGCGGATGAAATCGACGGGCTTCTCGGCCGGTTCTGCTGCCATCAGTCCGGTCGACAGACACAGCACACCGAGACTACAGGTAACCGATCGCAGCAGGAAACGTCGCAGGTTGCAGAGCATGAAAGTCACTTCAATCACCAATAACCGAAATAGCCGGCTGACACGATTCTGACCGCTTGAACTCTGTCGCTTCGTGATGAACAGCCATCGTACGGCTTGCATCAGGGTTCAACAGAGCGTGGTCTCAGATTCTTTGAGATGCTGAATGGATCAGGTCACATTAATCGATATAGAAGAATTCATTTAAGTTATAAAGCACCAGGCAGAATGCTGCGAGGGCTCCGGCATGTTCCGCGGGCACGGACGAGAAATTTCGCCGCTGCACGAACTGAACGCTTTGGGCGAGTTCCTCCGTCTGGGGGGGCCGCCCCAAAGTCAGTCGGTAGGCCAGGGTGACCTGATTCTCGAGATCGTCTCCCGCTTCGCTTTGCAGGCGTACGGCGAGGCACCGGGCCTGCTCGTTCATAAATTCACTGTTAAGCAGGGTCAGCGCCTGGGTCGGAATGGTCGAGACATTTCGTTGCTCACAAGACGTGGTCGTATCAGGCAGGTCCATCAATTCGAAGAAGGGGACCAGCAGTGAGCGTTTTACGAAAATGAACACCGACCGTCTTGCTGCCTCTTCGGGGGGCGATTTCCCCCATCCATTTCCCGGTCGCGACTGACTCGCGAGGACCTCGGCAGCGATTTTCGGGTAGACACCCGGGCCGCCCAGCCTGGGATTGAGCGTGCCATTCGATGCCAGGACGGCATCGCGGACGGGCTCTGCTTCCAGTCGTCGATAGGGGAAACGCCACAGAAAATTATTAGGTTGATCAATCTTGCCGGCGTCATCCCGCCAGCCGCTGGCCTGGCCGTAGGTGTTGCTCAGGACGATGATCCGGTGCAGATCCTTCAACTTCCATTCGCCCTGCATCAAGCGATTGGCCAGCCAGTCGAGCAATTCCGGGTGCGTGGGGGGATACCCCATGATGCCGAAATCATTCTCTGTATGGACGAGTCCCTCGCCGAAATGGCCCTGCCAGATGCGATTGGCGATCACGCGCGCCACCAGCGGATTGGAGGGATCGGTCATCCAGCGCGCCAGCGCGAGCCGGCGCCCGGTAGTTCCGGAGGTTGGGGGAATCGTGACTTGGAGCATTGGCGACCTGGCGAGGACGACCGGGACACCGGGATCGACACTGCCTGCGGGGGTCGTGGGATCGCCCCGCCGGAACACCTGCGTAGCGGGAACCGCACTGGCCTGCTCTTGAAAGATGTAGGCCTTGGGGGGCGCAGTCGGAAACGTTTCGCGAAGTGTTTTGATGGCGGCTTGAAAACCTTCCCGCTGACGCCGCTCGTCCGGAGTATGGGCTTCGATGACCAGCTGCCCCAACCGCTTCTCGTTCTTTTTGACGAGGTACTTTTGAATGTCGGACCTCTGGTCCTGGGGCGTGCGATAGGCATCGCGAAGTTCGGTCTCAATTTCTGTCAGCGGGCCCGCGAGATACCGTTCGCGAACGACTTTCTCCAACCCGGCAAGCTGCTGATTGACGTGTTTTACCGCTTCGTCCGCACGTGACTGCAACGCGTGGTACTGACTGCGGACCTCCGGCGTACCGACTGCCAAGTCAAATTCGGTGCGGCCCTCTTGCGGCCTGTTCAGCGGGGCGAACACGGCCACCATCCGTGCATAATCGATTTGCGAGAGGGGCTCGAATTTGTGGTTATGACACCGGGCACAACTCAGACTCAGGCCCAGAAATGTCGTTGAGACACCACGTACGACATCATCCAACTGGTCATAGCGATCGACGACCGGATCAGCCGGTTCGTCGTCCCAAGTGCCGAGTCGCAGAAAAGAAGTGGCGATCATGCTCTCGGCCGAGACGGTCTCGATTTCATCGCCCGCGAGTTGCTCGGTCAGGAATTGGTCGAAAGGTTTGTCGGCATTGAGTGAATCAATGACATAATCACGATAGCGCCAGACGCTCGGTTTATCGCCGTCACGTTCGTACCCGTTGGTATCCGCGTAGCGCACCAGATCGAGCCAATGGCGCCCCCAGCGGACGCCATAGCCGGGATTGGTCAGCAATTTATCGACGATCCGGCAGCGAGCGGCCGCGGATGAATCTGCCAGAAACTCATCGAGTTCCGCGGGAGTGGGTGGGAGCCCGATCAGATCGAAGTACACCCGCCGCAGCCAGACGCGCGGCTCAGCGGCAGGCGACGGGGACAAGTTTTTTGCGGAAAGCTTCTGCGCGATAAAGGCGTCTATCGGATTGCCGGCCCACTCAGCGGGGACCGAATCGGGTGGGGTGACCGGTTTCAAGGACTGAAACGCCCAGTGCTCGAGCTGTTCTGCCGACGGACTGATTCCATAGATGTCATCGTCGGGGGGAGCGGAGGGGGGCTCTGCGGCCAGTGCTGTCGTGACAATGGCACTCGCCAGCCAGAAGGTCAGGCCACGCAGGCCTTGGCACGCCATCGCCATACTTAACCTCCCGTAATCAAAAACAAGAACGTCAAGACTTTCATCCTGCGAAGTCGGGTCAATAACCCCGGCTGGCTGTCGTAGTTATCATCATCATTCTCATCTGCACCGCTCGGTTCCCAAACAGGAGCGGGTTCCCCTGTTGCGCCCGGGAGCGCGGATTCCGCGGCGAGCTGATTCACGCCTGCGCCGTTATCCTCGGGTGCCACCACAAGCTGATGGTGCTGAGCGGCGATCAACAGCGCTGCGGCCTGTTCCGCTTGCTCGGGTGCCACGAGCAGTTTGACCCCGCTTTCTGCATTGGCGAGGTACCAGAAATTGCAGGCAAACGCCGAAGATTCCAGCCGGCAGGCAATGTCTTCGGACTGCAAGAATTGCAGTGCGAGCTGTGCGTCTTCTACGGACCAGAATCTCTCAACGGTCACCCAGTCCATCACGGTTCTCCGGAAATAGTCCTGCCGAGGCACGTCATCACGCCGGTATTGCACAAGGGCTCGATTCTTCAGGTCGCCCCCTGAGGACGGTCGATGCCATCACTCCCCGGTACGAGGGCCATTTCGATTCAATAATTCGTCAGCATCACCTCTGATTTGTCAGGCTGAGAAACAAGGTCATGATCAATCCTAACACACCCAGGATCACTCCCATAAACATGGGCACGACCAGGAACACAATGATCAATAATTTCTGGTTGCGAAGTCGATCGAACAGCCCGGGGCGAACGTCATCATCTTCATCGTGATCGT
>CAZQUW010000019.1:3634-6899 GCA_964596215.1 uncultured Planctomicrobium sp. | reverse complement strand
TGTGGCGACCTTGCACGGCGTCGAGCAGCGCGACGGCCCGTGCGGCCGCTTCATGGGGGACCTGCAATTTCACGCCCCCCGTGGCATTGGCCAGATGCCAGAAATTGCCGGCAAACGCCACACCTTCCAGCCGGCAGGGAATCTCTTCGGTCTGCAGGAAGCTCAGGGCTAACTGAGCTTCCTCGACTGACCAGAATGTCTCGACGGTTTCCCAGTCCATTACGGTTCCCCTCAAGAGATTCTGGCCCGGGATTCTGGCCACCGCGAGCACCGCGTCCCGTAACGCGGCGGGGTGTCACGGCGGGGGTGTCACGGCGGGGGTGTCACGGCGGGAAACGACTATTTCCCGGCGACTTGGTTCGAGCCGATGCACCACAGATTCTGGAAGCTGCGGATGTAAATGCGGCCGTTCGAGATGGCGGGCGAGGCCGAGATGTCTTCGTCCATCTTGATTTCTTTGATCACTTCGAACTTCCGGCCCGCCTTCAAAATCGAGACGACCCCATCGCGGGCGATGCAGTAGACCTTGCCATCGGCGTAAACCGGCGACGAGCGATGCCGGTGGTTATGGATGCGTTCCGAGTAGATCTGCTCGCCCGTCTTCGCATCCAGAGTCAGCATGATCCCCTGTTCGCGACACAGGTAAACGATCCCGTCGACCACCAGTGGAGATGACACATCGGGAGTATTATCCTTCCGCGTCCACAATCGAGCCGTCTTGGACTCGGTGACGTCCCCCTTCGAGTTAGGATCGATCGCCAGCACCGGGCCGTTCTTGGCCGACGGCACGATAATCAGCCCCGGCACTGCCACGGGTGAGGTCACCAGTCGCAGTGTGGTGTTGTATTTCTCTTTCGGGTTCAACCCGGCCGAACGCCAGATCTCGTGCCCGTCTTTCAGGTCATGTGCCACTACGTAGTCTGCACCGTGAGTGATCAGATATTTTGTCTGGCCATCGTCGTACAATGTGGGAGATGCGTACGAGTGTTCGTTTTCGGCATAGGCTTCACTGGGGCGATCCTGACGCCAGACTTGCTTGCCGGTGGCCTTTTCGAGAGCCACGACCAGCGCTTCCTTCGTCTTGGCGTCCCCATCGCCATGAATCAGCTGCAGGTAAAGATTGTCGCCATCCAGAATCGGCGTGGACGACATCCCAAACTGGATGTTGAACTTGCCGTACAGCTTTTGAAGATCCAGATGCCACTTCTCGTTGCCGTCGAAGTCGTAGCACACGAAATCGCCGCTGCCCACAAACGCCCAGACATGTTTGCCATCCGTGACGGGCGAAGGTGAAGCGAAATTGCCTTCGTCAGAGCGGGCGACTTTGTTGCCGACGCCGATCTTTTTCTGCCATTTCAGCTTGCCGTCCGTCTTGATGGCCAACAGTAACAACTCTTCGCCGGCTGCCGAGGTGACGAAGACATGGTCTTCCCAGACGACGGGCGTCGCACCACCGGGACCGGGCATCTCGAGCTTCCAGAGGACATTTTGTCCCTTGGTGTCCCATTCCGACGGGATGTTCTTCTCGCTGCTGATTCCGTTGTGATGTGCCCCGCGCCATTGCGGCCAGTTTTCTGCATGGGCTAGTGAACCCCACAACAATCCGCAACCGGCCAGGGCAGCGCAGAGAATTTTTGGAGAGAGAATATTTCGAGAACCAAACAGCATCGACGCGTCTCCAATGTTGACGAAATCTTAAGGGAAATCCGCCACCGCCCGCTTCGCCGGATTGATCCTTGAGGCAAAAACATGCGTTGATGCTGTAGTGTGCCGGATCTCAAGACAACCGTCAATTGCGCGACCTGCGTCAATCGCCCGACAGCCATGTGGTGCGACAGGTGTTTGGCCCTGTCGCACACTGGCTGCTATTCCGCCTACTTCTGCGGAGTACTCGTTACGAGCACCGTTTCGATCTCGTCCGCGCGTTCGCCGGACCGCGCCGTGCCTCCCAGGAAGATGAGCTCTGCGTTCGATACCGGCAACATCCGATGGAAATAACGCGGGTGTTTCAGCTTTGACACCAAGGTCCACTGATCGCCATCCAGGCGTTGCAGATTGCCTTCCACGGTCGACACGAACAACTTGCCCCCCACTTCGAAGGCCGAGTTACCGAAGCCCTCGATCGACTTACCGGGCAGGTCGGGCGCCGATTGCCAGGTGTTCGTGGCGGGATCGTAGAAATCCACGTCACTGGCGGTGCCTCCTGTTTCGTACATGCCGCCAATCACAAAGACCTTGCCGTTCTGAGTGGCGAGCGACACGGCCCGGCGCACGAATGGGGGTGTCGGCAGCTGCTTCCAGGCCAGGGTGGGTTGCGACAGGTCCAGCACCATCGCCGTGTGATGCCATTCAGAATTCTTGCTGCCCCCCTGTATGGCCCAGCCGCCGGCGACATAGATCTTGTTGTCGAGCACGACGGCATCGTGGGAGGACCGAGGCGTAGGCAAAGCTGGCAATTTCGACCAGGTTTTCGTGGCCGGGTCGAAGCACGCCACATCGGGAATGGACCACAGGTCCTTCTTCTCACCGGTCGCGTTCTTCGCGGTGAAGCCACCGACACGATACAGCTTGCCACCCGCCGCAACGAGCGCCAGCCCCTGCAACCTCGCCTCGCCGGGTAACTCTTCCCAGGCTTCAGGCTTCGCCAGATTCAGTCGCCGAAAACGGTTCGACTGCAGTTCGGCCGAATACTGATGAGTCTTACCGGTATTGCCGCCGTAGACATAGAGATAACCGTCCGATACCGCGGCACCGAAACTGGTCAGTGACTCTGGCAATGGGGGAAACCGCATCGCCACCGCAGGCTTGGCGGCCGGTTCTTCCGCACTGGCGGGGGCATTCCACCCACTGACCAGAACGATCATCGGCAACATCAGTCCGGCACAGAAGAGTCGCATTGAGTCACGCAGTCGCGACTCCTTGAGGTACATTGATTTCATCTCAATATTTCCTTAACACAGTAAGCCACCGGGGAACCTCCAATGGGAGGCCTGCTCGCGGCACACTGAACTGATCAAAACCACTCACCGTGGACCGTCATGCGAGGCTCTGCGGTCTATGTAGACAATTTATCTTGAGATTCGATTTCGTAAATCGAAAACGGTCACTTCGGCGGCAATTTTTCTTGAATGAATGTCAACCGACTGCCGTTACGAATCACAAATCCGTTGTGAGTTACCGCAACCCCGTAGATTTTGTCATCAACTGTCAATTTGTTCTCTGCGAGTTGTTCAAACTTGTCAGCCGTACGGATCACAATCGTTGT
>CAZQUW010000019.1:0-3534 GCA_964596215.1 uncultured Planctomicrobium sp. | reverse complement strand
CCGCCGCGACGAATCAACAGATTGTCGCCGACCTGGCTCGAACCCACGACAATTCCTTGCGGCGTCACGCTGGGTGAGGCGACCGTATTGCCTTTGACTTTGGTCACTTCCCAGAGCAAGTCGCCGGTCTGTGCGGACAGGCATTCCACGAAACCGTTCGAACTGATCAGGATTTCCTGCCCTTGCGGACCTGCGGTGACAATCGGCGAACTCCATGAAACGCGGGATGTCCGATCCTTCTTCCAGATGTTCCGGCCCGTGGCCTTGTCCAGCGACAGCAGATAGGACGGGCCGGAATGATCGACCAGGACGATGGCCGCCGTGTCGGTCTGGGCCAGGGAACTCCCCAACCCGTGGTTCCCCTGGAACTCGCCATAGTCCTTAATCAGCGAACGCGTCCAGACGGTTTCGCCCGCGTGGTTCAACGCCACGATATCGCCGCTTTCAAAAAATGCGTAGACCCGATCGGCGTCCACGACCGGCGTCGGCGCACCGCGACTGATGTAATCGGTGACCTTGGCCGGCTTGGAAGTTGGAAACTCCTTCTGCCAGGCAATGTCTCCTGAATCCACCCTGAAACAGGTCACCTGCAGCTTCTCCTTGTTCTCGCCACTGACCGACGTGACGAAAATCAGGTCTTTCCAGACGACCGGCGACGACTGTCCGAAGCCGGGCAGGTCCTTTTTCCAGGCGACATTCTGAGTATCGCTCCAGGTGAGGGGCAAGTTGGTGGCGGTCGAGTGACTGTCCCCCTGGCCGCGGAAGCCAGTCCAGGAAGGCTCGTCCGCCGCGACCATTCCCACGCAGATGCAGCACCAGGCCAGCAGGCAAAATCCTTGAACTCGTCGACGCATTATGCCGTCCCTTCCGTTGTTGTCGGGGGTAATTGACTTTCAATCTGCCGTAAGCACCTCGAGCAATCCAGCACGCGCTGCATGTCGCTGGCCGTATGAAAGACCAGCAGCATCCGCCGTAATTGATGAGGACAATTCACAGAACTCGGAGCGACTTGCCGCAGCAATTCGTAAGCGTCGTCGCCCTGCCCCAATTCCTGTAATAATGACGCGAGAACGACTCGGTACAAGTTGGTTTCCGGGGCCAGCTCGAGCGCGCGTTGAATCACGGCGACCACCCGTTCCGTCTGTGCTCCCAGGCGGCGCAGGTAAAAGCCAATCCCAAAATGGGCTTCATGCCGCGTGGGATCACGCTGCACGATGGTCTGGCAGACGTCCAGCGCATGGTCGAATTCCCGCAGTTCGCCGAGGTGCGAGGCGACCTTGGGCAGCAACCAGATCGGAGACCGCGGGTCCTCGGAAACCATGCGATACACAAACACGGCCAGCTCGTGTGAACCGGTGGCCGCATAAGCTTCGGCCAGGCAGAATCGCGCTCCAATATCGAGCGGCTTCAACAGGCTGGCTGTCTCCAGGGCATGCAGCGCGGCGGCACTTTGCGCGTCACGCTGATAGGCCACGCCCACCAGTTCCCACAGCGGTCCGTCATCCGGATACTCACCGAGTGCGGCAGTTGCCAACTCGATGGCGCGCTTGATCTGCCCGCTTTTCAGCAGTCTCAGACCATCGCAAAACGTGTCTCGGGCAGAGGTCATATCACACATCTCGTTGTCAGGATCTGACTCCAACTCAATGGTTCAGAGGGACTGCAAACCTGCCCGGCAGGGGAGATCTCCATGATCTCGCCCGGGAAAATCACCGAGGCACGTTGAAGGCTGGGTGATGGCGATTCCGCGAGATCACCGCAGGCGAGCAAACCAAGCGAGCAAAATCCTGGCTGGCCTCCCCGGACGATGGTCGTCGAAGGTGGAGGCCTTCGCGTCGCGGTGAGGCCAGCCAGATTGGAATCACTTGGTGCGAAGCTATGGACTTTCTCGCAACAGAAATTCCGCAACTTCAACCGGAGAGAATCCCGGGGCAAGTGAAAATGGGCACCACAAAAAATTCGAATGCAGGGCGAGGTGGCTGGCAGGCGATGTCGACGCGCTGGCTACCAAGTTAACGGCGACCTTGATGTTGAGACTGAGTCTCAGTGTCATGTTATTAAGGGTAGCCGGGCGACTGCGGACTGTCAACGTTCACAGGCCGCCTGTTGAAGATTTTTAAAGAACGAAGCCAGCTTGAGATTTCGTCCACAGGCCCGACTTCTAGAAATCAGAAAGTCTGCCAGCCTCATTCAGCAACCGCAGGGGGCTCTGCCTCGCTCCAGCGCCGCATCAGATTGACTTCGACGCCGAGCTGGTCGCAGAGGCGCGCCACAACAAAGTCCACCAGATCGCTGATTGTTTGCGGACGCTGGTAGAAACCGGGGGCGGCGGGCATGACCACGGCGCCCGCATCAACCAGACGTTTCATGTTTTCCAGCTGGATACTGCCGAGCGGGGTTTCTCTCGGGACGACGATCAATTTACGCCGTTCTTTTAGATGGACGTCAGCCGCGCGTTGGATCAGATTCGTCGACAAGCCACAGGCGATCGCGGACAAGGTTCCCATCGAGCAGGGGCAAATCACCATGCCGGCGGTCTTGAACGAACCGCTGGCAATCCCTGCAAAGTAGTCCTGGTAATGGTGATAACGCAAACGGGCGCCGTTAGAGAAACAGTAGACACCCGGCTGAGGTGTCTCGTACGTCAATTCGCCGATCGAGATCAACTGCTCGGGAGTAAAATGAGCCAGATCGATCCGCTTCAGCAGTTCCTGGTGGATGACTTGCGTCGCGGCCGGACTGATCGCCAGTTCGACCTGTAATCCTTGCTGCATCAGCACTTCCAGCAGACGGACGCCATAAATCGCACCGCTGGCGCCTGTGACTCCGACAACGACTGGTGGCATTCTGGTACTCCGGTTTGAAGGGCTTGACATGGCGTGGCGGCTGGCAATTGTTGAAGTACCATAACTTGTGGAACCGACAATGTTTGAGTTGTCGGCTCAGGGGCTGCGGGCAGACTTGCTCAGCAGCCGACTCTCCATTAGAGTAGTGGTTTCCACTCTGAGGAAACAGCGGGGAGGCCCCGTATGTCAACCTCAGTGAGTTTCAGTCAAATCCTGCCCAGGCAGGTGTGAAGTCATCATGCAAGCAGACATCCACCCGAATTACGTCGAAACGACCGTCACGTGCGGTTGTGGCAATACCTTTAAGACCCGCAGCACGGTGGCAAAACTTAACGTCGAAATTTGTTCGGCGTGCCATCCGTTCTATACCGGCAAGATGAAGTTCGTCGACACCGCCGGCCGCGTCGAAAAATTCCAGAAGAAATACGGCTGGGCCAATCGCAACGACAAGTTGCGCGCCATGGAAGCCGCAGACCTGGCCGCAGCCGAAGCCGCCAAGGCTCAGGGCTAGTGCTCGGTTAAACTGAAGCCGAAATGCTTTGAATAAGCCAAGAAATGAGGCGCCACTGGTTTTGCCAGTGGCGCTACATTTTGTGCTGACATTCCCGAGCGGCACGGCGCTAGCCGCCGGTTCTGCTCGGGATTCGACGTACAAAACGGGTGGCTAACGCTCTGCTACAAGCTAAGA
>CAZQUW010000018.1:24411-41465 GCA_964596215.1 uncultured Planctomicrobium sp. | reverse complement strand
CTGGGCCGCAATGTCGAACTTCTTGGCTTTGAAGAAGTGGTCGCTGATCCGAATCATCACGTTCGCAATCAGCGGGCTCTTCGGATAGGTCGCAGCCAGTGTCACATAGGCTTCCAACGCTTCGTCAAAGCGGCCCGATTCTTCATAGCACTGGGCCAGCTTGAACTGCGCATCGGCCGCCAGAGTGTTCTCCGGATATTGCCGCACGATGACCGTATAAGAATCGATCGCTTCGGGCCACTGGTTCAACTCCTGGGCAAACTGCCCCAGCAGATAGGCGATCCGCGGAACATACTTCGGATTCGGATAATCTTCCATGACTTCGCGCAGAATGCGGCGTCCGGCTTCCAGATCGCCCCGTTGCTCGTCAGCCCGACCGAGCTTCTTATGGCTCTTGAACAGTTCGAAATAGCTCTCCGACACGTGGAACTTGGTTTCCACGGCCAGCGTTTCGTCATTAAACGTCTTGCTGAAGGCGGTCACCAGACCATCCGTCCCAATGACGACCGGCACCTGCAAAACGGCTTCCAGCTTGCCCGTTTCGGTGCTGGCCGCCAGATCGACGTACTTGATGTTCAACACATCACCAAAGTACGTTTCGATTCCCGGTTCGTCCGCACTCAGGTTGCCCGGCGTCGGCTTCTCGGATGGCTTCAAGGCCACGGATCCGGTAAAGATGCCGCTGTGGGCGAGGCTCTCTTCCAGTGTTATCGTTTCCTTCTCACCCCGTTCGGTCGTGATCTCCACCTTGGCCAGATCGCGCTCATCCGAAACATCCAGATCTGCATCATTGACCGAGAGGAACAGCTTTTCGCCCACGTGCAAACTTTGCACAGGGTGGACATATTCGCGATCCACGCACGCCAGCACCCCATTGGCGATCAGTCGCGCCTGGGCCAGCTTGTCCTTCGCCGGGGCCTTCGGCCGCAGCTTGTCGGCGTACGCTGCACTGACAATATCCTTGCCGGTCAGATTGAGAACCCGCGTGACGAGTGTCTCGCCAACTTTCGTCCCTTCTTCCTGTCCCGGCAGCTTGCCGCCACCGACCAGATTTCGCGGCATCCCGGCACTCAGGGGAATAATGTCCTGGCTTTCCTTGCCCCCCAGTTGCAGAATCACCTGACCGACAAAGCGACCTTCTTCCAGAGCCCAACGCAATCCATCGGGTGCTCCCTGGAATCGTGAGAACGCTTCGCTGACCACGCAGTCGACTTCGATCTTGGCACCACCGGTCGTCGTCAGCACGACGGTCACCGAACTGCGGCTGTCTTTCGCGGCATCGCGATCAACGACCTCAATCGTCAGCGGGGCTTCAAATGCCACCCGGCTGGGGATCTTGGTATTCTGCGGTTCGAGGAACAGGATCTGCGGCGGGGCCTTGGTCTCTTCCGGCTGACGGATGATGCGGGTTTCCAGTACGCGGATGTCCCCTTCGCTGGGCTGGTTCACATAGACCACCGTTTCACGCGGCACGGCGTGTCCGGGGAACGTGTTCTGCGTATCGAGGTACGTGCAATAGATGCGGTCGCCCGGTTTGACGACGAGTTTTTCCTTGTCCTTATCGTCCTTACTCCCAGTCGTGTCGACTTCTTTAGTAAAGATCCCCGGAGTCTCGGGGACTTCCGTGGCCGTCAATTCAATCGGTTCACCGTCATTCACCGCCACCTGGAACTTCAGTTGATCCGACCCCAGATTCTGGTCGAGATCGTAGTCCACAATCTGCACGATGAAGCGTTCACCCGGATCAATCCGCACGAGTTGCTTGGTGAACGTGGCGACCTGGCCGCTGTTCGGATCGCGACGGAACTCGTACGCAATCGGTTGCAGCGTCGCATTGAAGTAGGTCGCCGTCAGCGACTTCGTCAGCAACTGACTGCGGCCCGCCAGATTCTGCGTGTACTCATCGGTGTAGGTCGCATTGATGCGATCACCACCGGCGATTTCGAGAATATCATTGTTAGCCAGCGACAGGATATCGGCGGCCGTCGGGATATACTTTTCGTCCTCGTGGCCGACTTCAATGTTATTGATCGCCACCGCTTCACCCAGGTATTCGTGAATCACGAACCGCACATGTCGCAGCTCCAGCGGATCGAACTGGAAGGCCCAGACGTTATCGGCCACATTCACCCGGGGCAGTTCGCGCGGCACACCCGGCTTCGCTTCGGGTTGTTCGAGATCAAAATCAGACTTCCGGAACGGGCTGGGCAGAATGTCGGCCACGTTGTTATCGGCCCGCGTGCGCTGCGCCGATACCCCCTGCGATGCGGCACCCGCTGCCGAGAACATCGTCAAATCGTGCGTCCCGCGATCGAGCCACACGTCAAAGTGACGGTTGCCGCCCCCCACGGCCAGTTCCACCCGGCCGTCAATCATGCACGCGGTGGTGATTCCCTGGATATAGAAACGCACCGCACTGCTACGCGGCTGGACAAACTTGCCCTGCCAGATCACCGCAAACGGCTTGGCCGCATCTTCATTATCCGCGGGCAGCGTCCACGACAGCTGCTCCACCCCTTTCTCTTCCATGACCGGTTTCGTGTTTTTCGTCAGGTCGACGATCTGCTTCCAGGTGGAGAATGGCGTGTAGTTGCCGGCATAGATCCGGGCCGCCATCTGACCGAATTCACCTGAGACCGGATCCTGCGGCGTTTCCGGGGGATTCGACGCGATGCGGAACCAGAACCGGCCATCTTCACTCCCCTGCAGTTCGCCACGGACCGGAGCTTGAGCTGAGGGGTTAGGAGTCGAAATATTGACCTTTGAAACTTGCTTCAGATCCTTCATATCAACGGAGAGCAACTTGGGAGTCGCTCCGTCCGGTTCGCTCAGCCAGAAGGTGTCGTTCGACTTGTCGATCGCCATCAATGGACTGTGCTCAATCGCCGTATCAGTCGCCAACGCACCCGCGGGTAATTCGCCAGTCACGGCGGAACCTTCGAAGATTCCGGTATGCGGCCCGGTCTCAGTCAGGTTGGCTTTGACCTGATCACCACTGCCGGCTTCCAGCTTGATGGTCAGCTTGTCGGCCTGATCGCTGAGATCCCGGTCAGCATCGATCACGCGCATGTAGATCGGATTACCCGGCTTCAACTGATCGGGCGGACGAGCGACCGAGGCCCGGCGATTGTCTTCACGGTCACGGGCTTCGCGTTCCAGAGTCTGGCTGATCGTTTCCTTGGTCTCGTCCACAATCAGCTTGCTGGCGATATCAAACTTCGCGTCGGCCGCAATTTTGATTTCCGCATCTGACAGCGGGACATTCTTAAACTGCAACTTGAATTCGTCCGGATAATCGCAACGAATCGTATCCAGCCCCGTCAACTGCAGGGTCCGGTCGTTCTTGATGGCCTGGCCCAGCTTCGTGTCGACATCTACACGGAACAAACCCTTGCTGCCCGAACTGCTCAGCAGGAAGACAGTCTCTTCGTCCCCCCCTGGTTCGGTCGTAATCTTCACGGGAATCTTCGTCCGCCCCTGGCTGGTTCCCAGGTCACTATCCTGCACGACGATCGACAGCGCCGTGCCCGGCGTGTGCGTCCGCTTGCTCTTACTGCCCAAACGACCAACCGTGCGGAGCAACTCCAGCTGATCCATATAGCGCTGCTCGGCACCATACACTCCAGCCAGGCTGTAGAGTGCCTGGTTGGCCAGTTCAATGCTGGGAACACGATCCAGCACGCCGCGGAAAATGCGGCGGGCTTCTTCCAGATCACCTCGACGATTCGCCAGCACACCACGCAGGAATTCCGCACGGATGACGATGTCGCGATCGCGGTTCGAGGCCAGCTTTTCAAACACGGCTTCGGCCTGGTCGTAGACCTTCTGAGCCATGAACGTTTCGCCAATGCCGAACTCGGCTTCCACCGCTTCGGGTGTCTTGGCGTAACGATTCAGGACTGTCGTATACTCACTGCGGGCCACGTCGTAGCGTTGACCGCGGACATAATTTCGAGACAGCAGTAACTGCACCTTGGCCTTCGTACTGTCGTCGATCTCGGCCACTTCGCTGTTCTTCACCAGCCAGTTCCGAAGGATGTCTTCCACCCGTTCGAGGTTCTCTTCCCCGCCAGCCGCGAGATGGTTCTCGCAGACGAACATCACGAGGTCGACCGGCAGCTCATCGCGGTGCTTGTCGAACAGCGGCTTGTTGGCGAGATACGTTTCAAATGCGAGACGGTCATCCCCCAGTCGCAGCAGCAACGCCGCCTGCATCAACGGAGCAATCGGGCTGCTTTCATCAATCGCCAGGCCGGTTCCCCCCATGCGTGCATAGCTCTGGCCGACCATGTCCTGGCCCGCCTTCTTACGACTGGCTTCCAGGTTGGGAATGTTCGACAACATCGACGTCAGCATCGTCGAGGCTGCACCAAAGTCCTTGCGTCCCAGGGCCGCCTGGGCATAGGGCATCAAGCGATCCCAGTCGTGCGAATCGTTGTACACAAAATGCGTGACCCGCTGGTAATTCAACAGCCGATCCATTTCCTTCTGCCCGGCTGGAGGGGGCAGTTCAAGCAATGCCGCATACGCAGTTCCCGAACAGCGGGGAATCTCCAAGTCACGAATCGTCGTAAAGATCCGGCGCTTATCGACCTCGGTCATCTCCTTCGAGTTCCTGGCTGCATCAACCCAGGTTTGGAGCATGTTCTCCTCGACGCCCCAGCCCAGGAACGGTCGTTCCAGCTGGCGGTCGCGATCATCGAGCAACGTCTTCTGCCAGGCATCCAGGTTCTTGGCTTCAAACTGTAAACCCGCCAGAACTGTCGCGTACCAGCCGTGATAGTCATCAATCTTCTTCAGCCGCTCAGTCACGAAAGCCAGCTTGTCTTCCGGCTTCTCCGTCCGGGCCAACAGGCGTTCCGAGCAATATCGTGTCTCCAGGGGATTCGTCCCCAAAGTAACGGTACGGGTCCAGTACTCACGCGCTTCCGCCTTGGCCCCCAGTACGTCGAGGCCGTCACCAATCACGTAGGAGTAGTACGGCTCGTTGCCATTCTTCGCCTGCGTCTTCAGCACCCAGGCATACACCTGCCTGGCGAGTTCGGGATCAGCATTCGCTTGCGCCGCCCGCATCATGCGATACCACGCATCGCCGTCATTGATCGGTGCGTCCAGCTTCAACATGTGCAGCGTCGCTTCCTTCTGCACTTCCTTGGGAGCGTAGTCTGTCGCCGTTCCGAGGTAGAGTGTCGCCGCTTCGAAATCGAGCGGGAACTTCTGCGTCATCCGACCGAAGACGGTGGCCGACTCGACGCGCTGTTGTTGATTGCCATAGTGACGGTGGTAGTAGCCCAGGTGGTACAGCACAGTTCGCAACTGTTCTTCAGACAGCAGCCCGGCATTTTCGGGTTCCAGCAACTTGGTGCGTGCCGCCTGCGCCAGCGGAATGTTACCGCTGTCGATGGTCACCCACGCCTTGATGAACGGATCCTTGTCCGATTCCACAACGGCCGCGGCTGCGATCGCCCCGCGGGCCTTGTGCATCGCATTCTGCTTCGCTTCATTCGCCCAGCCCGGCAGGTACGACCGCAGATTGGCCCAGTGGGCCCGTTCCTTGCGAACCTTGACCACCGCGGCCAGGTCAGCCTGGAATTCAGCATCATTCGGTGCCGTGTAGAGCAGGTAGCTCATGGCCCCCTGGAAATGACCGTCATTCGAAGGGGACTGCGTGACAAGCTCACGCAGCACCTGCCGCGCCTTGGCCTCGTCTTTCACTCGGTCGCGAAGCAGATCCAGCCCCAGCACATACCGCAGGTAATAGGCATCGCGAGGATTCTTCGTGATCGCATCCCGCAGGATTTGTTCACACTCGGCATACTTGGCCGGTTCGGTCGCAAACTCCCGGACAAACGCCTGCCCGACGCCGTGGCTGACCGCATCAAACGGCAGCAGATCGCGCACGATCGCCAGCCCCTTCACCTTATCACCATCACGAAACGCGGCCAGCGACACCAGTGCCCGGTAATAGAAGCGTTCCTTGCTTTCCGGGAATTTCTGAAAGAGCTCATTGACGAGCGGTTCCATGTCGACCGCCTTCATCCCCGCGTAATGCCCCTGCATGATCAAGGTCTGCAGCAGGTCTAAACGGTCACCCAGTGCGCGCGCTTTCTTCAGGCTCTCGACCGCATTGGCATGCTGCCCCAGGCGCGAGAAATTCTCCGCAACTCGACGCTGAACTTCCTGCTGCGCCTTCGGGTCAGCCGGCAGCCCCTGCTGCAACATCCGCCCGGCCGTCAGATTCGCCTTGGCCCATTCGCCGCCTCGTTCCCAACACGACATGGCTTGCAGGAAGCAGGCCGTCATACCTTCCGGAGTCTTGAAATGAGCAACCAGCGATTCCGCTAGCGGTGCCGCCAGTTTGAAGGCTTCGGCGTTGTTCGCTGCAATATAAAACTGGACCGCACGGGCGCCCGACTGACGACCCAACGCAGTCGCCGGCTGCCGCTTGTAGACAGCCGCATTCGCCTCGGCCGCTCCGGCGTAATCGTCGGCCTGCTCCAATGTCTGTGCGAGCTTGATTTCAACCGCAGGGCATTCTTTGTCGTCCGGATAACGCTGCAGAAACTGGCGGCAGGCCGCAATCGCTTCCTTGTTACGGGCCGAGGCCAGCATGCCGTCCAGCAGCTTCAACATGACATCCCGATGCTTGGGATGCGTCACGTGCGCCGCGACAAACTTCTGGCCCACCCGCAGCAGCCCGAACACGCGCCCATTGGTGTGATACAGGTCCACCAGTTTGAGCATCAACTCGGCGGCTTCCGGAGAGGTATCCCGCAGCTTACCCAGCTCGGCTTCATACGTTGAAGCTTCCTTGCTGGCCGCTTCCTCAGCGGCAGCAGCCGCCACCGCGGCCGCTTCTTTGGCCGGATCTTTAGGAGCGGCAGGCTCTTGAGCCAGGGTCATTCCAACGGCGAAGAGTGCCGAACCGAAAGCCACCAACATAAGGCGTCGAATCATGACAAATCCTGCTGTTTGCTCTATTGTTTAACGGCTCAGGGGCTGTACGCTGCCAAGCCGTCACTGGACAATTAGGGGAGAAGAATTCGTCAGAATTCTTGCTTTCACGGAGTACGGCAAACGCCCTAGCCAGCCTTCGACAGCGCTTCCGAAATCCGCTTGGCATCAGTAGCGAGCGGGCTTTCCGGGTAGTCCGAAATCAACTGGTCAAATTGTTTGCGAGCATCAGCCCGGCGATCCATGCGGTACAGACAGCGTCCGTAATTGAAGAGAATCACATCCAGGAACCGCGCGTCGGGATGGTCGTTCAACACCGTTTCGAACACATCGACCGCGCGGGAATAATCCTTTTGCTTGTAGTAGTGCTCGGCCATCTTGGCGACCGCTTCACCGACACGGCCACTTTCCGGGAAGCTTTCAAAAACCTTCTTGTATTCCTGAAAGGCACGGTCCGCGAGCTGCGTCGCACCGGCTCCCTGGGCCGTCTTGGACATCTCCTCGTAGCACTCGGCAATACCGTACTGCGCTTCCCCCCGCAGCTGGCTCTTATCCATCGCCACCAGCCGGCTGAAGATCCCGATTGCCCGCTGCAGGTCACCCTGCTTGCGGCTCACGTCGGCCAGCTTCAACAACGCATCATCTACGAATTCGCTATTCGGAAAATCTCGCTGCAACCGCTGCGACATGGCCGCGGCCAGTTCCAGCTTGCCCATTTCGTAGTAGATCTTCCACAGTTGCACGTAGGTCTCTTCCAGCAGCCGGCCCCCCAGCTTCTGCGCGTCTTCGCTGATATCTTCGCAGACCTGCAACGCCTGGTCGTACTTGTCGTTGGCGTTCTTCTGCAGGCCAAACTCTTTGTAGCGGCTGCCGATGTTGGTCAACGCGTCGGCCGTACCCAGCTGCGTCTTGATCCGCAGCTCCTGGTCAGAAATCTGGGCCCGCGTGACGCGGACACCACCGAGATTCCCCTCAACACAGCGTACCTGACTCACCGCATTGCGGATCCCGTCAATGCTGCTCTTCTCATCGATGTAGGTCACCCGCACATAGTCCCCCGGAATGGCCTGCAGCGTATCGTCGCCCGCCACAGCCTCAGGCTTGGCCACCAGGGGAACGGTAATCCGGAAGACCCCCGAGTGAATGGTGCCATCATCGGGCGGAGGGGGCGGTTCGACAAACTGCTGCTTGGCCGTCGCCGGAGCCGGTTTCTTTTCGGCCGTCTTCGGATCGGCTTTGTCGTCACCAGCGGCCTTCGCTGTTGCTCCCTGGCCATTGACTGCGGCTCCACTGGCTGCAGCTCCACTGGCTGCAGCTTTTGTGGTCGATGTCCTGGCTGCCGTCTTGTCGGCAGTCTTCACGGCCGCCTTCGGGGGCTCAGCAGTGTCACCCTTCTTACCGGGCAGTGCATCGGGCTTGGAAACCTCGGTCGGATTCGACGCCCCCGGAGCTTTCCCGGTTCCCGCCCCGTCCGCGGGCACATCTCCAGCGGGGGTCGCAGATGCCGTGACCGCCGGGCGAATCGGCTTGATCTCAGTCAGATCGACTTCCACCTTGTCGATCAGCTTGAACTTGCGGCTTTCTTCTTCCTCGGCAGTCAACTTGGCGATTTCAGCCCCATCGACTGGCTTCACGACCGCGTCGGTCGTCGTCACCTTGGCCGCCGCCGCGGCCGCCTCGGCGTCCAGTTCTTCCTGGGTCTTCTCGCGATACACTTCCACCACCGCACGAATCTTGTCGGCGGCATCGGTCAGATCACGGTCCGGATCGCTGATCTGCACATTCACACCACGATCCAGAACGACCCCTTTCAGAACTTCACTGAAGGCGCCATCGGTAATTTCCACCACCCCGTCACCGACCACCAGAATCTCTTTTTTGCGTTCTTGATTGAACTGGCGATCGGATGTGTGCTGATCGACGTATTCCACGCGGACGTAGTCGTCACCTTTGACTTCCAGGCGATCGTTGTTCTTGTAGGGCCGGCCCAGTGCCGTCACGATCGAACCGAGCACGATCCGGACGTTGCGCCCGACCGCAAAGCATTCGACGATTTCCTCATCACCCTGCAGCGAGGTGCACTTAACCTGGACCGACTTGCCGACCTCCAGGGCCGCGAGATCAGCATCTTCGATCTTGATGAACAGTCGCTTGCCCGCTTCGACCTTCTCGATTTTCCCTTCTTCCACTGAGAGGGCCGTGCCGACTTTTTCGAGCGCTTCAATGGCCCGGCTGTAGTGGCCCAGCTGGAAGTGACCCAGGCCGATGAAGTAATAGGCCTGATTCACATGCGGACTGACGGGGAATTTCTCGATGACATCGCGCATCACTTTGAATGACTTGCCGAAGTTGCGGGCTTCGTAGAAGCAGATCCCCATCTTCAACGTCGCTTCGGCACGCTGTTCTTCGTCGCTGTTGACTTCTGCGGAGGCCGCTTCGAAGTGGGTGCGGGCCCGGTCATAGGCCCGTTCGCGGTCGAGCAACAGCGAGCCCAGCTTCATGTGGGCATCAAACCGGACCCGGCTGCGCGGATAGCGTTCGATGATCGACTGCCAGATCTCGACCGCCTTGGTGTACTCTTCGGCCTCGAAACGCGCATCACCCGCTTCAATCAGCTTGCGGGCTGCCCGGTCTTCCACCAGCGAACCGCGGGCCCCCTCTTCACCGGCCCGGGCGGGCGTGGCCGCCGGCTCCTGCGCCACGGTGATCTGGGCCACCGTGATCTGGGCCACACCAATCAGGCCCCCCCAGCCGGAACCCAGCGTACCCAACACCAGCAGACGTCGAAGAGTCGATTTCATGGAGTGACCTGTGCGGAGAAAAGACATTAATCCACAGGCTTTCACGCTACGCCCAGCTCCAGGCGACTGTCAACCAGTCTCATCCCTGACTGGTGTCGGTTCTTAAGAATCCGCGTAGCACGTACCTGGCTGTTGGATGGAACTGGCGGCGAGCATTGAAACAGGCCGTTGAGTTTCAGCAACAAGACTCGGAACTTGTGCGAGCGACAACAGTACTTGTCCGGCCGTGCTGTCTGGTTATGCGACAGCGCAAACTTGTCGCGTCAGACAGACATTTCCGACCGCCAGCCGCAGCGCCGGAAGCGATTCTCCGGCCTGTAGCAGCGGCTCGGTTATTCTGACGTGATAGTGGACCGGCAACAACCCGTAAACCTGCGTTAACCCTGCGAAACTACCACCTCTGGATACGCGAAACCGCCGGAGACAGGAATCTGTCTCCAGCGGTTCCGTGAGTAATCCTGATGCACCGCGAACTTAAGCGAACAACTCGGTTACGAAGGACCCCTTGTCAACCAGCTTCATCGGCCGTTGCAACGGAGTCATGACTTCCTTGTTCGGGTTAATTCCCAGGGCATGACATACGGTCGCGTGGAGATCGGGCACCTGGACCGGACGATCCTTCGGTTGATAGCCGTCTTCGTCCGACGAGCCAATCACCTGGCCACCCTTTACGCCACCACCGGCCATGAAGCAGCTGAAGACCGATGCCCAGTGGTCGCGACCGGCATCCTTGTTAATGACCGGAGTACGCCCGAATTCGCTGAGCATGATGATCATCGTCTTCTGCAGCATGCCGCTGTCAGCCAGATCCGCCACCAGCGACGCCAGGGCGGGGTCCATGACCTGGCCGTGACCTTCCATCGCCGGGAAGTTCGCGGTGTGGGTATCAAACCCGCCGCGATTGACCTGCACGAACCGCACGCCGGTTTCTACCAGGCGCTTGGCGAGAATACAGCCACGACCGAACGCGGTGTCGCCGTAGCGATTCAATGTGGTCGTCGGCACCTTGTTGAGATCAAACGCTTCCAACGCCGGGCTGCGCATCAGCTTGACCGCATCGTTGATCGCAGTCTGCGTCGCATCCAGCTTCGGATTGCGTTGCGTGTCAGTAAACCGCTGATTGAACCGGCCCAGCACTTCCAGCCGCTTGTTGCCACGAACTTCGGCAATCCCCGACGGGAAAGCGAGGTACGGATCCTGCTCACCGGGTTCGGCCACGAAGTACGCTTCGCACTTCTGACCCATATATCCGGCCCGCGGTGCCTGACCGCTGATCGAGATATAAGCCGGCAGATCACCCAGCTGGTTGCGTTCGTGAACGACCACCGATCCCAGGCCGGGATGCTGCAGGTTGGACGACGCCTGGTAGCTGGTCTGCAGCTGATAGGTCGCCCGGCCATGGTCACCGTTGGTGCCGGCAATCGAACGGATCAGCGAGCAGTGGTGCATCTGCTTGGCGAGTTCCGGGAAAATCTCGGAGATTTCCATTCCAGGAACGGAGGTCTTGATCGGCTTCAGTTCGCCGCCGGTCGGCCGACCGGGCTTGGGATCCCAAGTATCAATGTGGGTCATACCGCCGCCATTCCAGAACAGAATGACGTGCTCGGCAGTTTGAGCGTGGCTTTTGCCTTCGTTGGCCAGCAGATCGCGGATTTGCCAACCGAGCAACGTCGCTCCGGTCGCACCCAACATCGATCGACGGGTCATCTTGTAATCAAGACAGGACATGTGACGGTTCCTCGGAGACAGTTTTCAATCCAAACGACAGCTTCGAAAACATTTCCCGCAAATTCGACCCTCACACCCACCGTGTGAGGTTTGCGTAACAGACGTCAGTCAGGCGGCAGCCAGACAGAAAATCACTTAATCTGAATCACGATTGATGAGACGCCGCAGCCTGGGGGCTGCGGCGGCAGATGTCTTACGGAATGAACCGGAATTCGTTGCAGTTCAACAGAACCCAGCGGAAGTCAGCATAGCCGGCGAGAGGAGTCTCACCCGCTTCAATCAATTCAATACCTTCCTTCACTTCCTGCTCAGTCGCTTCACGCGTCAGCAGATCACGATAGGCCAGTTTGACCGCCTGGGCGTAATCCTTCTTCTTGCCAGCCAGCAGGGGATAAGCGGGTTCCAGTTCACCCACCCGTGAGGCTTCGTGAATCAGACGACCATTCATGATCAACAACGCCTGACGCATGGTCGGGCTGTGATCGCGGAATTCACCCAGCGCCTCACGCGTCGACTGCCCGAAGACGCGGAGGAAGTGGGTCGGCGGGGCGGGGGTCTCCATCCGCAACGCCGTGGAAAAGCGGGGATTGTCGTCGAAAATCACCTTGACATACTTGTCGATGTACTCGACACCCGGGCGGCCAATCTGCCTGGACATCGCCTGAGCTTCAATCTCTTCCTTCGACATCATCTTCATCTGCTCCACTTCAGGAGCATCATCCTTCTTCGCGAGGACGGCATTGAAGTCGAGTTCAAAAGCGTCTTCCACCGAGTACGCATTGGACGTCGGCACCGCTTCGGGCTGAGTCTTCGCGTCCATCGCCGGCTTGGTCATCTTCACAGCCGAGGCCAGATTCGAGGTCGCAATGTCTTCCGACTTCTTATCTTTCACGACCTGCTGATGCCGCCAGGCGGTCGTCAGATTCTTGCCGTTCTCATGCTTCACATCGAACAGCCGGCCACCCACCACAATGCTGTCATACAGCGCCTCGCTGATCATGCGGCGGGGCGAGGTCGCCAGGAAGGCGGTTTCAATCGTCGTCCGCGTCGCTTCATCCACGTTGATCAGGTGCTCGCGCTGATAGGCCTGGCTGGTCACAATAATGCGCACCAGATTCTTCAGGTCGTAGCCGCCAGCGACGAACTCGTCAGCCAGGTAATCGAGAGTCTTAGGATGGCTGGGCTTGTTGTTCTGACTGAAGTCGTCAACCGGATCGACAAACCCCCGCCCGAGCAACTCGGCCCAGACGCGATTCACATGATTCTTGGCGAAGTAACGGTTGCGGGGATCTGTGACCAGCTTCGCCAGTTCACTTCGCAATTCACTGTTCCGATAGCGCCCCTGAGCCAGCTTCAGCTTTTCGACTTCGCTTTGATTCTCAGCCAGCACACCCGTCGCATCGACCGGCTTGGCTTCAGTAATCTTCTCCAGCGCCTTGTCTGCCTCCGCCAGCAGGTCATCGACCTTGTTCTGCCTGGCGTCGTTAGCGGCGAGTTTCCGCTGCTCCTGAGCAGCCCGCAAAGCCTTCAACCGGACAATGTACTCAGGTTCTTCCGAGCCTTCCGCCAGCTTGAACGGGAACTTGGGAACCATGGGCTTCCGATCAGCGGGCTTGCCCACACCTTCAGGGGGCCAGAGCACCGTCGTCGCGTCAGTCTCAGTTGTATAAATCGTGTTGGTGAAATCATTCTCATAGCGGCGCGTCTTACCAAAGTAAGCGGCAAGTCCGTAGAAATCTTCGCGGGTCCACACGTCAAAGGGATGATCGTGGCACTGGGCACAGGCAATCCGAATCCCCATAAACGTCTGCGAAGTCACACCTGCCATGGCCATCGGGTCGGCTCCATCGCCGAGAATGAAACCGACTTCGGGAGTGTAATTGGCTTTGCCATTCGCGATCAGCAACTGACGAACCATTTCGTCATACGGCATGTTCGCTTCCACCGCTTTATGCACAAACGCCAGAAACGCCTGGCCACCTTCGGCATTCGTTCGCAACCGCAGCAAGTCCGAATAGAACACGGTCCAACGATCGGCGAACCGGCCGTCGGCCAGCAACTTGTCGATTACCTGCGTCCGGCGTTCGGAGGGGGACCAGGCAAGATATTCCTCAATTTCAGCGGAAGTCGGAATGCGGCCGATCATGTCGACCGTGATCCGGCGGAGAAATGCCAGATCGTTGACCAGGGGGGCAGGCTGAGCTTTCACGCCGACGTTCTCGGCAGCCAGCAGTTCATCCAGCGGGCTGAGGGCGACAGGCTCGGCCCCCACCGCCGCACTCAAGGTCACATTCATGCTCAGCGGGGCCCAACACCCCAGGCTGATTAACAGGGCAACACCTAGTACAACTCGAGCTGTCACGATGCCAGACCTCCGGAACCAGGATGCAGGCTGTAAACCCACTGTGCGAGTACAGACAGTTCTAATCCAGACAGCAGACCCGCTATCTGTGATATGTGCTGCCAAGAATTGAGCGGTAGAAAATTGGCCCACAGAGCACGAAACGGGCCTGTCGGGCAAATGCCTACACTGTGAATTGACGATTTCCGAGACCGGTTACACTGAAATAACCCGCGGGAAAGTCAATTTCAATCTCAAATTCGAGTTCTCACCCCTGCCAGACCGGTCGCTGCAGCGGCCGTGGGGGATAGTGAACGTTCAAATTCAAGCCTGAACTGTATATTGTCTGACAGCTGGCACGGAGGCATTCGCCGCGAATCGCTGGGCGCAATGGGCTCTCAAGTTCTCTCGCAGCTCCACGCCAGGAGTCGGCCGCGGGCTGAAAACTGCCGCCCATAAAAACACAAAGACTTCCGCAGCAATCGCTTACGGAAGTCTTTGAAATTCTCAGACACCCAGCAACCGCTGGGTCGACAAGAAGTCTACTACATCCATTCCTTGATGACTCGGCCTTCGTTCAACATCATCGGGCGGCCATCCAGCGGGTTGCTCAACATGAGGTCGTGAGGAATCCCCAGTTTTTCGTAAATCGTGGCGGCAATATCCTGCGACAGGTATTCGTCTTTAATCGGACGGCCACCTTCTTCGTCGGTGACACCCAGCACAGATCCGCCAGGCACGCCCGCTCCGGCCATGATCGCGAATCCGGCCGAGGCCCAGTGATCGCGGCCGCTGGCCGAGTTGATCTTGGGAGTCCGGCCGAAATCGGTCAGCCAGACGACCAGCGTATTGTCGATCATCCCGCGCTGTTCGAGATCGATCAGCAATTCGGGAATCCCCTGATCCATGCGTGGAATCAGGCGGTCCTTGAGCGATTCAAAGTTATTGGCATGCGTATCCCAGCCCCCGTCGGTGACGGTCACGAATCGCACGCCCGCTTCCAGCATGCGACGCCCCAGCAGGAGGCTCTGACCGAACTTATTGCGACCGTAGCGGTCTCGCAGTCGCGGATCTTCCTGCTCGAGGTCAAACGCTCGCTTGGTTTCCGGAGCGGTAATCATATTCAGGGCGGCCTGGTAATGTTCATCCAGGGCACCGAACGCTTCCGGCTGCAAATCGGCCTTTTTCTGCAGACCGTCGATCGCCGACAGCATTTGCTTGCGTCGTGAAACACGAGTCATCGAGATCCCCGCCGGCGGCGTAATATCTCGGACAGTGAATTGGGGTGCCCCCGGATCAGCCATGATCTCGAACGGGTTGTGTTCCATTCCCAGGTACCCGGCCACGCCGCCGCCAAATCGATGGTCAATCGCGTTACCGAGCTGCACGAAGGGGGGCAGGGCGGTCTTGAAGCCGTGTTGCTGACTGACCACGGAACCGTAGGTCGGATAGATCACAGCCGGATTGAACTTCCGGCCTGACATCACCCACGCGTCAGCGGTCCCATGGCTGCCATTCTGCGGATTCCAGCCACGCAAAACGGCGAACCGGTTCAATTCTTTCGCCATGCGCGGGACGATGTCCGTGAACTGCACGCCCGGCACCGCAGTATTAATAAAGCCATAGCTGCCACGCACATTGGCGGGCGCTTCGGGCTTGGGATCGAACGTATCGTGATGGCTGGTACCCCCTTGGGTCCAGATCAGGATCACGTTGGTATCTTTGCGGCGGGAGGCCTCCGCCCGGGCCTGCTGTTGCATGACGAAGGGCAGATTGAGCCCCAATGCGGCCAGACCACCCAATTGTAAGAATTCACGGCGCTGGAAGTTTTCGCAGTTTGAGTCTTGACCAGTCAAAAAGCTGAACATGGCGGGGCACTCCTCACAGGGGCAGGCATGTAACGGGCAGATCGCGAGGTAGGTTTCACTACTTTATCGTAGCCGCTGAGCGGATCGGATCAAAGAACATTTACATGATTTTTCGCCGCGCGCCAAGTTTGAGTCAATTCTTTGGTCCGGCAGGTTTTGGCGCGTGGGTAGACTCTCGTGCTCAATGCGGGGACTCCAGTTGTAGGGAATGCACCCGACTCGTGAGATTCAGGCTACAGGCCCAGTTCGATCCGCAGGTCTTCGGGAGTTCGTCCCTGTTCGCGAAGTGTGCGGAGCGATAACGCCTGATTTCGCTTGGCCAGGCGAACTCCCTGCGCGTCGCGCACGAGGGGGCAGTGAAAGAATGACGGCGGTTCCCAACCCAGCGCGCGGTACAGCAGCAACTGCCGGGCGGTCGAGGTTAACAGATCTTCACCCCGGACGACTTCCGTGATGCCCATCAGGTGATCATCGGTGACGACGGCTAACTCGTATGAGGGGAATCCGTCCTTGCGCCAGACCAGAAAATCACCGAAGTCGACTCCACAGATCCGCCGGACTTCGCCGCATTGTCCGTCTATGAAGACGATTTCCTCACCATCTGGAACGCGAAACCTCCAATTGACGCCGGCCGGTTCCGTGGCCCCCTGGCCAGTCCCTGCCGGCGGCCGAAATTCGACGGGAAACAGGGGTTCCGCATCTTCCTCGTGGGGGGCCGCGAGGGCCTGCTGCACGTCCTTGCGAGACTGCGGGCTGGGATAAATATCCCCCAGCGCGGCCAGTCTTCGCCACACTTCTAAATAGTGCGGCAATCGTTCACTTTGACGGTAGGGAGCCTGCGGTCCACCACAATCTGGCCCGGCCTGCCAGCGCAGACCAAACCAGTGCAAATCTTCCAGCATCGCCGTGGCAAATTCGGGACGACAGCGGTCTCGATCGAGGTCTTCGTCCCGCAGGATCAACGTACCGCCAGCCTGCTGGGCGCGCTGCTGCGCGATCCAGAAAGTCCGGGCATGTCCCAGGTGCAAATGCCCGGTCGGGGTCGGGGCGATTCGTCCGCGATACACCATGATCGTCCAGATCAGAGCCAGAAATTTCTCGTCAAACCAATTCGACGGGAAAGAAATTCCAGGTCACGCAGAATAGCACTTCCTGGAGTTCTCCACCAATTGCCGGGTCCCTGACCTGCGCGCCAGTTCGGGGGCGCCCATTGCGTCCGGCCTTGCACCCCAATCGCCTGGAGCATCTGGGCTTGGGTGTCGCTCAAGAATTTCGGATCGACCCGTAATGCTGAATCTCGTGGGATCAGGAGATTCCCCGGGTGGCGACTGGCCTCAGAAAATGGATGTGATCAGGGTCCTG
>CAZQUW010000018.1:12011-24311 GCA_964596215.1 uncultured Planctomicrobium sp. | reverse complement strand
AAGGGACCAAAGAAATTGCGTGTCCCTAAGATGGTCGCCCTCGGCCGTCGTCTGTTGAAGTGATCACGATTGCGTGTCACAAACAGGACGCCGACGACCGGTCGCGAGTGCCAAGGGGCGCCGCCATGTACGGTGAAGAATCGGGACGGCCGAGGGCGGCCATCCTACATAGAGAAGGGGGCAAGGAGAGCGAAGGGAACAACGCACACCAGTCACGGACGGAAGTCTACTCGCTGGACTAATAAACCGCCGCAACTGCTTTATTTAATTCTACTTACAACCATTTCACGCAAGACAAAACAGGCACGTCAGTCCAAAGGGAGCAAAGAACGCGCAAACTATTGCGTGTCAGTTCGGGACGAACGCAGAGATTGGTCCCGCGGTGCATGGGCCTGACTGACGCCGCGCAGCCGACGGGTCCGGATTCCAAAAAACCCGCGGTTTGCGTTGCGTCTGGTTTCAGAATTCCCCAGACTCGGTCGAGACTTGGAAGACCTGACCGCTCGAACAACAATGCCCTCCCGATCCCGATAGCGCGCTCGTCCCTACGTCATGAGAGCCCTGATCAATGAGCAAACCCACCTACCTGACGGCACCAGTGCCTTCCACGACCATGCCGCCGGGCATCCCGTATATCGTCGGGAATGAAGCTGCCGAGCGGTTCAGCTACTACGGCATGAAGGCCATTCTGACGATCTACATGACGCAGTACCTGCTCGATGCGCAAGGGCACAAGGCCCCGATGAGCGGCGTCGATGCGACGGCCTATTACCACTGGTTCTCGGCGGCGAATTATGCGTTTCCGGTCCTCGGGGCCCTGCTGGCTGACCTGTGGTGGGGCAAGTATCGGACGATCGTCTGGCTCTCGTTGCTGTACTGCTTCGGGCACCTGGCTTTAGCCGTCGATGAAACGCGGCTGGGGCTGTTTGTGGGCCTCGGGCTGATTGCCCTGGGTTCGGGCGGAATCAAGTCATGTGTGTCGGCTCACGTGGGTGATCAATTCGGCGCGGCGAATAAACACCTGCTGGAGCGGGTGTATGGCTGGTTCTACTTTTCGATCAATTTCGGATCGACCTTTTCGACACTGATCACGCCACGTTTGCTGGTCTGGTACGGGCCAAGTTACGCGTTTGGACTGCCGGCCATCCTGATGGGGGTGGCGACGTACGTCTTCTGGTGGGGCCGCAATCGCTACGTGCACATCCCCGCGCGCGGTGCGACCTTCTTGAAGGAGTCCTGGAGTCCGGAAGGGCGCCGGATTTTGTTGCGGCTGTCGGTGATTTACTTGTTTCTGTCGGTCTTTCAGTCGCTGTACGACCAGACCGGTTCGGTCTGGGTGCTGCAGGCCGAACGGATGGATCGACACGTGTTCGGTTCGGAATTGACGTCATCAGAATTGCAGGTCGTGAACCCCATCCTCGTGATGATTTTTATTCCGCTGTTTACCTATGTCATCTACCCCTTCTGCGAACGGTTCTTCAAAGTCACCGCGCTCGGCAAAATGAGCGTTGGCTTGTTTTTTGCCGTGGCCGCATTCGCCTTGTCGGGCTGGATCGAAGTCCGCCTGCAGGCGGGGGACACACTCAGTATCTGGTGGCAGATCGGGGCCTATGTGCTCATCACAACCGCCGAGATCATGGCCTATTTCAGCAGCCTGGAGTTTTCGTACACCCAGGCCCCGCCATCGATGAAATCGCTGATCATGTCGATGAATACCTTGTCGATTTCATTCGGCAACGTCTTCACCGCGCTCATCAACGAGTTCATCTCGGGCAACAAAAGCGTCGCCAGTGCGCTGCAGGGGGCCAACTACCACTGGTTCTTTACCGGCCTGATGTTGCTGGCTGCGTTGCTGTTCATCCCGGTAGCATGGACTTACAAGGGCCAGACTTATATGCAGGATTCGGCCGGGCTGGTTGAGAATCCGAAAACCGCAGTCTAAGCGTCACACCGGGGGGGCAAGTTCCTGAGTTCCTGATCTGCAACAAATAAGAATTGACCGATCTCAGCGGGCACGCCACAATCAAGTTTTGTTTTGTGCTCGACAACTTGCCGGACGGAAACCCTCATGCCTGAAACATTTATCCTGATCCCCGGCCGGACCAGCCGCCAGGGAACAGGTCTGAACGAAGGTAAGTACAGTGCTGACTATCAGGACGAGATCAACACCTTGCTCGTCCACCCCGGCGACATGTTGAAACTGGGGGTCAAAGATGGTGATCGAGTGCGTATGTGGAATGAAAACGGCTCGGTGACTGTCGGCTGCAAGTCGGCAAAAGAGGAATGCCCCCCGGGGCTGGCGTTTATCAGCTATGGAGACAAATCGAGTCAGCTCATGGACGGAGAGACTCATGGCAGCGGCATGCCGACCAGCAAGGGCATGGAAGTGTTCGTCGAAAAGTTTGAAGGAACTCCCCCGGTCTGACTGACGGCCGGGGCTGACAGGCGGAAGTCTCTGTCAGCATCTCTTGTTTCCATTGCAGTAGTGCTCACCGCAACGACAAAGGGATCTCATGAGTATCGCAGAAGCTCCGGCCGTTCCGACGACCGACTTGAAGATCATCAAGGATGCCACGTGTACCTTTTGCGGTTGTGTCTGTGACGACATGGAATTGACGGTCGAGAACAATCGCATCACGAAGGCGAAGAATGCCTGCGTGCTCGGCAAGTCGTGGTTCTTTAACCATCACATTGAAGACAGCCCGATGGCCACGATTGATGGCCGCGAGGTGTCATTCGAGGAAGCCGTGGAGCGGGCCGCGGACATCCTGGCCAATGCCACTTTTCCGATTACCTATGGGCTGTCTGATACCACGTGCGAAGCCCAGCGTGTGGCCCTGGCCATTACCGACTGGATCGGCGGGACCGTTGATACGACGACATCGGTGTGTCACGGTCCGTCGGGCATGGCGTTTCAAGGGGTCGGCGAGGTCACCTGTTCGCTGGGTGAAATCAAGAACCGGGCCGACTTCCTGATTTTCTGGGGGGGCAACCCGGCCGAAAGCCATCCGCGGCACTTCACCAAGTACAGCCTGATGCCCAAGGGTGAGTTCCTGCCTAACGGTCGCAAAGACCGCACGGCGGTGCTGATTGACGTCCGCAAGACGAAGAGTGCCAAGGCGGCCGACATCTTTCTGCAAGTCAAACCGAAGTCCGATTTTGAGCTCGCCTGGGCCATGCGGGCCCTGGCCAAGGGAGTGTATGTCGATCCGAGTGTAGAAGAGACGACCGGTATTAAGCTGGAGGTCCTGAAAGACGTTGTCGCCCGGATGAAAGCCGCGAAGTTTGGCGTGATCCTGTTCGGCATGGGGCTGACGATGACCCGCGGCAAGCACATCAACAGCGAGGCGGTCCTGGGACTAGCCCGCGACATGAATAAATACACGCGTTTCACCGCCAAGCCGATGCGGGGACATGGCAACGTCACGGGGGCCGATAATGTGGTCTCGTGGACGACCGGCTACCCGTTCGGCGTGAACTTGAATCGGGGCTACCCCCGGTTCAACCCGGGCGAATTTACGACGTCGGATACGTTGGCGCGTGGTGAGGCAGACGCGGCGTTAATTGTGGCATCCGACCCGATGTCCAACTTCAGCCAGCCGGCGCGCGACCATTTGCGGAAAATTCCCGTGGTCTGCCTCGATCCCAAACTGAGCGATACGGCCAAGTCGGCAACCGTCCATTTCACCACGGCGACCTACGGCATCAATACCCCGGGGACCGTGTATCGTATGGACGATATTCCGATTTCCCTGCGGCCGGCGTTTGAGTCGCCATACCCCAGCGACGAAGTCGTACTGCGGGCGATCGAACGCCGGGTCCGGGCCAAATTGTTCCCGGGACAGATCCAGGAACTGTCTTAAGTTTTATGACATTGGAGAGACAAAGGGCCGCGGCAGACAAGGCATGCCGCGGCCAGCAAGCACCAAATGACGCAGCACTGGTGACACCGCACTGATGACGCAGCACTGGCCGAGCCAGCGACACCCGACTTTCAGGTTTGACAGGGCACTATTCGGCCGATTTGGGGGCGGCACTGACCAGTTCAAAATTGATGGTATTCGTGCCCGCCTTCACATCGGCCACCAGCCCTGATTTTTCCAGATCTCCGTAACGCTCGGGGATGGCGGAGACGGTGCCCGCCGCCCCTTTGACAGCTTCTTCCGGCAACGCCGCACCAGCGGCAATGCGTGCGGTAATCATGACCTTGTGCCTGGCAATCACCGCGCCGTCGGCCGTGTCATAGGTCCCCAGATCGTAGGTGCCATCGGGCCGAATGTTCCCTTCAGCGCTCGGAAAATTCCCTTCCGGGACAAACAACAGTGACCCAAATTTCAAGGGATCGCCATTCAGCGTGACTTTACCCTGAACCCTGGCCGTCGGGTGTTCGCCCTTCTTGCCGCATCCCGCATTCAAGACGCAGGCGGCCACCAGACAAAGGCCCATGATTTCACGCCGGAGCCCTGACACCACTGAAAACTGCATACCTGAGATTCCATAAATTGAACGGACGGCGACGCGAACCCACGTCGCGCCGATCGGTCCATCATTGAAAGAGAAGTGGCCAGGCCATACGGCCAACCCGGCACGGAAATGACATCGCCCGTCCTGTCGGGCACGAAGTCTTAGTTAAGCGCTCATAAAACCTCTGTGTCAGTGCAGAGCCGCGTGAAAGGCCACGGTTCTGAACTTCCCACAACCGGTTTTGTCAGGGTTCCTAGAACTCGCCCACAACTTCGCCCGTACCACGCGTCGACAGTTGCTTGAGAGTCAACAGGCTGATGTTTTCACTCACAAAACGCACGGCCCCGTCAGACAGCAGGAAATGGGCACCACCCGTATGGAAGCTGGTAAACGGGGTCGAATTCTCGCCAAAGCTGCCTTTGTAGTTGATTGGAAATGACAAGTTTTTCGAGTCAATCATCAGTCGTCGATTATCAGAATACCAGTACATGCCCCAGGTCCAGGGCTGAATCCCACCCCAGCCCGACTTGCTGGCGGCAGACCACCCCTGGGATGAGGAGGACTCGCCAAGCAGAACTGTGTTGGAACTTCCATCAGTCACATCTGCCAGCCGAACCTTACTATGAGGATAAATCATGCCGGAGTTGGACCATTGGTAGGTCGATGAGTCCGAGGGATTGGTGACGTCTTCGATGCGCCCTGCACAGCCACGATAGTGCAGTGCACCTTGCCCGACAGTCCAGGCAAAAGAGGTAATATCGGGGCTGCCCGCCCCCAGGGCCGACGAGGGACATGCCAGCACCGGAATCGGCCCCCAGATGGGCGACGCCCCGTTGTGGGGGGCGGTATCAAAACGCCACGGTGCCAGGTTTTGAATGGGGTCCGCGGCCAGTGCCTGCATCGCGTTGAATCGAGTCGCCTGATCCAGTTGAGGGAAGATTTTAGGAGCCCAGCCCATATGATATCCCCCGCCAACATAAGTCGGGGTGGGGTGGCTGCCATTCGGAAACACGTTGTAAATCTCGTGATAGTTATGGAAGGCCAGTCCCAGCTGCTTGAGATTGTTCTTGCATTGCGAACGCCGAGCCGCTTCGCGAGCCTGCTGCACGGCGGGCAACAAGAGGGCAATCAGCACGGCAATGATGGCGATGACCACCAGCAATTCAATCAGGGTGAAGCCCGATTTTCGAGATGTTCGCATGGGATACCTTTCAATGAAAACTAATGTGACGACACGTCATGCCGCCGAGCGCCAGGCAACTCAAGACATTACAGAGATAAAATTACAAGTATAAAGTAAAGTCTATCAGTCTGATCAATCAATGGTCAATCTCCGATGTGTCTGGTTCGCTCGATCGGCGTTCGTTGGGGGTTCAGTTCCCGGATGGGCCACCAGCCTGCCGGGATCTCCAGATTCGCATTACAATCGTCCCACCCGCCCGCGATGGTGGGGCGAGCAGCCGGGCGGTCAGACGCTCAAAACCAATTGGCCAAGGAAGTTGTGCATGAATCACACGTATTTTCACTGCTGGGGATGGTGCGTCGTTGTGGCCGGATTGTGGGTCGCCGCCCCTCAGTCAGCATCGATCACGGCTGCCGAGCCCGCGCCCCGGGAACCGGTCCGGTTGATCTTCGACACCGACATGGGCAACGACATTGATGATGCCCTGGCGCTGGGGGTGATTCATGCCCTGCAAAGCCGCGGTGAGTGTCAGTTGCTGGCGGTGACGGTCAGCAAGGACAACGAATTCGCCGGCCCCTTCTGCGATTTGGTCAATACGTTTTATGGCCGGGGTAAGATTCCCATCGGGGTCGTGCGAAAAGGCCCGACTCCCGAAGACAGTCGCTATATCAAGGAACCGGCGCTGGCCGCAGACGATGGTCAGCTGCGCTATCCGCATGATCTGGCCAGCGGCAAAGATGCCCCCGAGGCCACCGGCTTGCTGCGTCAGCTGTTAGGCCAGCAGCCGGACAAGTCGGTCGTACTGGTGGTCGTCGGGTTCTCGACCAATATTTCCCGCCTGCTCGATACGCCCGCCGATCAACACTCGCCACTGACCGGACGCGAACTGGTCGCGGCCAAATGCCGGCTGCTGTCGATGATGGCCGGCAATTTCGCCGTGAAAGACCGCACTAAGGAATACAACGTCTATGTCGATGCCCCTGCGGCAACCAATATCTTTCAGAACTGGCCCACCCCGATCGTGGCCAGCGGGTTTGAAATTGGCAACGCCATCACATATCCCGCCCAGAGCATTGAGAACGATTATCGCTATGTGAAGCACCATCCCCTTCGGGAAGCCTATGGCCTCTATCAGAAAATGCCGTATGACCGACAGACGTGGGACCTGACCAGTGTGCTGTATGCGGTGCGTCCCGAGCGGGGCTACTTTGGCTTGTCACCCCACGGCACGATCACGGTGGATGACAAGCAGATCACGCAGTTCGCTGACACCCCGACCGGGCGGCATCGCTATTTGACGGTGAACCCCGAGCAAATCGCGCGTGTGCGCGAGGCACTCGTGCAACTCGCCAGCCAGCCGCCGGGGTCGTAAGCAGAATGGGACTCACTGTGTGGTGGGACTCATGAGCGGTACGGCAGTGCGAGACTTGCTCGCGGCATCGCGATGGATGACACTGCGTCGCCGACCTGACGGCCGCAACCAAGATGGTTTCTTCTTAAATTTGAGCGGCCGGAAAACTGAGCAACCGGGGCGTGACGTTCTGATTGATCCACTGGCAACTGGGAATCTGACAATTACTACTGATCTTACTCAGCTAGCGATCTTATGTTCGTCAGCAGTGCTGGCAGGGATCGTGAATTCGGTCGCTGGCGGGGGCACGCTGTTGACCTTTCCCGCCCTGACACTCGTACTGGGCCCAAGTGCCGCCGCCACGGTCATGGCCAACGCCACGAGCACCGTTGCGCTGTGTCCCGGGTCGATTGCTTCCATCTGGGGCTATCGGCGCGAACTGGCCGGAACGGGACCGTGGATCAGGTTACTGATTATTCCCTCATTGATCGGCGGGATCATCGGCACCTGCCTGGTGGCCCAGCGCGATCCTGAAGAGTTCCAACGCCTGGTCCCGTGGTTGATCCTGACTGCCACGACACTGTTCCTGTTGCAGCCAGCAATCTCGCAGTGGACGGGGATTGGCAAACCGCACGCTGCTCCCTCGGTCGGCTTGAAGGTGGGGTTGATTGCGTTTCAATTCCTGGTGGCGTTGTACGGCGGTTACTTTGGTGCCGGAATCGGCATCCTGATGCTGAGCGCCCTGGCGCTGATGGGGATCTCGGACATTCACCGGATGAACGGCGTCAAAACCATCCTCGCCTCGGCGATCAATGGGGTCTCGGTGGTGTTGTTTATCTGGCTCGACAAAGTGAACTGGAGCATGGCGGTACCGATGATTGTCTCAGCCATCATTGGAGGTTACCTGGGGGCAAGCATCGCTCGCCGTCTGGACAAAAAACTGGTGCGTTACGCCGTCGTCGCCATCGGACTGGTCCTGTCGACATTCTACTTCTTGAAGATCTACTCGGAGTAACAGGGCGTTTAGACGGCTGCCATCCGGGCACGAAGCGCGCTCTGGCAGACCGCGGAGTCCGCATGACACATTCAGAACACGCGAACCTTAGTTCCATGTGAGTGTCTATCTCCAATGGCCCCACGAATGACTCACGGGGAGAATTTCAAGCACATCAGGGCAGTGCCAGAGCGAGCATGAGAATCTTGATCACAGGCAGCGCGGGTCATCTCGGCGAAGCGCTGATCCGCACTTTGCAGACGTCGAGCCACGATGTCCTGGGGATCGACATCCTGCCGTCCCCATTCACCACACACACGGGAACTATTGCTGATCCCCTGTTTGTGCAGCGCTGCCTGGAAGGTGTCGACGCAGTGTTGCACACGGCGACCCTGCACAAACCCCACGTGGCGACGCATTCCCGGCAGGATTTTGTCGATACGAACATCACGGGGACGTTGAATCTGCTGGAAGCTGCGGTCGCAGTGGGCGTGCGTGGTTTCATCTTTACGAGCACCACAAGCACGTTTGGCAGGGCCCTGACACCGCAACCGGGTGCGCCGGCAGCGTGGATTACGGAGGAGGTGGTGCCCGTACCGAAGAATATTTACGGGGTCACCAAACTGGCGGCCGAGAACCTGTGCGAGTTGATGCATCGCGATCGCGGGCTCCCTTGTTTAATCTTGAGAACTTCCCGCTTCTTTCCGGAAGAAGATGACCAGCAGGCCACCCGAGAGGAGTATGCCGACGGGAACTCCAAGGCAAACGAGTACCTCTATCGCCGAGTCGAACTGGAGGACGCCGTCAATGCTCATTTGCTGGCGCTGGAGCGGGCGGCGTCGATTGGCTTCGGTCGCTACATCATCAGTGCGACGACTCCTTTTAATCGCGAAGATCTCCTGGAATTGCGGATGCATGCGCCTGGAGTCGTGCAGAGATTGTTTCCGGACTACTCCGCGACGTATGCGTCACGGGGCTGGAAGATGTTTCCCAGCCTCGACCGCGTCTACGTGAACGCTCGGGCCCGACAGGATCTTGGCTGGAATCCCCGGTACGACTTTCGCACGGTACTGAATCAATTGATCGCGGGTGAGGACCCGGGAAGCCAACTGAGCCGCGTAATCGGCTCGAAAGGTTATCACCCACAGAAATTTGCGGCGGGACCGTATCCCGTTCACTGATAGGTCGATGAGACAGTTCACATTGATCGCGTCTGGGCAGGTGCGGCGTTATCGATGATTATGCAGGATCGATTCCCGGAATCCGGCAGATACTATGCTGCCGTGAAAAGATCCAAAGTAAGGGTAACATGCTGCTCGGAATCCTCTCTGACACCCACGATCAGCTGCCACGGACCATGGCCGCGGTGGAGATACTGCGTGCCGCGGGGGCCGAGGCACTGGTCCACTGCGGAGATGTCATCGAAACTCCGATTATTGCGGCCTGTTCCGTGCTGCCGTGCTACTTCGTCTTCGGTAACAATGACTGCGATAATGTCTCGTTCCTGAGACAGGCTGCTGCAGATTCTGGTGCCGTATGTCTGGATTGGGGTGGCATCATTGAGTTGGCGGGCAAGCGGATCGGGGTCGTTCATGGGCACCTGACGACGGATCTACGTCGGGTGTTGACTGACGGGCCTGACTATCTTCTGTCCGGGCATTCACACCTGCCGCACGACTTTCGGGAAGGTTCCGTTCGGCGAATCAACCCGGGTGCCCTGTATCGAGCACCGCGGTTCTCCGTGGCCTTGCTCGATCTGGAGCAGGACAGTTTACAGTTTCTTGCCGTGCCGCATTGAACGCCAGAAATCCATAACGGCTATTGGTTGGGAAGTGTGCATTAATTAAGATGCATCGTCAGATTGGGAATTGACCCTCCTGTCACCAGCGAGCTACGGCACGGCCGCCGTAGAAATGATCCTTACGAAACCTTCGCGAGCTGACTTCATCATGGAACTTCAACTCGAACATCCCCCGACTCCGGAGGGTGCCCCCCTGCATGCTCAGATGGCAGTCGATGCCGCGCGGAACATTTCGCAACTCGACCTCGATTACACTCCGCAAAGCCTCGCCAAAGTCGACCAGATTATCGATGGGCTGCGCCAGGACGGGGCCAGCCCGCAACAGGTCGGGGAGTCGCTGTTCGCCTTCGGCTGCTATGTCGGTGAGGTATTTGTCCGCAATGCGAACGGGCAATGGAGGCTGGCCGCCGAAACGGCCATGAAGGACATCTCGGGATTCCCGCTGGTGGTGGAGCTCCCTCCAGCCAAGTTCTGCAATCCCATCGGCAAGGTTTTCAAACGCCTGATGGATGGCAATGTCGACAACCTGGAATACTTCTACCTGGCGTTCACCACGACCGACGATTCGCCGCAGCCGGCGGCAGCCAGCTCGGACAAACCGAACACCGAAACTGAAGTTGCACCCCAGGAACAGAAGAAGGGGTTGTGGAAGCGGCTGTTCGGGGGATAGATCACTGCCGCAGACGGTTCGAAGTGTCGCCGGGAGGATCGAAGATGCGGTCAATCGTGGTCTGCTTGTGCCTGATCATCAGCGTGGTTTCTCGCGCTGATCAACCTTCCGGTCAAACTCGGGCAGACCTGCGGCCAAGCGTCTTGCGGACCATGCAGCAGGCGACTGAATTTTATCGCAACAAGGTGGCGAGCCATTCCGGCTATGTCTACTACTACAGCTCGGATCTCTCCCAGCGGTGGGGTGAAGGGAAGGCGTCGGCTGATACCATCTTCGTGCAGCCGCCGGGCACTCCCACGGTGGGCATGGCCTACCTGAAAGCCTACGCCGCGACCGGCGATCCGCTGTTCCGTGACGCAGCCCGCGAGACCGCCGAGGCGCTCGTCTACGGTCAGCTGCAGTCTGGTGGATGGACGCAAGTGGTACATTTTACGCCAGCCAAACGCCTGGGCCAGTATCGAAATGGCAAAGGGGGGAGTATGAATAACTCCTCGCTGGATGACGGCCAGACCCAGTCGGCGCTCACCATGCTGATGCTGGCGGACGAAGCGCTGGAATTCAAACACGCGGCCATCCACGAAGCCGCCACCTATGGACTCGCAGCACTGCTGAAAGCCCAGTTTCCGAATGGTGGATTTCCCCAGGTCTGGACTGGTCCGGTCAAACCGCTGCCGGTGCTGAAAGCCAAGTATCCGGATTATGACTGGAAGACCGAGGGACGGGTCAAGAACTACTGGGATTGCTACACCCTGAATGATGGCCTCGCCGGTACGGTGTCGGACGTGCTGTTGGCTGCCCATCGGATCTACAAAGACCAGCGATATCTCGACGCCCTTCGCAAGCTGGGGGACTTTCTGATCCTGGCCCAGATGCCTGAACCGCAACCCGGGTGGTGCCAGCAATACAACACTGACATGATTCCGATCTGGGCCCGTAAATTCGAGCCCCCCGCGATTACCGGCTGGGAATCGCAGGATGCGATGCAGACCCTGATTAAGGTCTCTGCGGCAACCGGTGACAAAAAGTACCTGCAACCGATTCCGAGAGCTCTGAAGTACTTCAATACCTGCCTGTTGCCTGACGGCAGCATTCCCCGGTACCTGGAGCTGAAAACCAACAAGCCATTATACATGGATGCCAACTATCAGCTGACCTATGACGACAGGACCGCGCCGGAACATTATGGCTGGAAACAGCAGGCCCGTTTCGACGAGATTCAGCGAGACCTCCTGGCAATGGGCGAAGGCACACGAAGCGGCAAGGCACCGTCAGTGCTGGATTTAGACCGGTCTGTACGCCCCATCATCGCCAGCCTGGATAAAGAGGGCCGCTGGATTTCCACCTATGCCGGTGAGCGGCTGGCAGGGCAGCCGAAGTTTGCGAAATCGTTTCGGTACATCTCGAGCGACGTCTTCAGCCGGAATCTAGAAACTCTGAGTGAATACATGTCGGCGACTCGTCCGACGGCTGGCAAGTGAATCAGTTGCGACTACTTGGAGGCGTCGCGTCCATAAGCGAATCCGCCACGGTTGCCAATTTGTGATACGCTGACTCCGGCGTCCCATCGCACAATTGCAGGCACGAAAATGTTTGTTCCCATGATCATTCCGGTTCCGGATCAGACCCACGAAAAACGCATTCGTCAACTTGAGCAGGCATTGGTCCTGTCGCTCGATATCGTCCAGACGCTCGTGGAGCGATTAGAGGCGAAGTTTGGTCCCGGGTTCCTGGGGCCCGATCTGCAGCATCTGTCAGCCGCCACGAATCCGGGTGGATTGGAACAAGAAGTGGCCAATATCGATCATCTGATCGCCGACGGGCATAAGCCCACCGCGGT